>JBGTCQ010000191.1:0-24082 GCA_041748755.1 Chroococcidiopsidaceae cyanobacterium | reverse complement strand
CTTGAAAGCGGCGGTACAGAGGTGTTACCACTTGAAACTTGGCTCAAGCACCCCGCGAACACAAAGGTCGCAGGTGTGTACGCTGTGTTAGATACAGCAGGCCGCACCCAATACGTGGGCTACTCACGGAACATTCTGCTCGCTCTCAACGCTCATGTGGCTCTCAACGGTCTTGAAACCTGTGCTGGTGTACAAGTACAGACATTCAAGTACCCAAAACGTGAGGCAATGGAGGAGTTGCGAGATGCGTGGCTCAATGCCCTCGATAGCATCCCTCCTGGCAACGGTAAGGCGAGTGAGCAGTGGGCTGGTACTGTAAGAGAAGCAGTACGGGCAGCAATGTCGACAGAGGAGCGTAATGCATACGAAGAGAAAAAGCTCAAACTCCGCAAAGCAATGGCTGATACAACGCTGTTCAATGAGTTGCAGAAGAAGGACGCTGACACTGGAGTAGAGAACGGTGACTGGAGTTCCACTATTAATGAGCAGAACCAGGATTCCTAGAAAGAGTGGGTAGAAAGGAGCAGGCTCATAGCTCCCTGGTTCTGCATTATTTTTGTTTTCTCTGGCTAGAGGCGCTGGCATTTGGATTGCTGGTAGGATCGTTTAGAGTAACCATTGCATAGACAACGTTTAAACCTCTTGGCAATTCAACCGACCGCGCCAACACCACAATATGTCCTTCCTCCTCCTTTAAATCCGGGACTTGGCTTAACGGCTCTTGCTCCCATGCAGGATGTGACGGATCTGCGGTTTATGAGCGCGATCGCCGACTATGGCAGTCCCGATTACTTCTTTACTGAATATTTTCGCGTCCATGCTAGTTCGAGTTTAAATAAAAGCATCCTCAGCTCAATTACAGAGAACTCCACCGGTCGCCCCATCTTTGCTCAACTCATCGGTGAGAGTATTCCCGACCTAGTACGCACTGCCTTAGAATTGAGCCGTTACCCAGTAGCAGGCATCGACATCAATATGGGATGTCCTGCTCCAAGAATTTATCGCAAAAATGTGGGTGGAGGACTGTTGCGCGATCCTGAAAAGGTCAGCCGCATCCTTGGTGAGTTGCGAGGGGCTGTTGATGGGCTACTGACAATCAAAATGCGAATTGGCTTTGAAAATACAGCAAACTTTGATCGTATCCTTGACCTAATCAACCTGTACAACATCGATTTGCTAAGCTTGCACGCTCGTACCGTTAAGGAGAGTTATTATAGCAGCGTACATTACGAGTTCATTACCCATGCTGTACAACGGGTCAATTGCCCAGTTTTAGCAAACGGTAACGTGACATCTGCCATCTCAGCAGCAGCCGTCTTAAACACTACAGGAGCAGCAGGGGTAATGATTGGTCGCGCTGCAATCCGAAATCCCTGGATTTTTAAGCAAATCCGCCAGTACCTGAGCGGTCAACCTGTTTCTACTATAACTCTGGCTGAAGTGCGCGACTATATTGAGCGCCTGCATCAAACTACAACGCTGACAGTACCGGAGCGGGCGCGCGTCAACCATACGAAGATGTATCTAAACTACATCGCTCAGGGTGTAGATAAAGCAGGAGCTTTCATGAACAATATGCGCCTTGCCCGAACTGAAGCGGAACTATTGGGGGTGTGCGATCGCTATTTGTTAAGCAATCCAGACCAAGAATTTGCCTTGGAGCCGTATCCCGGACTCTTGGCTCGTCCTAGCTGCGAGACTGTCCGCGAATTAATAGCAAGTTAAATATTATTGAGATATAGCAGTCAACAAGGATCTGTTAGGACATAAAGTGGAGTTAGCCCCTTATCATAATAACTTTTAGTCCGCAATGACAACCTACAGCTACGACCTACGCTCTTATGGTGTTCCAAGTCATTCAGCAAGATGACGTTAAGAATAGCGTGTTCAATATCAGTCGCAACACCAGATTACCGCTAGAGTCTAGATCCAACCGCAAACCCATGAGCTATCTCAAATTCAATTTGGAATTAATAGAATCGCTCTTTAGCGGATGTAATGCTGTCCTGTTGACTAGCTAGATCTGGGAGGTTGAAGTTCATAGTGGAGTCCTCGCCGCATCCTCTTCCATTGGGACAAGTATTTTGCAGCCCTGGCGGTCATTTCAATTATCGAGTAATTGGTCCTTGTTGTCGCTTGTTTGACCGAGAACAACTACCTTGGCCTTGCTGCCGAATGGATTGGCGTGGTAAGGAACCAAGTTGGCGACGTATTGGCAGGCGTTTTATTGCCGACATATCTACCAAGCATTCTCCCTCCTACTGGGTGGAAATTTTAGAGCTAAAAGGTTTGCAACAACCATTTGTCATTACACTGTATTGGGTCAAATTGCTTCCAACTGTGCAGCAGTGGTGGTATTGTGAAAAACTGCACAAACCTATAGAACAGTTCGGGGATGATTACTCAGTTGTTCGTTTAAGCTCAATGAGCGTTAGCACGGATTGAGTTATAGTAAGTGCTACTAGCAACTATTGTAGCTACTACTCCTTCAACTACATTGGGATGGGCAGATGATACAAGTGTGGAAGGATAAACCGCTCTTCCCCAAGTCGGATGTACAATCACGGCACAAGAACCACTGCTATCGATAGAATAATCTAAAGTAGCACAAACAACTTTTACATCATTGAGCCGCAGCTGACCTGGTGGAGAAGTCATTGGCAAGCCAGTGCGCGGATCAAATATGTCCGCTAGATGTCCCATTGCTTTTAATTGGAGAATGACTCGGCTACCAAACTCAACAAATTGTTGACGAAATTGATTCTTGGAGCTTTCCGTGTGAACTGTCTGTTCTAAAAAAGCAAATTGACAGAATTGGAGAACTACAAGTACTGACAATACTGGTAGCGACCAGCTAGGCAAAAGCTGGTCTAAGTGAGTGCGAATGAATTCAGTAGGGGGATGAACTGAATATTGCAGCATTTAAGTTGGAGAATGACCATACTATTACAACTTTAGCTGAACGAAGTAGCTATACCCAGATTGTTAGACAAGCACTATTAAGTTAAGTAAAGTACGCTTACGCAGAAATCGGCATCAACTCAGTGCCAACATTTATTATCGGCGATCGCATTGTGTCCGGTTTGGCGAGGAAACCCTGGAACGGGAAATTAATGTGGCAGTCGCGGAAAACGTAGCTATGGTTGTAAATGAGGTAATTGTAATTTAGGGTCGCAAAAACTGAATCGTTTACGGCAGGTTCAACTACAAATGAAGAGAGTAGAAAAACCCTCTTTGGTCAAACAGCAGCAACTCTGCGAAATTTGCCATCTTCTCAACCATGAGTGCAACAACAATCAAGTATGATCTAGCTGACGCTTAAGAATGAGCGCCGCTTCAGCATAATCGCTTTGCCCTGCTCCACAAAGGGCTAACATTTGCGACATTACCTTGGCGATTGAAAAAGAAACCATTCTCACCTGTAGGAGAAGGATAAAGACTATTTCCCCAAAATATAAGAAACGCGGTTAAGAATAAGCCTTAAATTTTTTTGTAGCCAGCGGGAGGAACGCATTAACGTTAGTATCCTCGTGGTTAAAGATAGATCAGTATAGTTGATTAAGTAACCATGCTAGAGTATTTGAATTATGGCTTTAGTTCCCTGTAAGGAATGCGGAACGTTGAATAGTTCGGAAGCAGAAATTTGTCTGAGTTGCGAGTATCCTATCAAGGGCCGTACGAGAACGAATTGGTTTAAGTGGATTGCGCTCCTGCTAGCATTGATATTAGGGGTACCATTAGCTCTCCAGGCGGTTGAAACGGTTAACACCCAGACAAATATTCAGCCCTCCTTGCCTACTACCAAATAGTTAATTTAGAAACTTCCCAATTTATACAGTCGGCTAATAACTCTAAAGAGTGATTGTCTTTGAGCCAAAACTATCGGCATTCATCAACTACTCTAGAGAAGTTCAATTGCAGCCTCCAAGTGAAATTTTCCCAAGAAATTCAGACCCTTTTAGCAGACTATACCGGACAACCACTTTCCTGCAACACTCTTCTGAAGCGTTCAGGAGAGCAAGGCTTTGGGTTGATGATTACCCTTTTGACTTTGCCCTTCTTGATTCCAGTTCCGCTGGTTGGAATCTCTACTCTCCTTAATCTCGCATCCTTCCTGCTAGGAATGCAGCTGGGGTTAGGTTTCCATCAACCCTGGCTGCCGAAGTGGATCACCCGTCTGCACCTCTCGCCAGCAGTAACATCTGGGCTGCTGAAAAATCTTGACTGGCTACTGCATCCCATAGAGAGACTAGTTCGACCACGGCTAGAGGTTCTGGCACGTCATGGTCTATCGCGGCGGTTGATTGGGTTCTGTGTTGCCTGGTGTGCTGCTCTGAGCGCTTTACCTTTACCTATTCCTTTTACCAATAAAGTTCCAGCCTTAGCGATGCTGTTTCTAGCTATAGGAATGTTGGAATTTGATGGAATTCTTATTTGTTTTGGCTATGCAACAGTTGTATTGACGACAGTTTTGTTTGCTGTCCTTGGCAGTATAATTTGGGAAATGCTGATAAGCTGGACTAAGTTTTTACACTGACTGTGTTGACTTCCAGTACCATCAATGTAAAATTCCTGAATTACAGTAGCTACAAACTATATCAAGGGATTGAGATTAACTTCATGAATAAAGGTGAATTGATAGACGCGATTGCAACTAAGACTGAACTTACCAAAAAAGATGCCGATGCTGCTTTGACTGCGGTACTGGACGCAATTGTAGCAGCAGTTTCTAGTGGTGATAAAGTGACATTGGTAGGCTTTGGCTCATTTGAGCGACGGGAGCGACAAGCCCGCGAGGGTCGCAATCCTAAAACTGGCGAGAAGATGGAAATTTCAGCAACAGTAGTGCCAGCTTTCTCAGCTGGTAAGGTATTTAAGGACAAGGTAGCGCCAGCCAAAACAGAATCAGACTCAAAATCAAAGGCAAAGTAGACATTTGAGCACATAAAGTTTAGCTCATTGCTTTGAGTAAGAAGGCAATGAGCTACTTTTGATGTCGCATTATTTCTCCGTCCAAGTGCCGCCATAGGCATAGAACTGATTTTTTCGAATTATATACAGCACGGTACAGTGTCGCAGCAACTAAAGGGTGACTTGCTACACAGTCTTTCATTAAGTATAATTACCAGAAATCAGCTTTTTACCTGGAAGATAAGAATCTGTAAACTTAGTTCTAAACTAAATAAATCATCCCACTCCAATTAATATGTATTGAATTATGGAATCTGATGTACAGCAACCAACAGACGATGTCTCCAACTCTCCAAAGGTGACAACAGCATTAGAACCGGAAGCGCGGCGACAAATATCTCCCACCACTCAGTCGATTGAGAAAGGGCAGTGGATTGTCACACAAATTTTTGATTTTATAGTAGGGCTGCCTGATTATGTAGGTACTTTTTTTAACACATATAAGCAGCTCATTATTAGCATCGCTGTAATTTGGGGAGCGGCGATCGCGCTCAAGATAGTGCTAGCGATAATGGAGGCTCTGAATGACATCCCGCTATTAGGGTCCACATTTGAATTAATCGGTATTGGTTACTGTGTCTGGTTTATTAACCGCTATTTACTCAAGTCCCCAACTCGACAGGAGTTAGCTCAAAAACTTGAGGGCGTTCTCAAGCAAGACTAACTAACGCGCAAGATATCCATTGCAACTAAAGAATTAGCAACTGAAGTTATTGATTACTGAGACTATTCAAAGTTACAAAAATTTCTGTATGCCAGACCCCTTAATGTACCAGCAGGATGCCTTTGTCGTCCTAGAACCCAACCAACCAGAGCAATTTCTCACGGCGGCAGAGCTATTGGAAAAGCTTAAGGAAATTTTGACCCAGCGACAGCAGGATTTGCCACGAGAGCTGCAAAAGTTTGCGTCTATTGAGGCTCAGGCTCAGTATTTACTAGACACTAGCTGCGAATTTGATGTTGGTCCTGGGCAGTATTTACAGTGGTATGCTGTTCGCTTAGAAAAGTAATTTGTTGTTAGTAATTACTGGTTATTTTTAATAACTAACAACAAATAAAATCAGTCTTCTACCTTTGGCATAGCAATCAGCGCCAAATTAATCTCATTCTCTGCGGGCTGAGTCACTTGAACCTGCACTTCAGGAGCAAAAAATTTCTCCATTTTCTCCTGCTTCTGCTGCCAGGCTGCCAAAGCAATCAGAGGCGAATAAAATTCCAAAATCAATGCATAAGCCCCCTCAACTTCAGTTTCCCGTAACCCTTTGATTATTGGCCGTTCCTCATCTGTGGGGCTAAAACCCAAGTGAGACAAAGATGTATCAAGGTGTGCCTCTGGGCCGTAGAGATATCGGGTGACATCTTGACGAATTTTATTTTGAGTGGCAGTCGCCTGCTGCTGTCGTAGAGTAAGCACCTCCGGCGTGGTGGGTTGGCTGAAGGGTATTGGCTTCAGTTCAGAGGCTTTGAGCGCCAACCCTCCGAGGAAGAGAGGAATTCCGTAAAAAAATCCTATTAAGTTCAGCGTGGGATTACCGAGAAAATAGGCGGCAAATCCGACAATTGTTAAAACACCACCGATTGTTAAACCGAGTGTTCCCAAAGAAGTTTGACGTAGCATGACAATAAGGTGATATGGAGCGCAATTACTTCAGTATTATCATCGGCTTTTGCTTATTGGTTAAAAAACAGCGATATTGCTAACCACTCTAATTGCTGTAATTCTAGCTACAAAGGAAACTAATTTCTGTACATTCACGGGTAGTGGAGGCGCTTTGAGTGCAGTTACACCTTCTCCTAGCTTATAATTGCGATCGCCCAGGAGCAAGCCGCCCTACAACTCTCCCTTGCATCCTATGGCAGGTAGCATAAGTGCGAATAATTTTATTCAACGCTGGATGATAGACGCTATATACTTAAAATAGAGGTCAAAGTGTCGGCTCCTTACTTAAGCTAGCATCTGATCAGCTTTAGAATCTGGGATATCAATCGACTTAAGGCAGAGTCAGTAAAGGAATTAGTCAATGGATCTACAAATGCTTCAAGAACGAATTGCTCTGATTGAGGACAAACGAGAGTCCCTACTGCGCCTGCTAGAACAACCTAACTTGGGAACCTTAAGAATCGACGTTAATCAAGCTCTAGAAGAAATGGACGATTTGATTGATGAGTTTAAACGTACCTTCCCAGATCCGAAAACAATTTAAACCAACAGACTGAAAGCCACGCTGGGAGCTAATATCAAATTATGGATGTCCCAGCGTGTAAATAAGTAATTACTTGCATCTTTATTAAATTAACTTAAACCTTGAGCCAGATTAGCCAAAAATTTATTCTTAAAACTTACATTGCT
This sequence comes from Chroococcidiopsidaceae cyanobacterium, assembly GCA_041748755.1. Lineage (GTDB taxonomy): Bacteria > Cyanobacteriota > Cyanobacteriia > Cyanobacteriales > Chroococcidiopsidaceae > JAHHHE01. The sequence continues at coordinate 16,761 of JBGTCQ010000191.1, read as the reverse complement.
TATAGCTACCGTTATCTATTCAAAATTCTGACTAGTTACTCGCTGCCCTAATTCTTTAACGAGTCTAATCAACTCTGGTGTGGCTGTGTCTTTTTTACAAAAAGCATCCAAGCTGTCAATTTTGTTTGTGTCTTTAAGCTTCGTATCTTCCTGCGAGGAATAAGCAATAATCTGAGTTTTAGGCTCAATATCTTTAATATGAGCAGAGGCGCACCAACCATCCATAATAGGCATCTGTAGATCGAGAATGATCACATCAGGGTGGTATCGTTTAACCATTTCTATAGCTTCTTGGCCATTACTGGCTAATCCAACTAATTCTATATTTTCCTGACTAGATAAAGCTAACTTAAGACTAAAACGAGTAAGTTCGTGGTCATCAACAACCAAAACTCGTAGAATAGAGGGCTGATAAGATAGCATTAGCATCCCAAGTAATCGAAAACGATTAATTAAATAATATTTTAATGTTAAGAGAATGAATAGTTAAGATTACTCTATCTAGAGTTGAATTATTTGTCGTAATTTAGTAAAACTATTGAACCGATAACTTTTCCTAAAGTCAAGCATCATAAATAATTATTAGCTTTATTCAGATGTTGACGTTGGTGGAGAGGACTTCAGCGGGGGTCAGTGAATCCCCCTATTCCTCCTCTTTTTGCTCAATTTTGGTCACGCCATGCCAGCTGATTGGAGTGCCATTTGGATCAAAGTTTCTTGGGAGCTAGCTTGGGGACAGTCGGCAGCGGGACGGCGCTGGATGTAACGTCCATCGGGCTGTAAATCCCAAGCCATGCGGTTATCTGCCAACATAATACCAAGAATTTCTTGTAGATCCTTGGCAATATCTGGATCTGCAACTGGAGTAATTGCTTCAACTCTTTGATCAAGGTTGCGGGGCATCCAGTCAGCACTGCCAATATAGATTTCTTCTTCACCTCTGTTATGAAAGTAAAAAATGCGAGAGTGTTCTAGAAAACGACCCACAATACTCTGGACGCGAATATTTTCACTTACTTCTTTGACTCCCGGACGCAAACAGCACACACCGCGAATAATTAAGTCAATTTGTACGCCAGCGCGTGAAGCTTCGTAGAGAGTAGCGATGATTTGCGGATCGACTAGCGCATTCATTTTGGCAACAATACGACTAGAAAAACCGTTTTGGTAATTTTCGATTTCGCGGCAGATTAAAGCAACCATGCGATCGCGCATATTCACTGGGGCAACCAATAGCTGGCGATAAGACCTTTGGCGTGAGTAACCTGTTAAGTAATTAAATAAATCAGTTAAATCAGCCCCCAAGCTTTCTCGGCAACTGAATAGTCCCAGATCTGTATAAAGTCGAGCGGTTTTTGGGTTATAGTTACCAGTACCAATATGGACATAGCGGTGGATACGGTCTGCCTCCCGGCGCACCACCATAACAATTTTGGAGTGTGTCTTCAGCCCAGCCAGCCCATATACTACATGAACTCCGACGCTTTCTAACCGACGCGCCCAATAAATATTATTTTCTTCATCAAAGCGGGCTTTTAGTTCCATTAGTACAGCCACTTGCTTGCCATTTTCTGCGGCTGCAATCAGCGCATTCATAATCGGCGAGTCTCCAGAGGTGCGGTATAAGGTCATTTTGATTGCCAGCACATCTGGATCTTGGGCAGCATAGGTGATGAAGCGTAATACAGTAGCGGAAAAAGAATGATACGGATGATGTACCAGCAAATCTCCCTCACGAATTACACTAAAAAAATCTTTTCCTTCCTCAGCCTCCTGGACATCTCGATTTGGACTCGGTTCACTAATTTTTTGCAGGCGGGGTGGCACTACAGACTTCCAAGCTGCATCCTTGAGTTCAGGGCGTGGCAATGCTAGAAAAGACATTAGATCCCCTAGTCCCAGAAAACCGTTTATTTCATATACATCACTCTCGTTTAAATCAAGTTCCTGTAACAACCTACTCCGCACAGATTCAGGAGTCTGAAATTGAATTTCTAGCCGGACTGTAGAACCGCCGACGCGCCGTTTGCGGAGTTCCTGTTCGATCGCCAGCAGCAAGTCATCTGCTTCATCTTCTGCTACTTCCAAGTCAGAATCACGGGTAACCCGAAACAGGTGATATTCCTGGATATTCATGCCAGGAAACAGTGATTCTAGATTGTGCGCGATCGCCTGTTCTAAAGGTACGCCAGTCCAACTAGCTGGGTGTCCTTTGTGCTGGATTCGCAATTCCTCCGGCAGAGGTAAAAATCGGGGCAGTACCTTTGGGACTTTAACTCTGGCGAAGAACTCTTCTTCAGTTTCCGGATTTTTGACTACCACTGCCAGACTAAGGCTGAGATTGGAAATGTGGGGAAATGGGTGACTGGGGTCAACTGCTAAGGGTGTTAAAACCGGAAAAATCTGCTCCTCAAAGTAGCGTTGCAGGTAAGTCCGCTGTTCCTGATTCAGGTCGATGTAGTCGAGGATATGGATGCCTTCTCGTGCCAGAATCGGGCGGATTACTTGCTCAAAGTGTTGATGTTGTTGCGCCACTAAGGGACGTAGTCGTTGGCTAATTGATTCTAGCTGTTCTTGGGGTGTGCGACCATCCGGGCTTAACTTGCTTACCTTCGCTGCTACCTGTTCCTTTAAAGCGGCAACGCGCACCATGAAGAATTCATCCAGGTTGGAACTAAAAATCGCCAAAAACTTGAGGCGTTCTAATAGGGGTGTGCGCGGATCGCAAGCTTCATGCAAAACCCGGTTATTAAACTCTAACCAACTCAACTCCCGATTGAAGTAATATTGTGGATCGCTGAGATTAATTTCAGTGGTAGTTTTCTTTGTTTTAGGCATGATTGTGATTCTATTACAAACTTATAGTCACGCATTCATTTTGAAAAGATTAATAAAAATAGCAAATTAAATGGTGCTACTTCTCTTTTTAGGTCAATATCAAACCCATCCTACCTCAAGGTCAAAACACCTCATCTTCAATTCCTCGCCACCACTCACCCAAATTATGCTGTTATTTCTGGGCAAATATTTTGTCCAACACTAACAGCGTATTGTGCTAGTTCTTTGCTATTCATACTATATTTAATTTAATGGAGTCATCGCAGGTGCTGCCGATTATCGGTGGAAAAACGATAACATTTGAAGATATCTGCTGCAATCATCCTACAGCATATAAAAAACAGCCACGATTTTAGTTGTGGCTGTTCTTAATTATCAGTTCGGACTATTGCTTATCGACTTGCCATCTCAAACCGCTTGTTAATCTCATCCCAGTTAACAACGTTCCACCACTGTTTCAGATACTCAGCGCGTTTGTTCTGATACTTGAGATAGTAAGCGTGTTCCCAGACATCGTTCCCCATAATTGGAAAATGACCCGATGTCATCGGATTGTCTTGGTTGGGCGTACTTGTAACCTCGATTTTGCCATCGCTGGTACGAACTAGCCAAACCCAGCCACTACCAAATTGTTTGGTGCCAGCATCATTAAACCGCTGCTTAAAGCTTTCAAAGTCGCCAAAGTTTTCCGTAATCGCATCACCAATGGCACCAGTCGGCTCACCACCAGCATTAGGTGCCATAATTTGCCAGAACATTGTGTGATTCACATCACCGCCCCCATTGTTACGCACAACCGAGACAATATCCTGTGGCAGACTATTAAAGTCTTTGATCAATTCTTCGGGACTCTTTGATTGCAGCTCAGAATACTTTTCCACTGCTGCATTTAAGTTATTAACATAAGTCTGGTGGTGCATATCATGATGCAACTGCATTGTCTGAGCATCGATGTACGGCTCTAGGGCGTCGTAGCTATATGGTAAAGGGGACAGTTGGAATGCCATTGTGTAAATTCTCGCCTCAACGCTTTCCTAATTTAGAGCTAATTTAGAAGCCATAGCACCTGCCTATGGGGTTAGTATTCACTAGTTTGCCTGAGAAAAACATAGTGAAGTAAAAATTAATCGTTAATTTTGCTACTAAAGCTTAAAAAATCGGCTAATTCTTAGTTATTTATCGGCTTATACAGGTGTAGCATAAAGACGCTGTGGTCAAGAATTTCACATGGGGATTCCCTGAACGCCAGTTCTCTCAACGGAGGGAACCTCCGCACGAGACTGGCTCCCCCTGATCCCTTTCAACGTTTAGGCAAATGTTCGTTGTAACAGTTGATAATTTCAGCCGTGACTTGGGCAATGCTAAGCCCATCTGTTTGAATCTCAATCGCATCGGCTGCTTTTTGTAAAGGGGCAACATTGCGGTTGCTATCTTTCCAATCGCGTTCAATAATGTCTTGTTCTAGCTGCTCTAAACTTATATCTGCCTGACCTTGATGTTGAAAGTCTTGCTGCCTACGTCGCGCCCGCTCATTGACAGATGCAGTTAAAAAGATTTTCAAATCGGCATCGGGGAAAACGTGGGTGCCAATGTCACGTCCTTCAGCAACCAAACCACCCCTTTTCCCCCAGCGCTGCTGTTGTTGGACAAGTGAAGAGCGAACAGTAGGCTGAGCAGCGATCAGGGAAACATTTGATGTCACATCTTTGCTGCGAATATCTTGAGTAACTTCCTGACCATTAATCCAGACACGTACCGGCTCTTCAAGGTTGTCGCTGGGGGCAAGTTCAATCTGGCAGTTACTAACTATTTCAGCGATCGCACACTCATCCTCAAGCGGCACACCTAAGTGCAGCACCAGCCACGTCAATGCTCGATACATTGCTCCTGTGTCTAGATAAAGTAGACCCAGAATTGCTGCCACCTGACGAGCTACTGTTGATTTTCCTGCCCCAGCTGGACCATCAATTGCTACGATGGGCTGCCTAGAGCGCAGAATGATATTGTCAATTAACCGAGCAGAACCAATCCGCGCCGCTATGGTCAGCATTCCTTCATCTTCTATTCTTGACAAAGGCAGCAACGTAGTAGGATCAACTAACTCAACATACTCTAGCGCCACGCTAGCGATCGCCAATTCACTTCTAACAACTTCAACTAGCGCTCTAGCCAGACGTTCCCCAGCCTGAAATACTTGCTCAGCCCGCTGCAAACCGCGATACAATACAGCCGCCTGCTCTTTTTGCTCAGGTGTCAAATACTGATTCCGGGAACTCAAGGCAAGACCCGAAGCTTCGCGCACTGTGGGACAGCCAACAACTTCCATCGAAAAATTTAAATCCTGCACCAGCCGTTTAATAATTGCCAGCTGTTGACCATCCTTCTGACCAAAATAGGCCCGATCAGGCTGTACCACCTTCAATAGCTTAGTCATAATTGTAGCAACCCCCTGAAAGTGCCCAGGCCTTCCGCTCCCACACAAAACTGAGGTCATGTTCAATGGGGGAACAACCTGAGTGAGGGATAAAGTGAAGTTATCCTCTGCTCCCCCTGCTCCCCCTGCCTTCCTGTTCCCCACTCCCATTTCTTCAGCAGTAGGAGCAAAAATCGCATCCACCCCTACTTGTTCGCACAGTTGCCGATCTTGGTCTAATGTGCGGGGGTAGCGTTGATAATCCTCTGTTGGTCCAAATTGCAGGGGATTAACAAAAATACTAACAATTACTGTGGCATTTTCTTGTCGCGCCCGTTGGCACAAACTTAAATGTCCTGCATGCAGAGCTCCCATTGTGGGAACTAGACCGACTGCGTGTGACAAGGAAGCCTCGCTGGCTTGCGACATCCAATTTCGGACTCGGCGTAGACTTAAGTAACAGCGTAAAGCCGCGACTGTCGTAAACAAACGCACCAAAATACCCCAAGTGTTTCTTTTGCCCACCCGTTAGTTTATCGCTAATGGCTTTCCTGCCAAGCAAATTGGGTTCACCTGCAATGGAATCCTAACAGCGTTTGTTAAAGATGGTGTCAACCTTAGAGGAAAGTGTTGACGAGCAGCAGGGTATCCGACATCTCAAGAACGGTAATCCCTACGTACTCACTTTTAACTTAACTATCGTGCCGTTACTGTTTGCTTACCCAGTACCTCGACACGCACTGGGGCAACACCGCTTTGCATGACTCCCACAATTCGAGCGGCTGCGGCGGAAAGATCAATAATTCGACCCCTGATGTGAGGTCCTCGGTCATTAATTCGCACTATCACAGAACGACCGTTTTGGATATTAGTTACTCGTACCTTTGTGCCAAAGGGTAAACTGCGATGCGCCGCCGTTAATGCATTTTGGTTGTATCTCTCACCGCTAGCACTGCGATTGCCATGAAAGCCAGGGCCGTACCACGAAGCCATCCCACTAAGGCGGCTTCGTATTGCTCCCAAGGAAATCTGCTGTGGTTTTGGACGCACTATTTTTTGTGGCAGTTTTGGGGGCGGTGCAGGCTTACCAGAGACTTCACGCAAGGGAGGGGCATTGCCTAGCAGTCGCCGCAGACGATTAGTAGCTTGCAAGGCATCTTGTCCAAGGTCGTTGGTCTGATCTGGTAGTCTGGTTTCGGCATTAATCTCAACCAGTTCTTCCCCATTAACTTTAATTAGGTAGCGATCGCGTAGCGTCTCCTTAGAATCGCCTAGCGTTTTGGTAGTAGCACCGCTTCCAGCCTTCCAGCTGACCGTAATCTTACTGGCATCTACGTGATCCAAATTTAGCTGATTGAGTTTAGCTGCTACTGCCGTCGCCCGCCACAGCGGAGTGTTAGTAGCTTGAATATCATGAGCATGCCCAACATTAGCCTGCCTATTTAAATCCGCTAAGTTCCCGATAGTTGCCACCTTAGTATGGGCGCTACGAGTAGCACTTCTAGTATTATCTTGATTTGTCCCAATGGTATTGCTGGTTGCAACCGGATTGGAACTAAGAAAAGTGAGAACGGGAATATTTCGGACATACAGCGTTGCTGCCGGATGTCCTGCCAGTTGATGAGGCTGAATCTTCGCAACTATCGTGTCTGCCGGATTTCCTGTTGGGGATTGGTACTCACCCACTTTGACAACGTTAGTTGGTTCTATTGGTATCTGGGGAGACGTTGCCTGCTCACTTAAAGGGTTAACTTCCTTGCTTGATTCAGCATTAGATAAAGGTACGCCCACAGTTGTTAACAGAGCGACAGTAGTCCACAAAAGTCTTCTATTCATGCGTTACGTTGTAAAGGGCACTTTTTAGTTCGAGATTGAGCCAAGCGTGAGGGCATTGCCTACCCGAACTCGTACTCGTTATGTGTTCACTTTTGATTCACAACTGCAACAGATTACCATGAAGTTTTTCGATTGGGGATCAGTGCTGTACCTAATGGCTTACTAATTTAAGCAAAACTTTTAGCCCCTGTTGATGATTAAGTGTGGTCTATAGCGCTATTTGCAGGTTTTAGGTGCTGTAGTATTTTTAACAAAAACTAATTTAACTTAAGTAAACTTTACACAAATTGGAAACATGATGTTAATCAAGTCTCCCTTGATCCGGCTCGATGACTACAAGCCGACAAAAACGCCAGCCAAGGACATAGATTCTAAAAGAATTGACGAGTAGAATACATCCGTTGAGCGATCGCACAGGTACTTCATTAAGCATGGATTATCGAGAAGCAGGTGTTGATGTCGAAGCTGGGAGAGCTTTTGTAGAGCGAATCCGCAATCTAGTTCATCGTACCCATAGACCTGAAGTAATCGGGACACTGGGTGGTTTCAGTGGTTGCTTCCAACTACCATCTGGGTATCAAGAACCAGTTTTGGTTTCTGGAACGGATGGTGTAGGTACAAAGCTAAAACTTGCCCAAGTGCTCAACTGTCATCACACCGTAGGGATCGATTTAGTAGCAATGTGTGTCAACGATGTACTGACGGTTGGGGCAGAACCACTGTTTTTTTTGGATTATTTGGCTACTGGTAAGCTGAATCCAGAGCAATTAACTGAGGTGGTTACTGGAATAAGCCTTGGGTGTCAATCGGCGGGGTGTGCTTTGCTAGGAGGAGAAACGGCAGAAATGCCTGGTTTCTACAAAACAGGTGAGTATGACTTGGCTGGGTTCTGTGTGGGGATTGTGGAAAAGAGTCAAATGCTTGATGGCACTCAGGTACAGATGGGTGATGTGGCGATCGCCCTAGCAAGTCAAGGTGTCCACAGCAATGGCTTTAGTTTGGTAAGGAAAATCGTTGCTCAAAGTGCTGACTGGGGCGATCGCCTCGATTTTACTGAAGGTAACTTAGGAGAAACTTTTCTAACACCCACGCGAATCTACGTCAAACCAGTTCTTGCTGCACTTAAAATAGGGCTAGAAATTCACAGCATGGCTCACATTACTGGTGGTGGGTTGCCAGAAAATTTACCGCGCTGCCTGGGAAAAGGTCAATCAATCCAGATTAATCCTCACAGCTGGTCTATTCCACCCCTTTTTAAGTGGTTAGCTGACACTGGATCAGTCAGTCCCTCAGACATGTTTAATACTTTTAACATGGGCATTGGTTTTGTGCTGCTGGTGCCACCACATCAGGCTGAACAAGCAATCAGCTGGTTTGGCTCACAAAATATCGCAGCTTACGCGATCGGTGACGTTATACCAGGTTCAGGTAACCTAGAGGGACTGCCTGAATAAATGGCTTTAAAATTATTCCGCCTAATTACTAGGGGGAAGAGGAATTGTAGAAGATGAGGCAGGTATTTCTGTAGTTACAGCTATCCAAGGTGCAGTGGGAGTGTCTAAATCCTCTGGAGAAGAATTGCTAGTAGATGAGTGGTCTAGAACAAAACCAGTAGAAGATACAAACTCCTCAAGCGCTGACCGAACCTCTGATGCAGACTGGTATCGCTGAGTAAAGTCGTAACGTACCATTTTGCTTAAAATCGCAGCTAGTTCAGGACTGACTTGTGCTTTGGGAATCCAAATGACCTCTCCAGATTCAGATAGCTGTAACTCATGGGGACTTAGTCCGGTTAGAGCTTTGATGCCAATCATACCTAATGCATAAATATCGCTACTGAATCGTACACGACCAGCGCATTGTTCGTTTGGTGCATAACCCTGGGTACCTATGCCAATGGTAAAGTCGGTTTGCCCATCATGCTCAACAAGGCTGCGGAGAGTACTGTCCGTAGAACTGGCTTGCAGTTGGGTACTAACTTCTTTGACAGCACCAAAGTCAATTAGTACAAGTTCGCCATCTGAGTGTCGCCGGATGATATTGCTTGGTTTAATATCGCGGTGGATTACATCATAACTGTGGACAAATTCTAAAGTTGGCAATAGATCGTGCAAAATCTGAATAACTGTTCCTTCAAGAATAGGTTTGCCTGGATGAAGTTCTTGACTTAGGGGATGACCAACAATCAACTCTTGCACTAGATAAAATTCTTCGTCTTCTTCAAAGTAGGCAAAAAGTTGCGGAATTTGGTTGTGTTTGCCAAGCTTTTCAAGTGTTTCTGCTTCTAAGTTGAACAACCGTCTAGCGAGTTGCAAATGCTTGGGATTATGGTTGGCTAGTCTTAGCTGCTTGACAACACATAGTGGGTTACCCGGACGTTGGTTATCTTGGGCAATGTATGTTTCACTAAATCCACCTGAACCTAAGACTTTAACAATTTCGTAACGTCCCCCAATTATTTTACCTCCTATTACTAGTTCGCGTTGATAAAGCAAGTCTTGGAGGTCATCCTGTTGGCTGATAATTTCCTGAACAACTGGGGAAGAGGCATAGCGCTGTAAGGTGCGCTGTAAGTGAAGTTTTTTTAATCTTTCACTGGCTGCTCCCGTTGCCAGATAGGAGAAACCGCCTAGAGTAATTGCAACGATAGGAGCAGCAGTAGGTAGAATCAATTGACCATAGACGAAGCTGAAATAGCTGATACTTGCCCAAGCAATTAAAATGCCAATCGGGTAGATAAATCGAGTTAAGGCTCGTTTCGGTCTAGCCAGCAAAACTCCTGTTCCGGCAACCAAAAGTAGCACAAATAAACCCCGTGCTGAATTTTTGGGAATTGCCTGAGTAATTGCGCGACCTTCTAGTAAAGTTGCGATCGCATTCGCTTGAATTTCAACTCCTGCCATTGGCTGAAGATACACCAAGCTTTTAGAAAAAGGAGCTGCATGAAAATCCTGTAGGGAGCTAGCTGTTCCCCCAATAAGTACAATCTTGTCTTTAAAACCTTTTCCCTGTTTTAAATAAGTATTCCAGTTAATCGGGTCAAGTACATCCCAGAAGGAAATCTGCTCAAACGTTCCTGAAGGACCGTAGAAGTTGATATATTCGCCTTTTGGCTGGGGAAAGCTACCCTGTGCCGCCACTACAGCTGCCTGTTCAAAAGAGGGCAGTGCCACTTTTAGGACATCAAGTTGACCGACCTGATCCTGGTATTTTTCAGCTAACAGCTTGGGAAACTCACTAGCAAACCGATGAACTTTACCATCCGGCTCAACCGGAAAATTAACTGAGCCAATCGACTTCGGCTCTGTCCAAAATAGGCGCTCAGGCTGCGTCAGCTGCATTAAACTACCCTGAGGTATCTCAACCTCTACGTATTCTGCCGCTAAAGTAACTCGACCCGCATAGCGCTGCAACACATCAGCTAACTGCTCGTCGTCTGCTGCTCCGTAGCTGCTGGGGTCAGCCAGTAAAACATCTACAGCAACAGAGCGCGCTCCTGCCGCCATCAGCCGCTCAATCACTTGGGCATAAGCAGTACGTTTCCAGGGCCACTTTTGCAGTGGCTCCAAGTAGGCATACTTTTGCGGATCTGTATCATAAAATTGCTTTGCATCTGATAAAGACGGGTCATCAATCGCTACAATCACAATGTTGTTTGGAGGAGTAACCGGACCCCGCAGTTCAAAAAACAGGCTCTGCGCCTGAGATTCTATTAGTTGAACTCCTCGTAAATTACTGCCTGTAGCAAGTGCCGCTACCAGTGCCCAAGTACCCATAAGGATATGACTCAAGCGAGTGAGCCGCGAAGACTGGCGTGCTGTTACCGTTAATGTCGTCGTTGCTTTGTTTAGCTGATTGACGGTAGAGGCATTTTGGTTGGTTTTGGGCGACGTGCGGTCTTTTCCCATATATTGCCTGGAGGATTAAGTTACCTGCAATGTAAATTAGTGGCACAACAAGCTGCTGTCTAATACCTTGAACATTAATTGGGTATGATTGCCGAGTCCGCCATTCGCTGGTACAGCTAGTAATAACCATATCTGCTAACATGTTCCTCATCAACAATCCTATTCGCCAGTCGAAGCTACACAAAACAGGGTGTTACGCTTGCGGCTGTTGTAATTAATATCTGGCATATAAAGTGGTAAGTAGATGTTGAGGTGACAAAATCATCTAAAGTAGCGCCTTAATTATTTAGTCTTGGATAAAAAGTAATCACCAATACATTCTGCTTTAAGATAGATAACGTTATGGTCGTTCTAGTAAGTGTGAAAATTTACAATTTATATTTTTGAAGTTCATAGAGTGGTGCCTTTATAAAATTGGGCAACAACAGTTTTTAGTTTGTTTGAGACATCTGTCATTTCTTAGCAGTGGCTAATATTCCCTCAACCAGTTAAGATGCACGGTTCTTTAAACAAATGTAAAATTATGTATTTAATACAGCGGAATGACCAGGCCTGCAAATTAGTAAGTTTAAGGTAAATTCTAAATAACAGATATTTTCCTTGCTGATAGATCTGACGAAGCTTTAGTAAGCAAGCCTAAATTCATTAAGCAGATTATTTTGGAGACAGATGCGGATTAATTCAAGGATAATACTATTATATTATACATACTATTTACAGCAAGTTCTTGAATTCAACGTTGCTGTCATCAACTACTCAAGTTAAATTTTTTACTTCAAATTTTAGGTATATTTTTCTATGTCTTGTTTAATGAATCGTCTGTCTATTTTTGTAGACGGAAACAATATGTTCTACGCTCAGCAAAAAAATGGTTGGTTTTTCGACCCTAGACGGGTGTTGGAATACTTCAAACAAGAAAAGACGGGAGCTGATCTGGTTAATGCCTTCTGGTACACTGGTTTAAAAGACCCCCAGGATCAACGCGGGTTCCGAGATGCTCTAATTAGCTTGGGATATACAGTCCGTACTAAAATTCTTAAAGAATACTACGATGATGCGTCTGGTCGCTACTCCCAAAAAGCAAATTTAGACATTGAAATCGTGATAGATATGTTCAACACAGTGGAGCAATACGACCGTGTTGTTCTATTCAGTGGTGATGGAGATTTTGAAAGAGCAATTGAATTATTACGTTCCAAAAGTACACATATTACAGTAGTATCCACCGAAGGAATGATAGCTAGAGAATTGCGTAATGTTACTGATCGATATATAGATTTAAACGATATTCGCGATTCTATTGAAAAAATTGAATATTAGATAAGAAGCAAGAACTGCTATTGAATGTTAAAAATTTTGAAGTAAGTGTTGTTTAAACATATGGAAACTAAATCGCTAGACCGGATTATCATTTTTGACACTACGTTACGGGACGGGGAGCAGTGCCCTGGAGCGACTCTGAATATAGAAGAAAAGCTGGCGATCGCAAGGCAGCTAGCGCGTCTAGGTGTGGATGTAATTGAAGCTGGTTTTGCTTTTGCTAGTTCTGGAGATTTTGAGGCAGTTAAAAAAATTGCTCAGACAGTAGGTACAGAAGATGGCCCTGTAATCTGTAGTTTGGCAAGAGCAATCAAAGATGACATTAAAGCAGCAGCTGAGGCGCTAAAACCAGCAGTTCATGGCAGGATTCATACCTTTATCTCGACATCAGACATTCACCTCCAGTACCAGTTGAAAAAATCAAGAGCGGAGGTGCTGGCGATCGCTGAAGAAATGGTTGCTTATGCTAAATCGTTTATGGACGATGTAGAATTCTCGCCAATGGATGCGGTGCGTACCGAGCCAGAATATTTGTACCAAGTTCTAGAACGCGCGATCGCCGCTGGGGCAACAACAGTTAATATTCCCGACACCGTAGGTTACACAACCCCCAGTGAATTTGGGAATTTAATTCGGGGCATTAAAGAAAACGTCCCTAACATTGACCAAGCGGTTATTTCCGTTCACGGTCATAATGATTTAGGTATGGTTGTGGCTAACTTCCTAGAAGCCGTCAAAAATGGAGCACGGCAGCTAGAATGCACCATTAACGGTATTGGTGAACGCGCTGGAAACGCGGCGTTGGAAGAATTAGTAATGGCGTTGCACGTCCGTAGGCAGTATTTTAACCCTTATCTAGGACGCGCAGTTGATTCAGAAGAACCGCTGACTAGTGTTGATACACGCCAGATTTACAAGACTTCCCGCTTAGTTTCCAACTTGACAGGAATGCTGGTGCAACCGAATAAAGCAATAGTTGGTGCCAATGCTTTTGCTCACGAGTCTGGCATTCACCAAGACGGTGTGCTGAAGAATAAGCTCACTTATGAAATTATGGATGCTCAGTTGATTGGGTTAAAAGACAATCAGATTGTACTGGGTAAACATTCCGGTCGCAATGCCTTCCGCACTCGGCTGAAAGAATTGGGATTTGAAATGTCAGATGCCGATTTAAATAAAGCATTTCTCAAGTTTAAAGACTTGGCGGATAAGAAAAAAGAAATTTCTGATTGGGACTTAGAAGCGATCGCCAATGATGAACTGCAATCGACTGAGGAAATATTTCGCTTGGAGTTGGTGCAAGTTTCCTGTGGCGATCGCGCCCGTCCTACTGCAACAGTCACTCTTTTGATGCCAAATGGTGAAGAATTAACTGATGCGGCAACAGGAACTGGGCCCGTAGATGCTGTTTACAAGGCAATCAACCGCGTTGTAAATGTGCCAAACCAGCTGATTGAGTTTTCTGTCCAGTCGGTAACAGCTGGCATTGACGCGATCGGAGAAGTAACTATTCGTCTGCGATATGAGGAACGAGTATTTTCTGGTCATGCGGCTAACACAGATATCATTGTCGCGTCAGCCCAAGCTTATGTGAACGCCCTCAACAGGCTGTATGCAGTGTTGCATACTCAGCAGAAGCAACTAACACCACAACAAGCTTAAATAGCTCCCCCTTCCTTCAAAAGGGGGATTTGCTTGTATGGTGGCTCATGACATAGGTTAAATAATTTACCTCAACAGCCAGTTGAATAATCATGCGAGAGGAAATTTTTGAAAAAGAAAAACAGTTTCACGATCAGTGGGCATCCACTATTGATGTAAAAGGAATCAAGGTTAGAGATTACTTTGAGGCCTGTACTGCGCCAGAAAATCGGTTTATCCTGAGACACATGGGAGATATTAGAGGCAAACTGCTGCTCGATTTAGGATGTGGTGCAGGGGAAAATAGCGTCTATTTTGCGAAGAAAGGGGCGCGTTGTGTCGCATCTGATTATTCTCCAGGAATGGTGGAAGTAGCGTTACAGTTAGCAGCAGCTAATAATGTTCAGATTCAGGGACGAACGATGAATGCGATCGCTCTTGATTGCCCTGATAATACTTTTGATTTTGTTTACGCTTCCAATTTGCTACACCATTTACCAGATCCTCACGCCGCCATTAAGGAAATGCACCGTGTTCTTAAGCCTGGTGGTAAGGCTTGTTTTTGGGACCCGCTGAAGCATAATCCGATTATTAATGTTTACCGTCGGATTGCAACTAAGGTGCGAACTGAGGATGAAACACCATTAGATATTGATATTGTTAATTTTGTGCGATCGCAGTTTTCCAAAACAACTTACGATACATTCTGGCTAGCAACTTTATGGATTTTCTTACGCTTCTATTTGATTGAAAAAGTTGACCCAAATAAAGAGCGTTATTGGAAGAAAATTATTATTGAACAAGCAAGACTAAAACCGAGATACCGACGTTTAGAAAAGTTTGATGGTATTTTGAAAAAGATTCCTTTAATGAAGCGGTTTGCTTGGAATCTTGCTGTAGTAGCAACTAAATAAGAGGGGCGTATCCGAATCCCGAATCTGACAATTTTTATCCCTGTGCAATCAAACTATGCTTGCGTTACTCCTCTTGGAGATTCGCAAACAGTGATTTTAGGTTCCGCCTACCACTGACCACTCTTACGATTTTAATTCCATCATCCACAATCTGATAGAAAATAATAAGTCCATCCAATGGAAGTCCTCGCAAACCAGGATGTAAATTCTCATATTGCCGTCCCAGGTTGGGAAAACTAACAAGTTGTTGACACTTTTGATTAAACGCCTGCAAAAGACGCTCACCAGCGTCAACATTTTCTACTGCGAAGTAGTCAATAATTGTTCGCAAATCACGAGAAGCAGGTAGTGAAATGATATACCGACTCATTTCTGAGCTTCTCTCGCTTGCTTCAATTTCGCCACAAGCTGGTTAACAAACGTTTCACCATCAATTCCTTCCCCACGTTCAAGGGATGCTATTCCTTCATCAACCTTTGCACGAGTTTCAATCACCCACTGTTCATCGGCTTTATCTCGCTCGTCCAACAGGTGCAACGCCGCTTGAATCACTTCATCCACGGTTTGGTATTGACCGCTTTGCAGTTTGGCGTGAATGAAAGCTTCCTGGTCTAGTTTGAGAGTAATGTTCATCCGCTATTCCTCTAGCTATTTCCATCATAGGAGTATCCCCCATAACTACCGCAGGAAGTTGATGTATTAGTTATTGCGATCCTCTGTAGAGGCAGGGCGAGTATTGTCTATCCTAGAAATGGCTTCAATTCCTTATCGTCCTAATAATTTTCAAGCGTTTGATTTGTTAGCCTTTAAATTTAAACGTACCATAATTGTTTCAGGTTCTGCCAAATTTTGAAAACCGTAACGGCGATAAAGTCCGTGAGCATCTTTTGTTCCTAATAACCATTTTTGTACATTTTGAAGCTCTGGATATTCTAAAATATACTTGATCAACCATTTCCCCAAACCCTTTCCCCGATAAGACTCTAAAATAAAAACGTCTCTTAACAATGCAGAAGTCGCATAATCAGAAATAACTTTGGCAAAACCAACTTGCTTATTACCCTCATAGACACCGAAACATAAAGAATTTTTTATTGACTTCTCAACAGTTGCTTCTGAAATATTTTCTGACCAATAGGAACTCTTTAAAAAATTGTGAATCATTAATATATCTAATTTAGATTTATCAGTGCTGATTGAAAATCTGTTTTTTAGTTTTTCATTCATTTTGCTGCCCAATTAATCATCTAACTCGGCGCTCACTGCTACTATTATGTTATCTAATATGCTATTTTCCTTCCTTTAATAACATCTTGAATAAAAGGACTTTTAGCTAAATTATATTCTGTTGCTTCTACTTTACCAGAATTTACAGTCTCTTGTTTTATCTGCTGATATTTCCTTGCAAGCTGCAAATTTTGACTTAGCTGAGAACGAAAGTAAATATTGTCTAAATGAACGTCTGAATGTTGGGGAGTAAGGTGAGCGTGAACATTATAAAACTTATCTTTAAAAATAATCCCAGCAACCTTCATGGGACGATCTTCAGGAACACGTAAAAAGGGTGACTTTTGGAAGCCTATTTCTTCAAGCTTGTTCAAAACTTCACTAAATTCTGATTTAAAACAAGGAATGAGAATATCAATAATTTGTTTTCCAGACATACCTAGAATTGCAGTGCTGCCAATATGTTCAATTACAAGTTCAGGAATTACTTTAAGAATTAAGTTCTTTACCTCTTGAAATACTTGAGGATAATTTGGATCATACGGTTCAAACTTACTATCTATCAGCTGGTACTGGATTAAACGCGCTATCAATCAATAAATCTCCTAACTGTAGCTATGCTATTGAAATATGTTGGCTTCCACGTAGCCTAGTGGAACTTTGT
>JBGTCQ010000190.1:0-13030 GCA_041748755.1 Chroococcidiopsidaceae cyanobacterium | reverse complement strand
GAATCTTTGCTGCTTCTTGCAAGCAGGCTTCAAGACGTTGCGAGTCTTCAGGAGTCATAATAGTTGCGCTTACCTGAGTTTTGTTCCTGTCTCTATCTTGCTTCGATTGTGCCTATATTTGCAAAAGTGAGATGTTCCCAACCGGTTGATGTACTACTTATTGATGAAGGACAAGATTTTGAACGCTCTTGGATAGAAAAATTGCAGTCAATTGGTTTTGCTAGCTATCATTTAATGTTTTGCGAAGATGATCGGCAAAATATTTATGGTAAGAGTGTGCAGGATAGGGGAGCAGTTCCAGGAATTAGGGGTCGTCCCAACGAATTGAATGAGTCGTATCGGCTCCCAGAACAAACAGCAAGACTTGCCAATTATCTCTCTTTTTGGGCTAAACAAGAAGGTCTGTCTGGAACTGTAGAGTCTGTAAAGAGCAACCAAGGGAACCTCTTTGTTCGTAACGTCTGGTTCACTGGTGCAAAGGATGAAATAGCCAATGCTATACGAGAAGACATAAGAAATCTTGTTCAAGATAGGAATACGGCTCGTCCAGATATAGCTATTCTTGTATGCACTGTCGAGGACGGGTGGCAGGTATGTCAAGTCTTAGAGGAACTTAACCTGCCCTATCAAAAGACTTTTGAGTTAAAAGAAGAGAATAGTAAGCTTCATGAGCTTTGCAAGCATGATCCGGAGGAGTTATTAAAGAAAAAAATAGATAAACTACGGTGTGGTTACAAGGCGGGTTTCTGGATGCAAGGAGGAAGGATTAAAATCTGCACCATACACAGTTTTAAAGGATGGGAACTGAGAAATATCCTTGTGTTCTTTAATCCTGCCAAAAGACAAAACGAAGACATTGTAGCACTTCTCTACACAGCTATCACAAGAAGCCAGCAAAATCTAACCATCTATAATGCTGATTTAAAACTAAGCCATTTTGGTAAGATAGCTGTCTCAGAAAACTATATTGAACAGCATCCTACTGTAAAACAAATTGTTACTGTCTGAAATGCTGTCGAGTATTACCAAATTGATTCAAGATTTAGAACAAATCCAGGCAGCACATTTTCTCCTGATAGAGTAGCCGGAGATTTAATTACTTCAACTTCTTGATTGAGGCGATAAATTTCTACTTGTCTAGATTTGCGATTAATTAACCAACCCAAGCGAGTACCATTGTCTCGATACTCCTGCATTTTCTCCTGAATCACTTTTAAGCTATCACTCAAAGAAAGTAACTCAATTACAAAATCAGGGCAAAGGGGGATGAATTTCTCTTTTTGCTCAGGAGTAAGAATATCCCAGCGTTTCTGTTTCACCCAAGCGGCATCAGGGGAACGATCTGCTCCATTTGGAAGTTTGAAACCACCAGAGGAATCAAAGGCAATTCCGGTTCCATTCACGTCCGCCCAATTAAATAACTGCTGATTTAGCCTACCATTCCGGTTACTGGTTTCTCCCCCAGTGGGTGGCATGATGATTAATTCTCCCCTCGCAGTGCGTTCAAACCTAAGATTTTCGTTTACCTGGCACAGCTGAAAAAACTGCTCATCTGTCAGCTTAATAACGGAGTTGAGGTTAACAGTTAAAGCAGTCATTTTGGGTTTTAAAGTTGAAATTTGGGCAGGTGAAATACCTGCCCCATTAGCACACTTAACTCTATTCTATCCCTTCAATTCGATCCTCGACCTCCTGATACAACTCGCGCAACAGTTGCAAATTAGTTTCACTAGTTTCCCAATAACCGCGACCATTTACTTCCAACAACGTTGCTACAATCTTGCGGAACGAATGGGGATTGAGATTCATTAACCGTTGCCGCATTGCTTCATCCTGAATAAACGTGGCATTAGTATCCTCGTAAATCCAGTTATCCACCGCACCAGCTGTTGCGCTCCAACCCGTCGTATTTACTAGCCGCTTCGAGAGTTCCCGTACACCCTCGTAGCCGTGACTCAGCATTCCCTCGTACCACTTGGGATTAAGTAATTTAGTCCGAGCATCTAAACGCACAGTTTCTGATAAACTACGGACTTGGGCATTAGCTGTGGTGGTATCGGCAATGAACGATGCTGGTGTTTTACCATCAGCCCGCAGACTAGAGACAACTTTAGTAGGATCAGAGTCAAAGTAGTGGCTGACATCTGTAAGGCTAATCTCAGAAGAGTCCAGATTTTGGAAAGTTACATCAACTGTTTTCAGCGTCGTTTCAAAAATCTTTTGAGACTGTTCCATTGTGCCTGGATTATCCGAGGTAAAAGCAAATGATTTCCGGCTGAGGTACATATCCTGTAACTCGCTTTCGCTTTCCCAGGTACTATTTTCTACTGCCAAATTGACGTTAGAAGAGTAAGAACCAGAAGCATTAGAAAAAACGCGGGTAGCCGCTTGCCGTAAATTAATCCCCATCTCCTCTGCTTGCTGTAAAGCGTGTTTGCGGACATAGTTCATTGACAGAGGTTCATCTGCTGACGCTGCCATCTTCACGCCTTGATCTAGCAGGTTCATTTGGTTGATGAACAAATCTCGGAACACACCGGAACAGGTGATTACCACATCAATCCGAGGTCTTCCCAGTTCTTGCAACCCAATCAGTTCTAATTTATTAACTCGACCTAAAGCGTCAGGGACTGGGCGGACACCGATCATCCACATCACTTGAGCGAGGGATTCACCGTAGGTTTTGATGTTGTCTGTACCCCACAGAACGCAGGCGATCGTTTCCGGCCATTTCCCGTCATTCTCAGCGCGTTGACGATCTAAGAGCCGATCCACCACAATTTTGGCTGAAAGTATAGCGGCTGTTGTGGGGATAGATTGGGGATCCAGGGCGTGCATATTTTTGCCAGTCGGCAGCACGTCCGGGTTACGGATGGGGTCACCACCAGGTCCAGGGATAACATACTCACCTTCAAGAGCTTTCAGTAGCGCTCCTAGTTCGTTATCAGCAATGATTTGTTGTAGGCAAAATTCCAGATACTCAAACAATGGTTTAAGTGCTTGAGGATCAACCTTGGGGTAACCTGCTTGATGCAGTGCTTCAATCCAAGGCTCTTTTTTACCCATGTTGAAAAAGTTGAGCTTGGAAACTTTGGAGACACGACCATCGGTATCTGTTCGAGCTTGCACTAAAGCGGTAACTGCTACACGAGTAGCAAGAGTAATATCTTGCAACAGCTGGACATCTTCTAAGATGCCGCGATCGCTTGCTTGATACAGTTCCTTAATATCTCGCCCAATGCTGGTGGCAATAATTCGCGGTAAACTCAAAATTTCTTCTTCTGTGCGGTCAAGTTCAGCGATGTTAACCAAAGTGGCGATCGCTTCTGCCGCTGTCGGTGGCTTCCCAATTACGTGCAACCCACAAGGCAGAAGTCTAGATTCAATCTCCATCAACTTCCGGTACACCATGCCCACAAGGTTATCCCGCTCCTCAGCAGTCATGTCCTTAGCATCTTGCTGCGGTAAGGCGATATCCTGATCCAAATTCACCAGTCGGCACTTATCCATAATCGAGTTAACGATCGGGATGCCTCGCCCCGTATCTTTCAAGGTTTGGTAGGAAGCAATTAACTCGCTCAATTCCTTCAAACCCTTGTAAAGTCCAGCATTTTCAGCAGGTGGTGTTAGATAACTAATTGTTTCCGCATAACTGCGACGTTTGGCGATCGTTGCCTCACTGGGGTTATTTGCTGCGTAGTAGTACAAATTAGGAATCGTGCCAATTAAATTATCTGGGTAACAGTCCCCAGACATCCCTATCTGCTTCCCTGGCATGAACTCTAGAGAGCCATGAGTACCGAAGTGTAGCACTGCATCTGCTTGCCAAAGCTGTTCCAAATATGTGTAGTAAGCAGCAAAACCGTGATGAGGGCTGGCAGAACGCGAAAACAGTAGCCGCATCGGGTCACCTTCATAACCAAACGTAGGCTGAACCCCGATAAATACATTTCCGAACTGTTTGCCGTAAATCAGCAGATTTTGCCCATCACTATTGAGATGTCCCGGCGGCGGGCCCCAATTTTCCTCTAAGCGTTGCGAGTAGGGTGTCAGCTGTTCATACTCCGGCACTGACATCCGATAGGCAATGTTCAGTTCAGGGCTACTGTACTTAGCTTGGGCATCGTGGATAACTTCCTGCATCAGCGCTTCGGCTGACTGGGGCAAGTCTTGGACATCGTACCCATTGTGCTGGAGGGCTTGCATCACCTCATAAATCGAGCCAAATACATCCAGGTAAGCCGCTGTGCCGACATTGCCTTTATCGGGGGGAAAACTAAAGACCGTGATCGCAACTTTCTTTTGAAGTTTTGGCTTGCGACGCAGGTTAGCCCATTTCATCGCCCGTTGGGCAATAGCCTCAATCCGGTCTTGGAGGGCGATCGCTTTCCCAGTTGTTCCATCCCGTCCTGATAGAATAATAGGCTCAATTGCCCCATCTAGTTCCGGTATGGCAATTTGCAATGCCACTTGAATTGGATGCAGCCCTAAGTCGCTATCCTGCCACTCTTCCGTAGTTTGAAAGACCAACGGCAACGCCACCATGTAAGGGCGATTTAATCGCTTCAGGGCTGTAATTGCTTTGGGATGATCTTGTCTGGCTGGGCCACCTACAAGGGCGAAACCAGTCAGAGATATTACTATATCGATTAAAGTCACTTCTCCCTTAGCCGCTGAATCGTAGAAATATGCCTCTACCGGCTTCGAGAAGTCTAACCCGCCAGCAAAAACAGGAATTACCTTTGCGCCTAGTGATTCCAGTTCCTGCACCATTGCTACATAGTGGGCATCATCACCAGTTACCAGGTGAGTACGTTGCAGCACAAGACCAACACAAGGAGCTAAGGGATCTTTCAAATCATCTGAAATATCCTTGCGGCTGTTGTACCAGTTGAGGTATTCCTTGACATCCTCAAACATAGTGGTAGACATCGGATGCCAAATTCCCATATCAGGATATGTGACAGGCTCCTGGAATTTCACCTTTTGATTTAGTGAGGGAATATATTTATCTGCCAGCATCAGGAGGAAGTTTTCCAGGTTCTCTGAAGAGCCTCCTAGCCAATACTGGAAGCTAAGCATGAAGTTCCGGGCATCCTGTGCTTTATCCATTGGTAGGTACTTCAGCACCTTGGGCAAAGTCTGCAATAGCTTCAGCATTCCGTCTTGGAAGGAGGAACCGGATTTTTCCTTGCGCTTCCGCATAAATTGGGCGATCGCACTCTTAGATTGACCCAGTTGAGCCATCGAGAAACTGCCCATCTTGTTCAGGCGCATCACCTGCGGCATCGAGGGAAATACAACTGCCACATCCAGGCGATCGCGGTGAGGTTCCACTGCTGCCACTACTTTGTCTGCCAAGTCTTCAATAAAAATTAGTGAGGCGATGAAGATATTGGCATCGGCAATCTCGCGTTTTAAGCCCTCATAGTTTTCCGGATCGCGGAGTTCTTCAACCAGGTAGCCACTGATTTCAATTGCCAGATTTGGATGGTTCTGGTTAATCGAGCGAACAGCTTGAGACAACGCACTCTGGTACTGGGACTCTAGCACCACATAGACCACCTTAATTAAAGAACGCCCCCGTAAGTTGTCTGGGGCAATATGTCTAATGGTGGACTTGACGTGGGTGAACATGCAGTTAGGCTCCAATGATACTGTGTTCTCTTCTTCTCTTTTGCAGTCATATAAGTGTTTGTACCAGAGAATGCTTGCACAGTGAGGCTCTTGGCGCTTATCTGACACAATTTGATATAAAAATAGAAATATTTCTTTATACTTCTTGACAATTTCGAAAGTATCTACTCAGATTTTGTTAACAAAAATTATTCAATGGAGAAATTGATGTC
Source organism: Chroococcidiopsidaceae cyanobacterium (assembly GCA_041748755.1). Lineage (GTDB taxonomy): Bacteria > Cyanobacteriota > Cyanobacteriia > Cyanobacteriales > Chroococcidiopsidaceae > JAHHHE01. The sequence continues at coordinate 7,181 of JBGTCQ010000190.1, read as the reverse complement.
AGCAATTGATATTTTGATTCTGTCAAATGGTCCAGGAGAGATAACAACCTGGGTAAGACCAGTTGTGCAAGCGTTACGCGAAAACTTGGAACGCACTCAGGTTCGCATTACGCTCGTGCTATCGCCTTGTCCTCATGCTACTGGTAAAGAAGCAGCGATCGCCCGCAGCTATCCTGAAATAGACCGAGTTCAAGCACCAGAGCATTTCTGGCGGTTTTTATTGTGGGGTCATACGGCAGAAAACTGGGACTGGCGCGATCGCGGTGTGGTTTTATTCTTGGGCGGCGATCAGTTATTTCCTGTAATCATTGGCAAACGTCTGGGTTATCGCACTGTTGTCTATGCCGAGTGGTCAGCCCGTTGGCAGCGTTGGATTGATCGCTTTGGCGTGATGAAACCAGAGATGATCTCCCGTGTTCCGCAGCAATATGCCCATAAATTTGCAGTTGTTGGGGATTTGATGGTGGAGGCTGCGGAAGGGGCTAGGGGCTGGGGGCTAGGGGCTAGGGAATCTGAAGGGGCTAGGGAAGATGCTTTACTTCTCACTCCTCACTCAGGAATTAATAATGAACTGATTGGGATATTGCCGGGGTCAAAGCCGGCAAAGTTGGCTCAAGGTGTACCGCTGACTTTGGCGATCGCCGAATATATTCACGTAGCACGTCCCCAAACTCGGTTTGTAATTCCCGTTGCTCCGACTTTGGATTTGGAGACTTTAGCTCGTTTTGCCGATCCTCACCAAAATCCAGTGAGTCAACAGTTTGGTAGTGTGGCAGCTGAACTAATCAGGGGGGAACGTCCCTTGCTCAAAACATCTTCTGGGTTGTGTGTGGAACTGTGGACGCGATCGCCTGCCTATGATTTGTTATCCCAATGCAGCCTCTGCCTGACTACGGTGGGAGCCAACACCGCTGAACTGGGGGCATTAGCTGTGCCAATGATTGTTCTGCTGCCTACTCAACAACTAGACGCGATGCGAGCTTGGGATGGTCTTCCGGGTCTACTGGCAAATTTACCAGTAGTCGGAACTAGCATGGCAAAGATAATTAACTGGGTGGTTTTACAGCGGCTGGGTTTGTTGGCATGGCCCAATCGCTGGGCCCAGTCAGAGGTAGTACCAGAACTTGTAGGACTCCTCCAGCCACAAGCTGTAGCGGAACTAGCTCTGGACTTTTTAAACCACCCTGAGAAACTACAACAAATGCGCTCGAAACTGCGTAACATCAGAGGTGAACCTGGAGCCGCGCAAAAATTAGCAACTCTGGTTATTGCAGAAACTTCTTTAACTTAAAACCGCCGTTCTCCTGAATGAGTGAAAGTCAGGAGCCAATGGAAACGCTCTGCTCAAAACTATTGTGAGCGTCGCCCCAGTTCATAGACACCACAACCCATACACGCCAGTATGCCCATGCTAATCGCCCAGCTGCGACCTAAGCTGAGTTCGACTCCATAGTTGCACAAGCCGCCGATAACTAAAAACGGCACAATGCTGAAAATAGAAGCATAAAAAGCATTTTGGGATTCTCTGGCGCTGCGAGTTCTTTCAAACTCCTCGGAACTTGTATAGAGCGATCGCTCAGCAAAATTGAACCAGCGATTCAGTTGCTGCATTACCCATTCACTGAGCGGGGAAAAACCTAGATAAAGAGCCAAAGACCATAAACTTGTGCCAGCGAACACAGTCGCATCTAGAACAAACCTAAACGGAAAAATTTCACTCAGCATGGCTCACAAAAGTCGTGAGAAGACTTAATATAAAGTGCTTAGCTTAAAAATTCTAACGATAAAGCACAACATTCACAAAAACTTTGTAGTTTTTACTTCAAAGACTATCACTTGGGCTACCTTGCCTGATTTAGCAGCACGCTTCGTTTTACACAACAAATCTAAAACTTTCTGAATAACAGCACAAAAGAGCGAAAAATTAGTTATACTGTTGCGCTGTAAGAGCAACAAAAACTGTACCAAACAGGAATATGGAACGACTATTTCTGTATTCATAAAGTGGTGTTTTTTACTACCGTATATTCACTACAATTTAAGTAATATACAAGTGTAAATACATTTTGATTTCTCAGTAAAATTTCGCTTGGATATCAAGAATAGCTAGCGTTAAATTTTTGAAGGTTTATTGAGCGGGCTACCTTGAAAAGCAAGCTTGCTATGTAGTGGTCGCAACATTGCCGTGGAGAACTTCTGCGGTATAGATGGGAAAAATCGTGAAATTCGTGTGCGTCAACTTTAGTTTGAGGAGTGAAAGTATGAAGCAAGCATCTACACCTTATAGTAAGCAACAAAAAAACTTTGCCCGTTCTGCAAAAAACCTACTTCTGGTCGCACTTAGTTTTATGTGTGTGCCAACTCTGGGGTGGCAGCAACAAACTGTAAAGGCTTTGGAAGTTGAGGAAGTGGCGGCTAGCAACAGCTGGCGCAGTGCCTCGTTCCCAGTTGAAAATTTTCAAGCATACAGTTCCGCATTTGGTTACCGCCGCTCGGCTACTGGTGGTCAGGGGTGGGAATTTCACCGGGGATTGGATCTCGCTGCCCCACAAGGAAGTTACGTCCGCAGTTGGTGGACAGGTAAAGTAGTTAAGGTTGCTGATAAGAGCGGTTGCGGCACTCATGTCGTAATTCAATCTGGAGAATGGGAACACACCTACTGCCACATGAAAGGGCACGTTGAAACCAAAGGCAGCGATCGCTATCTAATTGATCGTGAAGGTGGAGTCCAAATTTGGCAAGGACAGCAAATAAGTAGTGGAACTCGAATTGGTCGCGTGGGCATGACTGGACGTACCACGGGACCTCACCTCCACTGGGGACTGAAGTATGCCAATAACTATGTAGACCCTGCCTTGGTGCTTCGAGCTATGTACGCACAACAATCTAGCAGTTCTGTGCAGTCAACATCTAGACCCGAACAAAAGCAATTCCAGATTGCTAAATATTAATTTGTAATCTTATCTTATCGAGCCGAGACTCACTACCTTTGCACGTAAAGGTAAGAGTTCTCGGCTCCAACTTTTATTTAACAAGAAACAGCTAACTGTTGCTCAGATAATTGAGTGTGTTTTGCAACAATTTGCCGGAATTGTTCTCCCTCAATCGTCTCCTGATCTGATAATAAATCTACCAGGAGATCCATAATTGGGCGATTTTCTTGCAGAAGATGCAACGCCTGCTGGTAACAGTGGCTAACAATCTCCCGTACCTGGGCATCAATCCGAGCGGCTATTTCTTCAGAATACTCTGAGCGCGTCATCCAATCACGTCCTAAAAACACTTCATTATTCTGGCTTTCCAAAGATAATGGTCCCAAGTCTGACATGCCAAACTTGGTTACCATTTGCCGCGCTAGACTAGTCACCTGTTGTAAATCTTGACCTGCACCAGTGGTTACTTCCCCCCTACCAAATACAATATCCTCTGCTGCTCGACCTCCCAAGGTAGCTGTAATTCTTGCCAATATCTGAGAACGGGAAATTAACCCTTGTTCTTCGTTGGGGGTAAACCAGGTTAGTCCTTGTGCTTGTCCACGGGGGATGAGGGTGACTTTCTGCAAGGGATCATGGTTTTTGAGGAGAGTGGCTAACAAAGCATGTCCGACCTCGTGGTAGGCAATCAGTCGCTTGTTCTTACTGTCTACCAGTGGTGTGCCTTCCATTCCGGCAACTACGCGGTCAACAGCATTATCAACTTCTAGCAAGGTGATAGCGTCTTTACGCCGTCTAGCAGTCAGAATCGCCGCTTCGTTTAACAAGTTGGCTAAATCCGCTCCTGTAAAGCCAGGAGTGCGTCTGGCGATCGCTTCTAATGATACAGAGTCATCAAGTTTCTTGTTCCGAGCATGAACTGTTAAGATTTCCAGTCGCCCTTTGAGATCCGGTGCATCTACCATCACTTGCCGATCAAAGCGTCCGGGGCGCAATAAAGCGGAGTCTAATACATCCGGTCTATTAGTAGCGGCGATGATAATCACACCAGCATTGCCTTCAAACCCGTCCATTTCTGTCAGTAGCTGGTTAAGAGTTTGTTCTCTTTCGTCGTTACCACCGCCGATGCCAGTACCCCGCTGTCTACCCACGGCATCAATTTCATCAATGAAGATCAAGCAGGGAGCGTTTTCTTTTGCTTTTTTAAACAAATCCCGCACCCGCGAAGCCCCAACGCCGACGAACATTTCGACAAATTCCGAGCCGGAGATGCTAAAAAATGGTACTCCTGCTTCTCCAGCGATCGCTTTAGCGAGCAGAGTTTTACCAGTGCCGGGAGAACCGATGAGGAGGACACCTTTAGGAATTCGGGCTCCAATAGCCGTGAAGCGTTCCGGTTGTTTGAGGAACGTCACAACTTCTTGAAGTTCTTCTTTTGCTTCGTCAATACCAGCAACATCGCTAAAAGTAATGCCTGTTTTAGCTTCCATCTGGAAGCGGGCGCGGGACTTGCCGAAGTTCAAAGCTTGGTTAGAAGTATTGGCAGAGCGACGGAGGAAGAATAGCATTAAAAACATTAATGGCAAAATCCACAGTAAGTTAGCCAAAAACCCTACAGCAGCTCTACTTTCGGCAGAGGACCGTACCTCTAAATCCACATCATTGGCGAGGGCTTTTTTAGTTAACTCTGGGTTTTGCTCAAACAACATCACTTCTTGCGGCTCATCTGGGTTTTGCCCCTTTAGTTGAACCAACGCCTTTTGTTGTGCTGGATCAAGCTCAATTTTGGTAACTTGTTTGTTATCAATCTTCTCTAACAATTCGCCATAAGTTAGGGGATCACGCTCTTCTTTTTGCGCTAGTGCCGGGGTACCGACAAGCATTGACTGCAAAATGATCCAACTTGCTGCAATCGTACCCGTGACCAAGCCTCTTGGCGATCGCTGTCTCAATGCCTGCTTCTGCGAACCTTTCATATCAAATTTCCCTCTGTCTATTCCCTTAACCCAAGCACTCCGGTTTTAACGTTCTGCTTGAAGTGCCAACTACTATTTCAAATAATCCTTCCAAAATCTAGTGTAACTTCCTTATCTAGGCCACTGTTACCAATATCATTCTCCTAAATGCTCTTATTCTGTTGTTTCTAGTATTCCCTAGCTTCTGTAGAACCGTCTTATCTCCGCAATTTGACAAAGTACAGGACAACTTATTATAATTAATTCGTAGTCGTAATGACTCCGTTTATCAATAGCTTTCTGTATACTTCTCAGTTTGTGATGTTTGAGCTCTCGAAGATCTCCCCTAGCCCCTCTTTTTAAGAGGGTTGGGGGAGCAAGTCTTAATCCAAAAGTATTGCAAGCTTACTAACTGTAGAGAGTTTGGGTCATACCAGAATCGCGTAGCTTTATTGAAATACACACAGGCGCTATTAAAGGATCACTTCAATGGTTAGAATTGTTGGAATTGGCGGAAGTTTACGACCTAACTCCTATAGCCAAATCGCTCTAAGTTTGGCAGGTGCGCGAGTAGAAGCGTTGGGGGCAGAAATGGAAATTCTGGACTTACGGACGATGCAGCTACCGTTTTGTAATGGGGAAGACGAGTATCCAGATTACCCTGACGTAGAACGATTGCGTAACACAGTTAAGCTTGCGGATGGATTAATTTTGACGACACCAGAGTATCACGGCAGCGTTAGCGGTGTTCTGAAAAATGCTCTGGATCTAATGGATTTTGAACAACTTGATGGCAAAGTCACAGGACTAATTAGTGTTTTGGGCGGTCAGTCTAACAGTAACGCCCTTAATGACTTGCGGGTAATTATGCGCTGGGTACATGCTTGGGTAATTCCAGAACAAATTGCCTTTGGACAAGCTTGGAAAGCGTTTGATTCTGATGGGAAGATTCTAGATGAAAAACTCTCGCAGCGTTTTGATCAGTTTGCTCAAAGCTTAGTTGAAAATACTCGCAAACTGCGAGGAGTCTTGTAGAGGTAGGGCAGGGAAGATGTGTCTAAAAAGGATTATCTACAGGCAATCTCGATTTGAAGAAATCGTGGGCGCGATCGCATCGTAAAACCATTTGCTTGGAAGAGCAAGGAAGTAATGGCGTGAGGAGCGATCGCCCTGAATTACTCACTTAAACCCGAAACTGCTCCATCAACCATGCCGTCGTTGCCGACTGATTTTCCTGACGGCTACGCTGGAGTGCCTGCTCTAAAATTTCCAACTTCAATCCCGGCAACACCTGAGATTCTCGAATGCGGCGAATTGTGCCATCGGGGGCGATCGCAAACGCCAAAATCTGCGTTGTTTGCACATTCACAATCCAGTATTCAGGAATGCCTAGATCTTCGTACTGAAGCCGCTTTTCACCCAGATCATCCGCCAGGGAAGTATCGGAAACTTCAATTACCAAGTTGGGTAAAGGATAGTGCTCCAAATCAATCACCCGTGTTCCCCAGAGAATTGCATCCGCATTGTCGCCAATATAGTAGGAAGCATCGGACTGAAACTCATCAAACCCAACTTTGCGGTAGGAGCAACCATCTTTTGCAGTCATAGGGAGGCGATTGTGAGCTGCAAAAAATGAAATGGCAACAATGATTAATGCATGGTCATTAGAGTGATCGGAGCCAGTAGACATGGGTTCAAATCTCATCCTGCCGATGTAGTAGTAGCCTTTGAGCTTGGCGGAGGCTGGGTCATCGGCACTGTTGACAAACTCCTCCCAGGTGGCGGGAAGCCAGGTATTCAGCGGGGTTTGAGTTTGCAGCAGATTCATGATAATCGCCTGTGAACACGGATGGCGCGATCAGCTACGCTGGTGGGCTTTGCCCAATCGCTCGATTTCATTTTACAAAACTCATGGGCGATCGCCATTGAGCCCCACGCGGTCAGGGCGATCGCCCTGAATTTGTTTTCCCAAGCCAAAAAGTCTCTGACTAAACACAGATTTTAGCTGAGTTAAAATTCGAGACTGTGAACGGCTTATTCACCGAACTAGGGGCTAGAGAAAGCGAGGCTAGGGGAATTCTTGGCTGGTCAAAGCCCCTTGCATTGGGTTTTTGTTGCCCCTATGCATTAAATATGGAATCACAAAAAAAGATTTGTGCACTAGATGGCTTGCAGCGCTCGCAGCAGTTGCATCCCGGAGGCGACTTCCTTTCCTTGCTTGCGAGCGGCACAAGGCATCTAAGACTCAAATCAAGAGCTTTTAAGTATCGGGATTTCCCGTTGTACCCTAGCC
>JBGTCQ010000189.1:0-4245 GCA_041748755.1 Chroococcidiopsidaceae cyanobacterium | reverse complement strand
TCTAGCTTGCTGAGGGCGAATTGCCTGATTTGAGGGAGCAGGGGTCGCAGATTGCTGAGGCGTTTGTGCTGTCTTTTGCAACTCTAGATTTCGTGCCAGTGAGGCGATCGCTTCTACCTTAGTCACGGGCTGTCTCGGACGGAAGTAACCGCCTGGATAGCCAGAGAGAAATCCCGTTTCGTAGGCTTCCTCGATCGCAGGTGCTGCCCAATATCCTTGAGGCAGATCATTGAAGACACTGCCACTAGAAATGGTTCGTTCTTTGGCTCGATTAAAAGCATCTCGAACGATCGATGCAAATTCGTCTCGGTCAACAGGACGATTTGGACGATAAGTTCCGTCTGGGTATCCTGTAACATAGTGAGCGATCACAGTTTCTGGGTTGCCCTGCACGATCTGAGTCTTCGGAGCTATAAATTGCCGTATTTTTTGACGACTTTAATTCTCTAGATGCATCAATACTCAGGCTGCCGCTCAAGTTGCCCGTTGCGATCGCTTTTTGGGTGCGAATATCCGTTACGTAGAGAACATCGACATAGGTGTTCTGTTGTGGAGCCAGCCAAGCGGCATAGCGATAGCTGCTTTGAGCAAAACTAGAGCCGTCTATGCAGACTATCGGCTCCGCAAATCACTGCCCAAATCGTAAATTACAATCAGATTGATCAGCAAATGTTCTTTTGTGCGCTCAATGCGCGGGCCTTCGACGCTGGCAAAATGAGCGAGTAACTGGGCACAGGGGTGAGTTTGAGCAGACATCGCAAGCAATTTATTCTCAGGGACTTCCCTAATCTCTCATCCCTGCCTCATTCTCAAATTAGATGCGATTGCCCTGTCTCTCCTGCTAAGAAAGCTCCTCAACCGAAGAGGTGGTAACATAGGAGATTGCTGTATTGATATAAAAAATAATTCCATCATGGCCCTGACGCAACAGCGCAAACAAGAACTAATTTCTGGTTACCAAGTTCATGAAACCGATACTGGCTCATCAGATGTTCAAATTGCTATGTTGACGGAGCGGATTAATCGGCTCAGTCAACATCTCAAAGCAAATCAAAAAGATCATTCTTCTCGACGAGGATTGTTGAAGCTGATTGGTCAGCGCAAAAGCCTTTTGTCGTACGTACAGTCGGAAAATAAGGAAAAGTATCAAGCTTTGATTGGTCGCCTAGGAATTCGAGGTTAAGGAGTAGTTGAGTTTATGGCACCTGAACCTCAGCAACGTAATCCTTTACCCTTTGAACCCAGCAAAAAACGGCAAAAGTCAGCAAAAAACTCGAATAAGCCCTCGGAAACTGCAAAGCAAGATTTGCAACCACAAAAGCTTAAAAAGTCTGAGAGTAAGTCTGCCGTTGCTGACACACAGATTGATAAAAACCCTTGGAATAGGGATGACATGGCAATTCCGCAAGTTGTGAGTAATCGCATGGCACGGCGGATGACTTTATTTTGCGGTATCCCAACATTCTTGGGTATGGCAATATTTGTTATCAGCTATGTGATCAAGAGTCACGCTTGGTTTAAGCTGCCTAACTCAATGGTATTGCTAGGGAGCATCGGCTTTTTTGGGTTGGGGATATTGGGGCTGACTTATGGCATACTCTCTGCCTCCTGGGATGAAGAAAGAGTGGGAAATAAGCTAGGCTGGCAGGAGTTTAAGACAAATTGGGGACGGATGAGGTCGGCTTGGCGTTCAACTCAGCAAAAAAACTCATAGAGTCGTGCAGTTTTAGTTCAAATAGCATTTTGGCAGCTGAGTGATGTGAAGGCTAAAAAATAAATGCTGTAATTCGTAAAGCAAACTCGTTGCTGTGGGTTGAAGCATAAAGTTAACACATCACTTACAATTTTCAATTGTTAATTAAACAAAAAACCTGAAGACACAAGAGCTATAGTTTAAGTAGTTTGTAGTTGTTATTCAAACATTGGAACACTACTGAACAAGGAATTTGACATGATTGTCGTCATGAAAATTGGTTCCCCAGAAGCGGAGATTGCTCGAATTAGCGAGGAACTTAGCACTAGGGGTCTGACACCAGAAAAAATTGTTGGTAAGCACAAGGTAGTATTGGGGCTGGTGGGTGAAACAGCAAACCTTGACCCCTTACAAATTCAGGAAGTCAGTCCCTGGATTGAACAAGTCCTCCGGGTAGAGCAGCCTTTTAAGAGAACTAGCCTTGAGTTTCGTCACGGTCAAGCAAGTGAAGTTGCAGTTGATACCCCTAACGGCGCTGTCTACATTGGTAAACATCATCCAATTGTGGTGGTCGCTGGCCCTTGCTCAGTAGAAAACGAAGAGATGATTGTTGAGACGGCGCGGCGTGTCAAGGCAGCTGGAGCAAAGTTTTTACGGGGGGGTGCTTACAAACCTCGGACTTCGCCTTATGCCTTCCAGGGACACGGTGAGAGTGCCTTGGAATTGCTGGCGGCGGCACGAGCAGCAACTGGGCTGGGGATTATTACGGAAGTGATGGATGCAGCTGATCTGGAGAAGATCGTGTTAGTTGCTGATGTAGTCCAAGTTGGCGCTCGGAATATGCAGAATTTCTCGCTGCTTAAAAAAGTTGGAGCGCAACCAAAACCAGTGTTACTGAAGCGGGGAATGTCGGCGACGATTGAAGAATGGTTGATGGCTGCGGAGTACATCGTGGCAGCTGGAAATCCGAATGTGATTTTGTGTGAACGGGGAATTCGCACGTTTGATCGCCAGTATGCTCGCAATACACTGGATTTGTCAGTGGTGCCTGTTTTGCGATCGCTTACACACCTGCCGATTATGATTGATCCTAGCCACGGCACTGGCAGAGCAGAATATGTACCGTCGATGGCACTGGCAGCTCTAGCCGCTGGGACTGACTCTTTAATGATTGAAGTTCACCCGAACCCTGCTAAAGCTTTGTCAGATGGTCCTCAATCCCTGACACCGGAACGTTTCGACCGCTTGATGCAAGAACTAGCAGTGATTGGTAAGGCTGTTGAGCGCTGGTCTGAACCAACGGTTGCCCTAACACATTAGTTTTAACTATTGTTTACTAGGTAACACTCAAAGGTTTTAAATTGAGGTGTTTAAGGCTGAAGTTTGACAGCTTGTCTTTTGACATTAGCAACAGCTCCACCCAAACTGATTTATATTCCTCATTGGCAAATGGCATTGGCACCCCACGCCGCTGGGGTGTTTTTTTATAAGTATGATATGTCACTCCAACTTCCAAATATTGCTTGAGTATCAAGTTTAGGACGGTAATTAGGTAGCCATAACATTTTAAATTGGCGCGAGTTTGAGCTTTCTTAGCGACATTAGCGCTAAAAATTGGCTTACCAGGTGGATCTGGAAAGTTTGACAGCTTGTCTTTTGACGGGGACAGCAGCTCAACTCAAAATAATTAAGAGCATCTAAGCCAACTTCTACGTCTGGTGGAAATAGCCTCATTCAAAAGGCTACTGTCAGTCGTGGCGTGTGTACTAGTGGTGTGCTGGTGTTTGCTAACTATGTTTATAGATTAACTAATTATTAATAGCTATCGAGCTTAAACAGGTGTGAGGACAAGGAGAAATGATGAAAACTTTGTGGAACTATCTGCTGATTAGTCCAGCTATTTGTGGAGCAATGCTGATTGTTGGTGTTGCGACTGGAACGGTACTAGCAGAAACAACAACCGCTGAAGTACTTCAATCACTAGCGGCAGAAAGTCTAGAGAAGGACAAATTAACAATCTCAGCAACACCATTAAATTCATTAACTCAAACCCAGTTAGCTGGTAATAGCCTGAGTAATGCAGATTCAACTGCTGAAATTAGCAAACCAATCAGCCAATCCAATCAAAGTATTGATGCTAACAACGCACTCTCGCAGGTGACATCTGTTTCTCAGCTATCTGATGTTCAACCTACAGATTGGGCATTCCAAGCACTGCAATCACTAGTAGAACGTTACGGTTGCATAGCAGGATATCCCGATGGTACTTATCGTGGCAATCGGGCGCTGACGAGATACGAGTTTGCCGCTGGTGTGAATGCTTGCTTAGATCGCGTCAACGAACTAATTGCTACTGCCACATCTAATTTAGTAAAGCGCGAAGATTTAGTTACACTGCAAAGATTGCAAGAGGAATTCGCAGCAGAATTAGCGACACTGCGCGGTCGTGTAGATGCGGTAGAGGCTGTAACAGCAGAATTAGAAGCAAATCAATTTTCTACCACAACCCACCTACACGGGGAAGTCGTTGTTGGGGTAGCAGGCATTGTGAC
>JBGTCQ010000188.1:0-6097 GCA_041748755.1 Chroococcidiopsidaceae cyanobacterium | reverse complement strand
TTTTCCAGAGTTACTGAACCGTGTTGGCTATGGTCAGGAACGCATTTTGATTGAGCGGCATGGGAAGCCTGTTGCTGCGCTTATCAGTATGGAGGACCTCAAGCGCTTGGAGGCAATTGAGGATGCAATCAATTCTGCCCTGTTACGTCATGCTGTACAAGAGAATGAGGGCTTCGTCACCTTAGAGTCAATTACTGCCGACCGTGCCGAATGAGTGATGAATTTGAAAAGCCGCACGAGCGCTATGCCTTAAGGATTGCTAAAACTGCTGAGAAGGACTTGTTAGAGTTGCAAACCAAACAGTTTGCTCAAGTAGCAAAAAAAATCTTCTTGCTGCAAGGAAATCCTAAACCTCAAGATTGTAAACAGCTAAAAGGGTATCCTGGTGGCTATCGTGTTGACTCTGGCGAGTATCGAATTCTGTACACTATCGATTTGGAATTGAAATTTGTAGACGTTTTTAGAGTTGGCAAGCGTAATGATGATGAGGTCTATCGCAATCTTTAACGGGTTTCATGCATTTGGTTGTCAGTTCTGCAAAGTTAATAAGTTAAAAATTAGGGTAGTCCTGAATAACTAAGGATAGTAGAGATGGATTACTGTACTTCAATCATGTTCGATCCTACTCTCGCTTGCCCTCGCTGTGACTCTAATCAAGTTGTCAAAAATGGCAAAATCCACAACGGCAACCAAAACTTCAAGTGCAAAGCTTGTAGTAGACAGTTTGTCCAAAATCCAACTAAAAAAGTAATTGGACAAGACACCAAAGAATTAATTGACAACCTGCTGTTAGAAAAAATCCCATTGGCCGGTATTGCCAGAGTTACTGGTGTTTCAGAAAGATGGTTACAAAACTATGTCGATGCCAAATTCGATGCTATTAACAAGCAAGTGGAGGTCTGGCCTAAAAAAAGGGGCGACTAACGCGCTCAGTGTGATGAAATGTGGTCTTTTGTACTCCACAAGAAGAACAAGCAGTGGATCTGGTTAGCATTAGATACAACAACACAAGAAGTTGTTGGTGTTTATGTTGGTGTGCGTAGCCGGAAGGGAGCAGCAGGTTTATGGCAATCTTTACCCGCCCTTTACCGACAGTGTGCAGTATCTTACACCGATTTCTGCAAAAGCCTATGAGGAAATTTTTCCAAAGTCTAGGCATAGAGTAGTTAGCAAGAAGAGCGGTAAAACTAACTTAGTTGAACGCTTTAATTGTACTTTACGCCAACGAGTATCACGTCTAGTTAGATAAACCTTATCTTTCTCTAAAAAGTAAATACTGTTAAGCTGCATTTTTAATTTCAAGTTACGAGTGGCGATCGCTCTTCACATCAGCAGTCGCAAGAGCGCTCTCACTATCCAAAGGACGGGCGTGGAGATAAATATTTATTGCGGTGACGCAGACAAGTTAAAAAGCGCTCATCTTGATGTAATGTGAACACCTTTGCCTGGTGTAGGGCTAGAACGATATTGAGGCGACACGTATGTTCCGTTATTGTCGTAATAGCCATCAACTTCAACATCTGTCCAACCTGGACCATCTACAACATCTGTAAACATCTGCAAGTTTGTAGTAACTGCAAACTTTTTCATGTTTCTTCCGCTTCAGTTAGAGTGACTTCTTTATACTGGCTGCTGAAATTACATGTTTGGTTTAGGAATAATGAAGAATTATATAAAGAATTGGCAAATACTTACGCATTAACAAGTGTCTTTTGTATAAATAAGTAATGATTATTAGAGATACTTCATAAGAAATTACCCATACATGAGTTCTATTTCAGCGATTTTACTCAGGTGATACTTAAATTAAAAAAGTTATTTTATTAATAATTTAGACTTTCTATTATCAAGTAGCATTATATGGGATGCAATGCTTGGACATCTGGAGTGATTTACGCTGATACCAACGAACAGTACACAACAGGTCTATGGGATAAGCAAGAATTAGCAGAGTATGCTCTAGGACAACTGATAGAAGATACAGAGTGTGATTTCTGAATAGAAACTTTTGTGTCAAAAGTATTAAATAATGAAGGTAGTAGAGTCTAGACGAACCTCGTAGATTGGAGAATTGATTCCTGGACAAAGTACATAAAAGAGATGGGGTTAACGTCAGAAGTGCAAGAGAGGTTACAGCAACTAAATCTTGAAGACGCAGTTCTAGAAAATTTTGGCATTTGATGTTAGTGGATACACAGGTAACGCAGCCACATATATCCTCAAATAGAGATCAATACTTCATCTCAACGTAATAGTTACTTAAGGTTCAAAAATCAGGTTATTATCTAATGCTGCTTTTTGAATAGCAGGGCGGAGGCTAGGGTGATCAAGTCGTAGAGTCCGCTCAGATGGATAGATTAATCCATTTTTAGCACGTTCATAGAGTGCAATTGCTTCGTCGTCGTTGTGTGCATTAAAGTAAATGATTCCATCAATTTTGGGATAAATCTTTTGCTCGTCGTAGAAGTAACGCGACCATTCTTGACTAAGAGAGCGATTAGCAGTCTTTGCCAGCGCCGCAACAGAGCCAGCCTTCATTGCTCCAGAACTACGCAGATCGAGAAGCTTCAGTTCGCGCGTCAAGATGGGAAGACAGACACACTTTAGACCGATCTCAATCAGCCCCGTGTCTCCAAACACTTCAACTAAGCAGCCGGAAAACGAGAGCGCAGCATAATATATACCGCGTGGGTCATCTTGGGGACTAGAGCCTCTGTGATGGTCAAAGCGCCCAAGTGGGCCATAGAAGCGGAATGTTGATGCTGTAGTCGCATGTTTTGTTGGGTCAAAGATCCTGATGATGTGACTATCAGCAGGCAGGAAATAAAAAGAGGGAGAGGGTGTATGTAGCGGCGGCGGAGCAGCAATACGTACCACTATCCCTCTCCAATACCTATTGCTTCAGCAAGAACTTGCTCTTTCTGCCCTTGCTTGAGTGCTTCTACTGGAGTAAGCCCATCCAAAAACGGGTTAGAACGCACTAACCAACTAAGCTTCGATAGTTGAGAAACCTTAAGGGCTTTTAAAACCTCTGGTAGTTCATTAACAACTCCATCAGGTCCTTCAGGATCAAACTGCCATGCTGGAAAGCGCCATGCACCCCGATCAAGAACCGCCAGCAAGCTGTTGCTTTTCACCCGATCATGAGGAGTCTGTCGAGATGTTCCCAATAAATCTGCTACTTGTGATGCACTCAAAGCGCCTTTCATTAATTCTTGCCGCCATTGAAACTTGCGAAGTAGCGAGGCAAACTCTAGCTTTTGGCGCTCCACCTCGCTGAACTGATGACCAGTAAGCTTTACTACTAAAGCATCCTCGGCGGCTGTTGACTTAGATTCCTGCGTGACGCTATGTAATCGCTCATCCAAAAAATCTAACTCGTCAGGATGCAAATCGTTTAGCAAGTTGACTATATTCTCTGCTGCATGTTGATGATTTTTGTCTACTTCCTTCTCATTTTTAGTACCAAGGTGTGAAACACTGAATTCAAGTGCGGCTGACACGATACTTCTCCTTTGTAAGAGATGTCAATTATTCTATCTTCAATTTGTAAGAGATGTCAAGGTTGCAAATCTATATAAGGTAGATTGAAGGCACGGGCATCGAACCGTTTGCTTAACCAAGTTGGCGCACAAAGAATTTTAGTTTCATCATTGGCTTGTTCCAAGCGGCTCTCAGTACTCATTAAGGACCAAACACAACGCATGAATGCTGAAGGCTATTCCCGCGACTTTAACTGGATCGGCTTGCCGGATGGCTCATGAACATGAAAAGAAGCGATCGCTTCCTTCAGAAATCTGCGTTGTAACAATCCACAAGCTTTGATGGCAGAGAAGCAGCCCACCCGATAGCCAAATCATTGAATTTAAAAAATGGCGCAGCAGGCAAATGTCCGGACGGAGCTAGCAAACTAAAAGTGAGTTGGGAATATTGTTGCCAATCACTACCAACACCGTGCCGCCACCCCACAGCTTCGCTAAACTTACCATAATCTTGCCCTACACTTTGCCAAACTTCAGCTTGAACATTGAAGCCAAAGCGCCCCTGGCTGTACTTAACCCACAGTTGATTAATCGTTTGCAAGTCCAGACAAGGAAAATCTGTAATGTATTCTTCTCTGAGCCAACCAGCTGTAACTCGACGGGCTATTTTTAACATTACTGCTCCAGTTTCTTCATCAGCTTTTTGAAACTGGTCAGATGCTAATAAGCTGTGCAAAGAGGCATAATTTACACCTACGGCAGAGAGAAATCCACTGCTCTCTAACACTTTTGGAGTCTCCTACAGGACTTGTACTCTCGAATTCTCTCATTACTGCTGTTTTTGCAGTACCGCTAGAACTTTTCGTGCAGTGTCAACTGGTACGGACGCTATTTCAGCAGCATGACGCAAAGAATGACCCTGATGCAGTGCTTCAATTACACGCATAGATGAAGGATTCGATAAGAAAACCTGATCTAATTTAGAATGATTTGAGCAATTAATAGTTAGCTTATCGTCTTGCACTAGCAGCTTCTGTTGTTGAACTAAAAGCGATTCCATCGAAGATGTCTTGCCCCTTCGGGACTGCTCTATTGATTCCGTTTCTGCATAGAACGCCCGTTCGATTGGACTAGGTTTACTATCTAGAATGTCCTGCTCCACCGATGACAGTACCTTGGGCTTCATAGAGCGCAAATCGCGCTGTTCTGCTTGAGCATCCTCTGGGTCAATAAATTTGAAGTATTCAGTCAGGCTGCCAATCGGGTAGTTGAAAAGGGAGTAACGATACTTAAAATACTTCTCAACATTACCGCGATTTGCCCAAGTACCAAGTAGCGTAATTACCACTGCCTGAAAGTGCGATCGTATATCTTGATATATTTCCGCAATACGTTTAGAAATAGGTCGAGTCGTCACGCCAATTTTATAAAAAGTCTGCCCATCAGCTTTTACTTCCAAGTAGTAGAGAGTAGACAGCAAAATTTTTTGCAGTTGAGCGCTGTAAATTCGTAAGTCAGTGAGGTGAAACGATAACTCTGGTTCAGGCAGCACTGTACCTTGATTGTTAAAGATGTTTGCTTCTAAATCAGTTAACTTTTGGAGAATTAGTGGCTCTTGGACAAAGTTGAAGCGTGACAAAGACAATGCTTTTACCGGAATTTTGCCCAAATCAGTAAATTGATAAGCTCCACTACCACCGCAAAGGTTGAGATGTTGATTAAGAACCACTAAATTTTCTCTAGTGAACGCAGACAACAGTTCTAAGGAATGAATACCGTTGGTGTGGGATTTGTGCCGATGCCAAAGTTTTTTAAGTTGCTCTAATTCTTTGCCAGTTAAGAAGATATCAAAAGAGTCGTAGAGGGGTAAAGTAGGTAGATCGCGTGGCTGTCTTTTGATAACCATGCGGGATGTTCATTAATTCTGCCTTTTTTTGCAGTTAGCAGGCTTCCACAGTAGGGACATCCTAAGTTGGTCTTACCGCTTTGTGTGTCTTCAATTGCAACCAGCGTATTATTTGCATCGATTCCATAGCTTAACTACATACAATTGTTTCTTCAAAGCTAGTTTCAATGTTCTATCAAATCAAGCAATTGTTTAAAGCGCTAACAATTCTCCTAAGTGGGATTGATTTATTCTTAAGTTGCTGGACTGTAGTCCCAGCTCCGACTGATTTTTTGCTAATTCTTGGTGTAGCAGTGCCTGAACTTAGCCCTTGGTTGCTAGTCATAAATGTGCTCACTACCCTAGCATTAACTAAAATTCGTCGTAGTGGGCTGCGACAATTGGCTTTAGTTTGCGCCCTGACCGGAAGTGTATTATGTGTGCTACCGCTATTACAACTACCTGCAACTGAGCAGCGAATGGCAGTTGCTATGCAAGAAGCACTAGGAAGAGACTACATAGATCAGATTCCATCGTATGTTCGTCGCATGAGAGCGCGGCCCTTTGTTGTAGCTGATGTATTCACAGGTATTCCTCCAAGTAAATGTCGATACTTAGAAAATATTCAGTTTGCCAAACCAGACGAAGTGCCGTTAAGCATGAATATTTATCAACCGCTACAGGTAGGTAAGTACCCAGCGCTTGTAGTAATTTACGGTGGAGCTTGGCA
>JBGTCQ010000187.1:0-24526 GCA_041748755.1 Chroococcidiopsidaceae cyanobacterium | reverse complement strand
TTATCGTGCCAGCCTTCGGAGGCTTAGGGGATACCCAGCCGTTGAGGAAGGAAGCTTGGAGTGGATTAGTTGGCACACAACTTAGTCTATTCTAAGAAGCCCCTTCTATACCGCGCAGCGGTTAGGAGGGGAGAACGTCACAGTTAAGGCAATCATCTCTACCTTTGTATTGAGATGAGCAAGGGCATCGAATAAGCGGTTTTGGATGTCGTTAAGTAGTGCCTTATTCTCAATCAGAGATTGCTCTAAATGTGAAAGCAGAGACTTGGCATAAGGTGAAGTTTGATCTCGCCTTAGTTGACTAATTTGCATATTCAGTTCGTTAGCAAAACGGTTGCGGCGCTTGAGTTCGTCTTCTAATGCTGAAAGAGCTTCCATGCAACAAATGCTTGGTATTGCTATGTGTGCTGACAGTGCCGTATTCTTTAGCAAGGTAACTGCTTGTGAGTCGCGTCCTGTAGCAATACTCATTAGGAAGTTAGTTTCAACGTAAACTATTATCACTAAGAACTAGGGAGAGGCTGTGTTGTTGCACCTGCCAGTAGCTCTAACAAACCGAGCCCTGCTAACTGTTCTGCTCCTGGTGGTGTAGTTGACTTCCAGTGATATGCTAAATCCCGCAGCCAAGCTTCAACAAGCGTCTCAAAGTAGGGTGAGAATATGCGCTTGCTGCTGAATTCGGGGTCGTAATAGTTAAGTACGGCGGCAGTTTTAAGGGAGCGTGAGCTAACAAATTTAGCGAAATTGGTATCATCCTTTTGAAAAATATCAATGTCTTCAAGGTCAACCAGCATGGCAAAAGGAATATGATTGTTCGCAGTTTGCAAATACGATTTTAGTTGCGAGACAGCTTTTTCTTTTGCTTTGGGTTCCTTAAGTTTAGTAACTTTAACTTCAACTAATAGAACAACTTGTCCATCTCTACCTTGAACAACAATGTCAGCACCCCTAGCCCGGTTAAGTTCAATTTTTACAGTTTCCATTGTCTTAATTCTCCCAGGAAGTTGAAAGGCTTTGCCTTTATCTCTTAGTCATTTCCATGCTAATTAATTTCAATATCTTAAACTTACTGACGTTAAGGTAATTCAACTATCAGTCATTAGCAAGACAACGGCATAAGCTGCAATGCCTTCCTCGCGTCCGACTGGACCTAATTTTTCGTTGGTAGTAGCTTTAATGCCAATTTGGTCGGGTTTTACTTGTAGGACATTGGCGATCGCCTCCCGCATCGCGGAAATATGCGGTTTCAATTTTGGCCGCTCCGCCACTACCACAGAATCAATATTTCCCACCTGCCAACCCCGCTCCCGAATTAGCTGAGCTACTTTACTCAATAAAACTAAACTATCAGCCCCAGCCCACTGCGGATCTGTCGGGGGAAAGTAATGCCCAATATCTCCCAGACTCAAAGCGCCCAGCATCGCATCCATAATCGCATGAGTTAACACATCGGCATCACTATGCCCCAACAAACCGAGTTCATGGGGAATTTTGACACCACCTAAAATTAAGGGGCGATCGCTAACCAGTCGGTGAATATCGTAGCCGTTACCAATTCTTATGTTCATAGACCTATAAAATCGGTAGTGGAGAGTCAAAGCCCCTCCGCGACTCGTTCCCAGGCTCAGATGGGAACGAGAGACGAGATATCAGTTCTAACCTTAATCATAAGGGTTAGGGTTCGTAGCAATGACCCATCACCTCTAGGCAATTTGCATCAAGTTAGTGTATTCAGTCAACAGTTCATCGGAGGTGAGGCTTTCTATTTCTGATTGGGGAGTCCAAAGCAGTTCAAAGGCCGTCAAATATTCAGGGGGAGTAGCCGCAATTCGCTCCAAGGCTTGCTTCAATTCTTCAGTCGAGTAGACATTTCCAAACAGAGGACGGTCATTTTCTGTCCCAATTAGCAATGTCACCACAATGTATGAGCCTGGATCATTATCCTGCTTAGAATTATCTTGAATGCGGCGGATGCCATTAACATTCGTCAAGGTTTCAGCGCTAAATTTGCTGCGTTCCTCAATTGAAAGTTGATTAAAAATTGCCTGCGCTGCTTCTCGGCTACGGACAGTTTTGGAACTAGCGGATACGTGCATCCAGTTTTCTGGGGTTCGCAAGAGTGCCAAAGCTGCTTCTTGCAACAATTGCGCTAATCCTTCTGGAGTCTGGGTATCCGTATTGAGGCTATATTCTGATAGCTGAGTTTGGATCGCCCGCGCTTGAGCCAGCAGTCCCACCTGTATTTTGCTGACAGTGACAATATTATTATCTACTTCGCTGTTACTAAAGTTTTTCTGGTTCTTCGCCGCCATACTCTTTTAACCAACTTTCATACAAATCAGAACGGCGATCGCATGTTCTCTGGAGTTGCTGTTCATGTCGCCAACGGGCAATTTCAGCATGATTTCCTGAGAGCAACACATCAGGTATTTTCCAGCCGCGAAACTCAGCTGGGCGCGTGTATTGAGGATAATCCAGCAACCCCGCCTCAAAACTCTCTGCTTTCAAAGACTCCACTTTGCCTACAGTTCCCGGTAGCAGCCGCACCACCCCATTAATCAGTGTCAATGCTGGAATTTCTCCCCCAGTCAAGACAAAATCTCCCAGTGAAACCTCACGAGTTACTAAATGTAGCACCCGCTCATCCACGCCTTCGTAACTACCACAGATAACCACCAACTGGTCGTAACTTATAGTCAATTCCCGCAACAGAGGCTGGTTTAGGGTTTGACCTTGAGGTGTCATCAAAATTACTTCTCGTCGCGGTAAAATCGGCAACGAGTCTACAGCGGCAAAAATTGGTTCTGGCTTCATCAGCATCCCCACGCCGCCGCCATAAGGTTCATCATCGACTTTCCGGTGCTTGTCGGTGGTAAAATCGCGCGGATTAACTAGATGCACCTGGGCAATCTGTTTTATTAAGGCTCTACTTAGCAATCCTGAACTCAGGGGAGAGGTAAAAAAGTCAGGAAACAGGGTAACTATATCAAATCGCACAGCAGCTAGCACTTGAGAAGACTAACCTTACCTTAAGGAAGTTTGTCAGAAGCGGCACTAACGAGGCAATTTTCAATCCCCAACCAGGAGGAGTGCACTTCCCTTGGTTCGACCCACATAAGAATCATGGCTGATAAAGGAGCAAAACTTTTTCTAATTGTTTAAATTATGTTTAAATATTGTGACATCTTGCGAATTACTGACGATCTTAGGGTTAAAAACTTCTCGACTATTGAACACAAGCCTCAGCAAATTTGCTTGTCAGACTGGCACGCTTTAATGCAGTCAACGTAACTTCTGCCTTTACAAAGCAGAAGGTTGACGCAAAGTACAGCTACACCGCCTATATGCTCACCTTTACGGTCAAATTGTGCGGGGATGAGCTATTACTTGATTTGGTTGAGCAAGGACTCAACTTAAGCAGGAGCGGTTGCAAGCAGGCTACGGTTGTCGGGTTTAATTTCCCTGAGGCTGATTGAGAGGAACACCGTGCTGCAATTAGAAGAACAATCGCTGCCAATGAGGACACCCCAAGCCACTAAAACTGCCGTTCTAGTCATTGGTGGCGCAGAAGACAAAGTTCATGGAATGGAGATCCTGCACACTTTTTTTTGTCGTGCTGGAGCTACAGATGCTCATATAGCTATTATTCCCTCTGCCTCCCGCGAACCAGCGATGATTGGCGCTCGGTATCTGAGCATTTTTGAAGAGATGGGGGCGAAGCAGATTGATATTTTGGACATTCGAGAACGAGAACAGTGTGAATTAGCCGAGATTCAAGAGTGCTTAGAGGTATGTACTGGCGTGTTCTTGACGGGCGGTGACCAACTACGACTCTGTGCTGTATTGGCTGATACACCAGTGATGGAAATTATCCGGCTGCGAGTGCAACGAAAGCAGCTGACTCTAGCAGGCACTAGTGCTGGAGCGGCGGTGATGGGACATCATATGATCGCTGGTGGCGGCAGTGGTGAATCGCCGAATCGTTCTCTTGTAGACTTAACGATAGGGCTAGGTATTTTGCCGGAGGTAATTGTCGATCAACACTTTCAAAACCGGAATCGAATGGCGCGATTAATTAGTGCTGTAGCCACTCATCCAGAGCGACTAGGTATTGGTATTGATGAAGATACCTGTGCTTTAGTGGAAGGTGATGGCATGTTGCAAGTCATGGGCAAAGGCACTGTGACGATCATTGATCCAGGAGAAGTGTGCTATACCAATCAGCAAAATTTGGGACCGACTGATCCTTTAAGCCTGCACAATCTTCGGCTTCACATCCTTAGCTACGGCGATCGCTATCACTTGCATAAGCGTACTGTCTTAGCTCCCCACCAACTTCCTACTTAAAGTGCGGTTAGCTCTTATTATACTTCTAATTTTTTCAACGCCTGATTAGCGAATGCCAAGTTAGTCAGAAAACTGTTATCTATGAACAGTTTAACGGTCAATGCCACTAGAAACTAAATAATTGGTTCGGTTCCGAATCTCCATTACAAATTCCCATGAGAATCCTCAAAATCCAGACATTACGTGGCCCCAACTATTGGAGCATTCGACGCCAAAAACTCATAGTAATGCGGCTCGATTTAGAAGAATTGGCGGAAAAACCTTCAAATCAAATTCCCGGCTTCTATGAGGGATTAGTGGAGGCGCTGCCAAGTCTGGAAGAACATTTTTGTTCCCCTGGCTGTCGCGGTGGGTTCTTGATGCGAGTGCGAGAAGGCACTATGATGGGACACATTGTAGAGCACGTAGCTCTGGAACTACAGGAACTGGCTGGAATGCTAGTAGGCTTTGGTCGCACACGGGAAACCGCTACCCCCGGAGTTTATCAGGTAGTAATTGAATACCTGGATGAGCAAGCTGGTCGCTATGCAGCACGGGCAGCAGTACGACTTTGCCAAAGTATTGTTGAGCGGGGTAATTATTCCCAAAAAGAATTAGAGCAAGATTTGCAAGACCTGAAAGATCTCTACAGAGATGCCGCTTTAGGACCAAGTACAGAAACTATTGTCAAAGAAGCTGAAGCCAAAGGCATCCCCTGGATGTCACTCGGCGCTCGGTTTTTAATTCAACTAGGCTACGGTGTGCACCAGAAGCGGATGCAGGCAACGATGAGTTCTCACACTAGCATCCTGGGTGTAGAACTGGCTTGCGACAAAGAAGGCACTAAACGCATCCTTGCTGATGCTGGAGTGCCAGTACCGCGAGGCACGGTGATCAACTACTTGGATGAATTGAAAGACGCTATTCAAGATGTCGGGGGCTATCCAATCGTGATCAAACCCCTCGATGGCAATCATGGTAGGGGGGTCACGATTGACATCAGAGCGTGGGAAGAAGCAGAGTCAGCCTACGATGCCGCGAAAGAAGTTTCTGGGTCAATAATTGTTGAGCGCTATTATGCTGGGCGTGACCATCGAGTGCTAGTGGTAGATAGCAAAGTAGTGGCGGTAGCCGAGCGAGTACCGGCACACGTTGTTGGCGATGGTGTTAGTACCATTGAGCAGCTGCTGGAAAAGACAAATCAAGATCCAAATCGGGGTGAAGGACACGATAAAGTCCTGACTCGCATCGAAGTTGACCGCACTAGCTACCAACTGCTAGAACGGCAAGGCTATACTCTTCAAAGCGTGCTCCCAAGGAGCGAAGTTTTTTATCTGCGGGCAACTGCAAATTTGAGCACTGGCGGAATTGCCGTAGATCGCACCGATGATATCCATCCCGAAAACTTTTGGCTGGCGCAACGGGTAGCTAAGATTATTGGTTTAGATATTGCCGGAATTGATATTGTTACACCAGATATTAGCCGTCCCCTGCGGGAAGTGGATGGGGTGATTGTGGAAGTTAACGCGGCTCCAGGTTTTCGGATGCACGTTTCTCCTAGCCGTGGCATTCCCCGTAACGTGGCGGAAGCAGTTCTTGATATGCTGTTTCCCCCAGAAAAACCCAGCCGGATTCCGATCCTTGCTGTCACCGGCACTAATGGTAAAACCACTACCACACGGCTACTGGCACACATTTTTAAACAAACTGGGCAAACTGTCGGCTACACAACTACCGATGGCAGCTATATCGGCGATCATATGGTAGAACCAGGAGATAATACTGGTCCTCAAAGTGCCCAGCTAATCTTGCAAGATCCAACTGTGGAAGTGGCGGTGCTGGAATCAGCGCGAGGCGGTATTTTGCGTTCAGGGCTAGCCTTTGATGCCTCTAATGTAGGCGTGGTATTAAATATCGCAGCAGATCACCTGGGAATTGGTGATATTGAAACTATTGAACAGATGGCTAAGGTCAAGAGTGTGGTAGCAGAAGCGGTGCTGCCTAATGGCTATGCGGTACTCAATGCTGACGATCCTCTAGTTGCAGCGATCGCCCAGCGGTTGAAGTGCCAGGTTGCTTACTTCACGATGAACCCAGAAAACCAAATAGTGCGCGACCATACTCAACAGGGCGGACTGGCAGCAGTGTATGAGAATGGCTATCTGTCGATTCTGAAACGGGATTGGACGCACCGCATTGAGCGGGCGGAAAATGTACCGCTGACACTGGGTGGACGAGCGCCTTTTATGATTGCTAATGCCCTAGCAGCAAGTCTGGCAGCTTTTGCCCAAGATGTGCCGATTGAGCAAATTCGCACTGGTTTGAGTACGTTTCGGGCTTCGGTGAGCCAAACACCAGGACGAATGAATTTGTTTAATTTAGGAAGTCACCACGCCTTGGTGGATTATGCCCACAATCCTCATAGTTACGAGGCTCTGGGGGGTTTTGTCCGCAATTGGCCAGGTGAGCGCATTGGTGTCATAGGAGGACCAGGCGATCGCCGCGACGAAGATTTCGTTACTTTAGGCCAGCTGTCTGCGGGAATTTTTGACCGGATCATTATTAAAGAAGATGACGATACGCGGGGTCGTCTACGCGGTTCTGGTGCTGAATTAATTACTAAAGGTATCTTGCAAGCTAAGCCAGATTGCCGCTATGAAACCACTCTTGATGAAACAGAAGCAATTAACAAAGCCCTAGACAGCGCTCCTAGTGGCAGTCTGGTAGTGATTTTGCCGGAAAGTGTCAACCGTGCCATTAGTCTAATTGAGGCGCGTCACCCGATTAGTGAGGAGGCACCTAAATTAACTGATCCTACTACGGCAATAAATACCCAGGTCAGTATTAAGTCCTCTGTAGCAAATCAGTTCTAAGTTGCCATATTTAATAGTCATGACTCCTGTTTGTCTTGCTCTGAATTGGGATCGTCCTCGCGATCGCGAAGCATGCCATTAGGCTCATCGCTGTTCACTTCTTCCTTAAAGCCGCGCAATGTTTTACCCAGTGTGCTTCCCAGTTCGGGAATTTTCTTAGGACCAAAAATTAAAATTGCTGCTAAGGCTATTACTCCCACTTCCGGCCATCCCAGTCCAAACATCCGAATCTCCTGTAATTTGTTACTCAATACCTTCGTTCATAAGGCAGTTTATTAACTTGGATTGGGACTCTTAACCAATCACTCAGTTCATGGATGAGCCAGTTGAGTTCCATGTCAGTAATATGACCATAATTACCAAGTTCATACTTCTGTGTACCTACCCAAATAATAATCCTGCTTCTAGAGTCACCGAAATATTCTAGTTCCAGCTTACTAATGTTTTGTCTTGCTGCTGGACGTGGACGATTATATTTAAATCCAAATAACTCATAAGTTCGTGAAATTTGCTGCTGATTGAGGCAAAGCCGGACTCTTCCAAATAAAGTAGAGAGTATTTTCCATGCCATGCCAGTGCCAACACCCCAATAGGGTAATGAGAATATGGCAAAAAAGAGGTTAATAGGAAAAGGTGCAAAAAATACACTAAAACCTGTCCACATTACTAAATACGAATTCCAGGCGATCGCAAACAAAATCAAAATTATAATATCAGCGCTAAATCCCTTCGCAGGCATCAAAATTTCTAGAGAATTTCCATCTTTGGTCAACAAAATTTTGCTACCAAACGGCTGTGTCACAACTAAAGGAGCGGCGTTTCTTTTTGGCGGATGTTCCAAGGCTTGCAGCGCTTCTTTGGCAGAGGCCAAGCGTTGGTCTAAAGTCGGTTCTGTCATCCACCCCAACCAATCAGTAAAGGCAGGACTAATATTAGCTGCCTGTTCAAATTGAATCCTAAAATCCTTTTGTGGTAGATCAGCTGGATGCGTACCCGTTACCAAAGTAATTAGAGTTGCACCTAAGCTGTAGAGATCAGAGGCGGGAACAGCGCGATCGCCAAATTGCTCTGGTGGCATATAGCCGTAGGTTCCCACCACAGTAATCGTCCCGCCTTCCTTGGCTGCAAGAGTCTGTACTGAGCCAAAATCGACTAAGTAGACTTGACCGATACTATTGCCAGAACGGTCAGCTAACAAAATATTACTAGGCTTGATATCGCGGTGAATTACAGCTGGTTGTCGTCCATGTAAGTAAATCAGGATTTCTAAAAGTGCTTTGGCTAGCAGATGAAGTTCTGATTCACTGAAGCTACGTCCAGCTTTAAGATGTTCTTCTAAAGATTTCCCCTCTACATAAGTCTGTACCAGGGCAAATCCTTTACTGTTGGGTGAATCCAGCTCAAAGAAATCGAGGTAGCGTGGAATAGAGGGATGATTTAGGGCTTTTAAAGTTTCTGCTTCGCGCTCAAACAGCTTCAGAGCATCCCATTCAAAGTCACTACCGAAAGACAGTAATTTGACTACGACCAATTCTTGAGTTTTAAGGTTACGGGCTAACAGAGTCCGTCGCCCAGCCTTTTTTGCTAATTGCTGCTGTACTTCGTAGTAATCGCCTAATATTTGACTAGTCATCAGGAATTGCTGTTTTAGTTACAGCTGTTTTAGCTTTGGATGAGTAATTAGTGCAATACCGGTATTTTTAACCCTATTTATATGCCCTCCCAACTTTGGCCCTACATTACTCCTGGTATCCCAGACGATTTGTTTGAGCGCTTACCCGGTATTCCCTTAAGTAAGCGAGAGATTCGGCTGCTATTAATTGCCCAACTCCGACTCAAACCAGATGCAGTTTTGTGGGACATTGGGGCAGGTACAGGTACGATTCCCGTAGAAGTTGGGTTACTGTGTCCCCAAGCGCGGATCATTGCAGTAGAACGGGATGAAGAGGTAGCAAATTTAATCCGCCGCAACTGCGATCGCTTTGAGGTTAAAAATGTAGAAGTGATTGTTGGCAGCGCCCCAGAGTGTTTGCAATATCTGCCCAAACCTCCACACCGAGTCTGCATTGAGGGAGGTAGCCCCATTAATGGCATCTTAAAAGAAGTATGGCACTACTTGCTACCCCAAGGTAGAGTTGTCGCCACAGCTGCTAATCTAGAAAATCTGTTTGCTGTCTCCCAAAGCTTTGCTGAATTGCAAGCTCGTAATATCGAAGTTGTCCAGTCTGCCGTTAATCGCTTAGAAACACGGGGCTTTTCTCAAACCTTTGCCGCCGTCAATCCAATTTTTATCCTCAGTGGTGAGAAGTTAGACTAAATCAAAATATCAGGGACTAGGGGCTAGAGGCTAGAGGCTAGGGGAAGAGAGAAGCAGCTGGAGAATCTTATCCTTTTACCCAATTCCTAATTTCTAACCCCTAGTCCCTAGTCCCTATCCCCTTGCCTAAGCGCCTATGCCTTGGTCTCGAATTGTTAGTGGAATTATTGCGATCGCCCTCGCTCTTACAGCAACGATCTTGGGAGGGTGGTATTTCACGCTGCTGTTTGCGGTGATCGTTTTTTTTGGTCAGCTAGAATACTTTCAGCTAGTACGTGCCACCGGAATTGCACCTGCTGCTAAAACTACCCTAGCTGTCAGCCAAGCCCTGCTGGTTATTGCTACAGTTTCTTCGACCTTAGCTGATGCTGTAATGCCAGTTGCTGGCACATTTATTTGCTTTTACCTCCTGTTTCAACCAAAGCTTGCCACGATCGCTGATATTTCAACTTCAATTTTGGGGTTATTTTATTGTGGTTATTTGCCGAGTTACTGGGTGCGGTTGCGAGGACTCAACAGTGCCGCAGTCAGTAACTTACCTTTAGGAGGCTATTGGCCCGACTGGACAAATTACCCCCATTTACCCCAAGGTTTGACAGCAACACTACTAACTTTCTTGTGCATCTGGGCAGCGGACATTGGCGCTTATACCATCGGCAAACTCTTTGGTAAAACCCGTCTCTCTGATATCAGCCCGAAAAAGACTGTTGAAGGCGCTGTTTTTGGAGTGAGTGCAAGTGTAGCCGTTGCTGTTGCCGGCGCTTGGTATTTAGACTGGTCTAGTTGGCCCTTAACTGGACTTGCCTTGGGTTTACTAATTGGCATTGCTAGCTTACTGGGCGACTTAACCGAGTCAATGATGAAACGCGATGCTGGAGTCAAGGACTCAGGACAACTGATTCCCGGTCACGGCGGCATCCTTGACCGCGCTGATAGCTACGTCTTTACAGCTCCCTTGGTTTACTACTTCGTAACACTACTCTTGCCGCTGCTACCAAGTTAGCGGGTTTTATAGACGCGATGATATTATTTTTAATAGAAGTTAAAGGGCAATAGCTGCATGCAAAAACTTTTTTAAATTGTTTTTTTAAGATTTACTTATTGCTTTTTTTGATGTATGATTATATAATGAAAATCTGTGCAATTTTAAAATTGACATTACCACTCCCATTATAAAATATATAATAAACCAAAATCAATAGTATTTCAAGCATAGTAACCTTTCTTAATTTTCATTTAAAGTTAATCAAAAAAATTTCTAAATTCTACTAATAGCCTTAAGGAATAACATTAATGCGACCACGACACAGCAGTTGACCGGAACTCAAAGTCAGTTCCTCAATAGCAACTTCGGCTCCTAAATTTAGCTTGAAATTATCTAAATCTACTAATAAAGCCCCTGCTTGGGTTTGAATCTGGGGTTGCAACACTAATTCGTGGCAGTTGGCTAACTGTAGATCAGTACGAATTGTTACTGGCATCGGGTTACTAGTATCAACTGCCAAAGTAGCGCTAATAATTAGTTGACTGTTGTTAATGGTAATCTGATGCCAGCTGTGCCTGTGTACTAAGTATGCTGGTAGTAATATTTTGAATAGATCAGTCAAGGCATTAGCTAACAAGGGTGACTGGAGGGAAGCATTAAGATCCGATTCCTGTAATAGCAACTTACCAAAAACTGGTACAGGTTCTAAAAGTCGCAGTGGCTGACCCCGTAGCACTTGAACTAGGTTGGTACGAATGTTTTCTCCTACTAGCTGAACTTGGCTTAAATGCAGACCTTGATAGACAGCGTGGATAGCTGAAACGGACACACGCGGGAGGTAACCCGTGAGAGTTTGGCGATCGCTCCCAGCAATCTTCACCTCCAGATTTGACACAGAATCAACTTGCGATCGCAGCCACAACCGCACGGCAGGCGACAGCACCTTGCTAATTAGTCTGTGCTTTGATACAGGTTCTGAAGCTGTCTCTGGTTTTGTACCAGCTTGGTTATTGGTATTCAACGGTTAAAAACGAAATAAATGAACATTTAAACCAGTCTGAATGATTTCTGTAATATTTGGACATATATACCTAAATAAAGGCAGACATTTAGCTCACTCTTATTAAGTTGCTTAATTATGGAGGAACGAGTCCAAAAAATTCTTTCCGAGTGGGGTATTGCCTCACGTCGTGGAGCAGAAGCTATGATTTTGGCTGGACGTGTGCGCTGCAATGGTACTGTGGTTCAGCTAGGGCAAAAAGCTGATCCAGAAACCGACGCGATTGAAGTTGATCGCAAGCTGATCCAACCCAGCAATCGTCCGAAGTTGGTTTATATCTTACTCCACAAACCAGCTGGCGTAGTTTCCACTTGCCACGATCCCCAGGGACGCACCACTGTTATGGATCTACTATCGTCAGAGTTACAAAATGGTCAAGGAATTCACCCTGTTGGTCGCCTGGATGTAAACTCGACTGGAGCACTGCTGCTGACAAACGATGGCAAACTGACATTAGGTCTTACCCATCCTCGCCACAGCATTCCTAAGACTTATCATGTTTGGGTGGAAGGACATCCACCAGAATCGGTACTGGAACAGTGGCAGCAAGGTGTTATCTTGGATGGCAGAAAAACACGACCAGCGCAAGTGCGGATAATCTCGCGCCGCACTGACCAAACTTGTTTGGAGATTATTCTTCAAGAGGGCAGAAATCGCCAGATCCGACGAATTGCTCAGCAGCTGGGGTATCCTGTAATTCAGCTGCATCGCACCGCAATTGGTTTGATTCATTTACAACTGCCAAAAAGTGCCTTATTAGCCAAAGGTCACTATCGTCATCTAAGAGATTTTGAATTGCGCTTTTTGCAAGACCAAATCGACCTCACACCCGTTCAAAAGCCATCTGGCAGTCTTTAGAGAGTGCAATAAAATATGAAGTGGTGGTGTAGGAAGAATAAGCGTGAGTTCTATAAGTCTGCTTGAGCAACATCGAGACGAAAATCTAGCAGAACTGGGAAAGCAGCTGCGCCTAAAGCGTCAAGCTCAGGCTTTGTCGTTGGTAGAAGTAGCAGCAAAAACCCGGATTCAGCTGCGGCTATTGCAGGCAATCGAAGCAGGTGATCCAGAAGAACTGCCAGAGCCAATCTATATTCAGGGGTTTATTAAAATATACGCAGATGCGTTGGGATTAAATGGAGCAGAGTTAGCTAATAGCTTTCCCACGGGCGATCGCCGACTGAACATCAAACCTGTTTGGCAGAGGTTGCCTACGGCTCAGTTACGACCAATCCATCTTTACTTGATCTACATATTTGTGATTATTTGCGCCGTGAATGCTCTATCTCAAATGTTGAGCCGTCCCGAACCACAAATCAGTAGTCAAGCTCTAGCCTGGGGTCCATTGGTCTCACCGGGTGCAAAACGACAGCAAATTCTACCGCATCGCTCAGAATCAAAATCTGTCAGCACCACACCTAGCTCGAATAATGAAATCAGAAAACCAGTACAACTTGAAGTTACTTTAAAAGCGGAGTCCTGGATTCGGGTAGTAGCTGATGGAACTCCGCTGTTTGAGGGCTTGCTGCCACAAGGAAGTCAGCGCACTTGGGTAGCACAGGAGCAACTAACAGTACGAGCCGGAAATGCTGGTGGCGTGCTAGTTACTTTCAACCAAGACAAAGCCAAGCAATTAGGAAACCTTGGTGAAGTACAAGAAGTCACCTTTGCTGCCAATTCAAGGTCTCAATGAGGATTTATGGGGGCGCGGCCGTAGATTTTAGTTAGGGTTTTGAGGCGGGAGCGCAACTCGTCTGTTAGAGCATCCGCCTGGTACTGCCAATCCCAGTTGCCCTCTGGTGTACTGGGATAATTCATCCGCGCTTCTGTCCCTAATCCCAGCACATCTTGCAGGGGAATAATCGCCTGGTTCGCCACAGAACTCAAAGCTAACCGAATCAAATCCCAGTGGATACCTTCAGGGCTAGTACAGCCGAGGTAGCTTAGAACAGCTGATTTTTCGTAATCTGATAGCTGACTAAACCAGCCTACTGTTGTGTCATTATCGTGGGTGCCAGTATAAACTACAAAATTACGTGCGTAATTGAAGGGCA
Source organism: Chroococcidiopsidaceae cyanobacterium (assembly GCA_041748755.1). Lineage (GTDB taxonomy): Bacteria > Cyanobacteriota > Cyanobacteriia > Cyanobacteriales > Chroococcidiopsidaceae > JAHHHE01. The sequence continues at coordinate 10,914 of JBGTCQ010000187.1, read as the reverse complement.
GAAAAGGATTGCCAGGATCTGAACCAAAGGCAAACTGCAAAACCTTCATCCCTGGAAATTCAAACTTGTCTCGTAGCGCCTCTACTTGGGGCGTAATCACTCCCAAATCCTCAGCCAGAACTGGTAGCTTGCCTAGCTTGTCATTGAGAACCTTAAATAAAGCCTCTCCAGGCGCTTCAACCCACTTTCCCGCGATCGCAGTAGTCTCCCCCTGCTCTACCGCCCAGTAAGCTTGAAACCCTCGGAAGTGGTCAACGCGAATGATGTCGATATAATCTAGCATCGCCTGGAAGCGCTCCACCCACCATTTAAAGTCCAACTGCTGCAATTTTTCCCATTCATAGACTGGGTTGCCCCACAACTGACCAGTTTCGCTAAAGTAATCTGGCGGTACCCCCGCCATCACTGCTGCTTCACCCGTTTCATCCAGGCAAAAGATTTCTGGATGCGCCCACACATCAGCGCTATCATGAGCAACATAAATCGGAATATCGCCAATGATTTGGATGCCGCGCATATTAGCGTAGCGCTTTAGCTCCGACCACTGACGGAAAAACTCGAACTGGATGTATTTGTAGTAAAAAATTTCATCTTTCAGCTGTTGCTGTGCCTGAGCTATTGCTTCAGGTTGACGCTCAGCAAATTCTGGCTCCCAAGTATGCCAGCTTGCCCCCTCGTGGGTATCTTTGAGTGCCATAAATAATGCATAGTCATCAAGCCAGTAAGCCTTGGCTTCACAAAAACCCGCAAACTCTTTCTGCTGTATGGGTGTGGAGTTGACTTTGAAGTTTTCGTAAACTTTCTTTAGCAGGGGCATTTTTGTCAGCACGACCTGCTCAAAATCCACCTTGCCAATAGGAAATACTGGTAAATTAGCAAAGTCGTCCTCAGCAAGCATGCCTTTATCACGTAGTTGTTCCGGACTAATTAGGAGGGGATTACCTGCCATTGCCGAATAAGATGCATAAGGAGAATTACCATATCCAGTTGGTCCTAGTGGCAAGACTTGCCAATATTGCTGGTAACTCTCTGCCAAACAATCAATAAATCGATAGGCTTCTAATCCTAAATCCCCAATGCCAAATCGACTGGGAAAAGAAGTGGGATGTAGCAAAATTCCACTGGATCTGGGAAAAGGCATAACTAACTTGAAAAAGAGGAAGCAAGTTATAAAAATTTATCACGCTGAAACAGGTTTAAAACCTGCCCATAGTAAGGAATTTTAGATAGGTGCAGGTCACAAGTAGGCAATTAGTGACAATTAGACTGCATACTGCCTAAATCTATTGAATACATAATAGTTGGATTGAGTTATGTGGTGTGTGGCTTTGATAGTCAGGGAGTTACTACTCCTACACGTTTTCGAGCTTGGGGTTTAAGCGATAACCCATGCCATAAACCGTTTCCAGCCAATCTTTGGCTCCAACTACATGTAGGCGCTGCCGGAGTCGGCGTACTAGTGTTGTTACAGCATTACTTTCTGGTTCTGTTCCCCATTCCCAAAGGGCACGTTCAATTTGATCGTGAGATAAAACCTGCCGGGGGTGACGCATCAGGTACTCCATCAGCTGAAATTCACGGGTTGACAATTGGATACTCACCTGCGAGCCTTCAGAGGCAAGCCGCCCAGGGCGGCATCGCTCGATTGTGAGACTAGTCAGATGCAGTTGTAAATCGCTCAGGCTGAGGGTGTCTCCTGTCCATTGAGGCGATCGCCTTCCCAAGGCTCGTACACGGGCCAAAAGTTCTATAACGTCAACTGGTTTCACTAAGTAATCGTCTGCACCAGCATCTAAACCAATGACTTTATCTGGAGTAGTATCCTTGGCTGTGAGCATTAGCACGCTCGCAGTTTTGCCTGTCCGTCGATACTGCTGACACAGGCTAATTCCACTAACCTTGGGTAGCATCCAGTCTAAGATCAACAAGTCATAATCTTTTTGAGATATCAGCCCCTGGGCCGTTTCCCCATCTTCAATAGCATCGACTATGTGGCCTGCCTGCGACAATGCCGCGTGAAGCGGCTCCAACTGCGCTGGGTCGTCTTCCACCAGTAAAATTAACATACCCGCTATTACTACACCTATAACCTAATCCTGACAATCCACTAATAAGCTGTTCCAGATAAGCGCTTGGACTATTTATCAATTTTTATGAGTTCGGTCTGTCAATTTAAGACCAAGCACCAGCTCCAGAACACTACCCATTTTCAGGCATTCTCATTGAGATAACGGGGGATTCCCCCCGCCACTCTGCGTTACATTATCGCGTGCCTCTGGAGGTCTAATTAATAATCGATGAATTGGCAACCATAATCGACCTTGCCGTTTTTATGAATGTGATTAGAGTTGCATTCTGGGCATTGCATGAAGTTTAGCCTTAATTCATACTCTAAATATATGCAATACCAGATTTTTTTACCTCTTGTGCCTTCTACTCGCCTTATTCAATAAATTCAGTTTGTTTTTGCAGCCAGTCCTTACCCAACTGAATTGTGATATCTGAGCGGAGATTACCGGTACTCTCAACTCGGACTTCGCCTAATCCCAAAGCGCCACGAATTACTTGAGCGCTGTCATCATCGCCTTGCTGGGCGACGATATGAGTTACGTCCAACGGTTCACTCCAAGGTTTAGCAATATAAACGTTGCGATAGCCAGATTCTTGGAGAGAGTTAACTAATGCTTGGACAGCGCGATCGCTACCAGTGCTATCTTGAATCGCTACTCTTAAGTTGGCTGGGTCTGTAGCTTCTGGGGAACCAACTGATGTAGCGTTAAAGTGTTGAGCCATCATTGTTGCAATGCGATCGCTATCTGGCAACCAGTAGCTGGTGTTATACTCTCCTGAACTGCTAAACGTACCTGGCAGCATCAACATTTGCACATTCGAGCGCTCCGTTTGCACTCCAAAACCCACCAGCGCCATTAACTCCTCAATCGTCAAGTTGGTGTCAATGTGGGACTGGATCACCGAGAGAATCTTAGGCATTCGAGCTAGTGTAGCTGGGTTCAGCGTCTGTTCCATCACAGCCCGCATCAGGAGTTGTTGCCGCTGAATCCGACCAATATCTCCATTCTCGTCGTAGCGAAAGCGGAGAAATTGTAACGCCTGATTTCCATTAAGATGATGTTTGCCCGCCTTCAGATTGATGTACAAGTGCTGGCTATCATCCTGGTACTTCATGTCTTTAGGGACGTAAACAGTAACGCCACCTAAAGCATCAATCAACTTTTCCACACCTTGAATATTAATCCGGACATAGCGATCAACTGGCACTCCGTTTAAAAGTTCACTGACCGCTTGGGCACTCAGCGCTGGTCCTCCCTTGGCATTGGCAGCATTAATTTTAGTAACGCCGAGTCCTTCTATCGACGTGCGCGTATCTCTGGGAATTGAAAGTACGTTTAACTTTTTCGTCTCCGAGTTAAACCTCAGCATTAGCATGGTATCTGAAAGACCATCGAAGGAATTAACCAATGCGTGATATCCCAGCTTTTGCTCAGGAGAATCATTAACGTCTGACGTGAGCACCTTGGCTCCTAAAACTAAGATATTAACTGGGCGGGTTAGCTCTGTTAGCCGTAAACCTGTTCGGGATATGCGATCGCCTTTGCCAAATATTGCCTTTTCCTCTGGGCTCAAATTGGTTTGCAGCAGAGGCGTACTGGACAAAGCAACAGCTAAAAGCGCCCCCGCCGTTGCCGACACCATAGCCACTCCAGTCATCCCGACCAAAAACCAGAGCCAACGTCCAGATTTTGCGTGCGTTGCTGGATTAACAGATTTGGAGCCACTCGAAGAATGGGAATTTTGAGCGGAAATTTTTTGAACAGCCACAGACTTCCTCACACTTACTGAACACTGAACATAGTGGTTAATTTACAGAATGAAATCACACAATTCCATTCATCCAAAAGCAAACCCTCAATAATCGGCTTGAGGTTTCGGTTATGCTAACCACGACACACATAGCAGTATCTCTCACCATTCGCTCTTTAAATTCGGAGAATGCTGTTTGGAGTGTAGCTGCATTAGATTTAAATAGCCAACTGAGTTCTTACTGATTAATTGAAGAAGGGGTTAGGGACTAGGGGCTAGGGGCTAGGGAAAAACCTATACTTAAAAGCAGCGCAGATATTAAGACGCGGATGTTGCATCGTGCTATATACTTTCATCTAATTCTTTTTGCTCCATGCTTAAAATGTAGGAGCTTAAGACTTGTTTGAGGAAAATTGGGTTTTTCTTTCACCAGAATCAGACCAAGTGCTTGCCTACTCGCTCTGCCAAGCGGCTAAACCCTGGTAACCGGACGGATTTACCTGAAGAAAGACGAAACATCAACCAAATACTTACTAAAAAGTAACCAGAGGTGAGCAGGGTATTCAGCATTAAGAAGCGTAGCTTGAAAAATTCAGATTCCGCCCCAATACCCAACAGAAAATAGCCCAACAGCCAACAGCCGGACAAAGTTACAGACAAGCGACTTAGAGCAAGCTCTCTTACTCCCCCAGTTCCCTCAGCTCCCTTGCTTTGGTTACCGTGGTGATAAAGAGTCCAGAGGGATGGGAAAAAGCCAATAATGGGAATCAAATAAAAAAATAGTTTTAAGTGATTAAGGTCTCGATTGTCGGATTGTTCAACATTTTTCATATCAGTTTCTTAAATCCTGAGGTAGAGGGATGAGTCAGAGTGGTGTAGTTAGAGATAATAGGCTAGAAAGAAAATTTGGGTTTGTTCTATCCCGCAGTTAGCAAATGCAGAAACGCAAACTCCTCGACTGGTGGCAGGCAATGACACCTTTGGCACGATTTTTAGCGATCGCGCTCTTGGCACCCCTGCTAGTGCTCAATGCTTTGGCACTATCTGTAATTTTTGAATACTTCCACTCCCTAATTGTCATTTTAGTGGCGGCATCCCTGTTAGCGTTTTTGCTGAACTACCCGGTTAGCTGGATGGAACGCCAAGGTGCTATCCGAGAGCAAGTCGCTATTCTAGTGTTTTTGGTAGCTTTGTCAATTTTGTTGGCATTGGGTGTAACACTCGTTCCCCTTGTCCTCTCCCAGGCACAGCAGCTAGTAATTCGCTTGCCAGAGTGGATTGATTCTGGACGGCATCAGTTAATGGTGCTGAACGAGTGGGCTGAAAATCAAGGCTTCCCGCTTAATCTTGATGCTGTGGTTGTCCAAATCAATGATCGCTTAAAGGGACAGTTACAGGCGATCGCTGGCCAAGTCTTAAATCTAGCTGTAGTGACAGTTACTAGCCTACTCGACTTTCTCTTGACAATGATTTTGACATTTTGGCTATTGCAGCACGGCGATAGCCTTTGGCTGAGTTTAATCGAATGGCTACCTAATAAAGTCCGGCAGCCTTTTTCAGAAACACTACGCCTTAGCTTCCAAAATTTCTTCATTGTGCAGCTAATTTATGGCACTTGTATCGCTTGTACCCTCATTCCCACTTTCTTGTGGCTGAAAGTCCCATTTGGCTTGCTGTTTGGCTTAACTATTGGGATTATGGCTCTAGTCCCCTTTGGTGGCACAGTCGGCATTGTGATGACTACTCTCTTAGTGGCGCTGCAAGATGTCTGGTTGGGCTTTCGGGTATTGATTGCTGCGGTACTTGTCCAGCAAGTGCTAGAAAACTTAGTTGCTCCCCGAATTTTAGGGAGTTTTACAGGTTTAAACCCAGTTTGGATTTTGATTTCTGTTTTGACGGGGGCGCGGATTGGTGGGTTGCTGGGTGTAATTGTGGCTGTTCCGATCGCTGTTGTGATCAAAACGGCTTTGAGCGCTGTGCGTTCGCGTAGTATCTCTGAAAAAGAATTAGCTGCGGCTGTAAGCAAAACCCCAACCTCGGTAAATACCACAAGTAATGTCAAGCGTACAGCATCTGTTCAGGATAAAGAAGAATCGCGTCTTGATTCCCCGGCCGCATTAGAGGTGATGCCACCTATTGAAGATATTCCTCCAAAAGGTTCTTGCCAAGTTTGAACTAGGGGCAAAAAATAGTTCAAAACTATTCCTTAGCCTCTCCTAATTGCGGTTCTACAATGGAACCCATAAATAGAACAGTTCCAGTTTGATTATCTCGAATCGCACAAAAGAAGGGGCGATCAACAATCATCGAAAATGGCTCTTGAGCAGGTGCAGCTGTTACCGCTATTGCTACAGAAGTTGCAGCGGCGGCTTCTGTACCTTCTTCGTTTACTTCAACAAAGGTTTTATGCTTAACCTCACTAATTAAAAGATTGTCACCAATACCGGAAAAATTAGCTTCATCCCCAAAAGCAACCTCCATTCCCAAGGCTTTAAGAGTGTCATTAAGTGTGAGATCGGATTCCATTCTGAAGCGGGGTAGTCGAATTAATCCTTCCCTGTTTCTAAATAGTGTCATCCACTTTTCCCAATTCTCAGGATTCAAGTCTTTGTAAAAGTCTGCCAGGCTAGTATTTTGATTGGGCAGGAAAATGTATAGACTGAGCTTTCCATTACCATAAGGTAAGCTTACTGCCTGAAGCTTTTCGGTTTCGTAGTATCTGTATTCACCCTTTTGAGACATCATCGGGTGCTTGCGATTACCTGCTGCTAGGTAAAACGGATAATCAGCTGTTTGATTCTTGTCAAACTGAGTCGTCCAGTTGCCTTTAAAGTAAATAGCATTAATTAGAAATAGCACGTCAGTGGGGTTAATATTTGCGATAATCTGATTAATTTTGCCGTCGGTACTCTGGCCCACCCAGTTATTAATAACGGTAGGAGCATTGCGATCGCTAAAGTCCAGATTTGTGACTTTTGCTTTGTAAAACTTCTGTCTCTGCAAAAAGTCTTGCTTAATCGGATATTCTTGCCTTACCCAAAGCGAGTTAGCGATAGTCAGTTCAACTTGGGAATCATTATCTTCTATTGCAGCAAGCATTGCAGTGTTTCCATTAAGTTCTGGGGGATTTATTTCTTGTAACTCCAGAGTTTTAGCCATTGCTTGTTTGGTTTCGCCACTAGCACCGTTGTAAGTCATAGCTAGAGCTAAAGCCACACTCGCAGGTGATATAAAAATATTCTTGCTGCTATCTTGCTTGAGAATCTCAGAGAACAGCTTAAGCCCAAATTTTGTGTTAGCTGCAATTAATTTTGCATCAACCACTGGTGTCACTACCTGCTCAGTAGCAAAGGATTCTTGCTGCTTAAAAGGTCCAGACTGCGCAACAGATGAGTCAATATTATTAATCTCTGAGCATCCTACCAGACCTAGAACCATGAAGCTTGCTGCCGCGCTCGCGTAGCGTCTCCCCAGGCGAATCGCGTAGCGTCTACGCAGGAAAGCCTTGATCTCACTAAATTCCATCTGGTGCATTGTGTCCCTCAGCCAACAATCTTGTTAACCGCTAATAAAATTACATAAATTAGTGATTAATATGAATTAATTGTTTACTATGACATTCGGGGTAATAAATGAGTGAACAGTTACGGTTTTAGTAACAGCATCCAAGAAACTGTTGATTAAGAGAATGTAAAAGCTAACAATGAACATCACCTCTTTGTAGTAGGCGATTCTAGCTTTGCTGTGGATTATGAGTGAAAGGTAGCCGAAAAGGCTTTGTTTAGCTTGTCGCAGCCAACCTTTGGAAGCATGCATTCTCAAACAAGTTCATACTTGCCTGAATCAGAACTGTAAGAATGTAGAAGTCCGGACAGCTTGAAGCGTCTTTAGGAGGTAAGATTCTTAGCTAAATTTAATCTTGCTATCAGGTTTAACTCAGGGCGATCGCTCATTCTGGTTATTAAGCCAGGTAATTTCCTTTAATTGGATAATGGTATGAACAAACGGAATCTCTTAAAAGCTGGTGCAGCAATAGTGGGCACAGCATGGTTATCAAGCTATTTACCTTGGAAGGCAAAAACTATGGCAACTACAAATAGTGGGTTTGAAATTACAAAAACTGAAGCAGAGTGGCGCCAGATTTTGACACCGGAACAGTTCTCAGTGCTGCGTAAACATGGTACTGAGCGCTCTTACACAAGCTCGCTCGATAAGGAGTACGACAAGGGTACTTACGTGTGTGCTGGATGTGACCTGCCACTTTTTTCATCTGAAACCAAATTTAACAGTGGTACCGGCTGGCCCAGCTTTTTTGACCCAATCAAAGGAGCAATCGGTACAACTGTCGATAAGTCACTACTCATGACCCGAACTGAAGTGCATTGCCATCGCTGTGGTGGGCATCTAGGTCATGTGTTTGATGATGGCCCTGCACCTACTGGTAAACGCTATTGCATGAACGGTGTTTCTCTTAAATTTATTGCAGCCTGATGATGTAGTCTGCCTTATATTAAAGGCGATCGCGCGTGTCCGCTGTAAACAAAGTTTTGGATGCAGACTCGCCTGCTTTTCTCAACTGGCGAGTTATCTGCAAAGTTAACAATGTCAGTATGCTCCACTGACATAGTAGCGCCAGAAAAACGGTGGTGGCGCTGGCATATTCTATTGCAAACCCAGCAAAGGGTGTAACTAGCCACAGCCCAGGAATTTTACTAGGATCAGAAAACAGGAAGACAACAATCACCGTAGGCAATCCAATTACAGCACCCAGTGTACCGATAACCCAGAGAAATTGCTTTTGAAAAGGCATTAACATAATCAGTTGAGTAATTGCTGCATAGATTAGGGTGAGGTTGCAGCTAATAACTAAACTTAAAAATACTTGAAGCTTATGATAATCCTGACTAAATACAATCCAGGGAACTAAAATTGCAGATGCGATCGCTAGATTAATTGCGATCGCCACAAGTGCTGGACTTTTTTCACCCCAAACTAAATCCGACATAAGTAATCGGTTCCACAAATTACGGCTAGAAGCTTGCTGTCTACTATGTCGCGCCCAATCTTGCAAAGTTTGTCGTCCAGGCGTAAGAACCACAATCAGACTTAAAAACAGCAGTAAGTTAATTACAAGTAAAATTTGGAAGTTAACTAATAATTCATTTGACCTTTTTGAGACAACAGCGAATCCCAGAAGCACCACTTCAAAGCAAGCAACTAACAAATAACTCTGTCGCTTACTCAACATTGTTTTACTAGGATTGGGAAACCGCCGCTTCAAAGCTTGCCAACTCCAGTAAGTCCATAAGCCATAATTTAACAACAGTGAACTAACTACACCCACCATACCCGCTCCCACAGGTAAACTGAACCATTGCAAGTTTCCTATACTAAGACGAGAAAACTCAGACTGAAGATTTAGGTTAGTTGCTGCAACCAAATACTGAATTATCAAAGAGGGAGAAAACAGATTTAGCCAATCAAAAGGGCTGTCTTTTATCGGTTTGAAACTAGCGATCGCTAGTAAAATCAAAACGCCACCACTACCCAACCAAGCTTGAAAACCGCCTAGCCATGAGCTAACTAAGCTAAACAGCAGTGCAGCACTGTAGAAGCATAAGCAAGCAGCAATAAGCACCCCATAGAAGCTCAAAATCCGAATTAGAGGAATTTGGGCAGATAGTCCAGCCCATAAATGCAAAGGAACAGCTAAAACTGCTACGAGATAAAGCAGAATAGGAACTCCCAGCAATTTACCGACTAAAATACTCTCTGATGCCTGAGGGCTAAGGCGAATGAAATTCAGCGTATCCCGACGCTCTTCATGAGCCAAATCACTGATTAGCAAGTAAGTTCCTACCACTATCAGGGCGAAGATGCCAATTACACTTAGCAATACAAATAGTCCTAGCCACCATAATTGCCAGTTGATCACAAAATTATCAAAGGCATCCCGAACGCAGTTAGGTAAAACATAGTTAACAGCATTGCCCGTGCAATACATGTGATCTTCCTGTGTACCAATCGGTAGTTGAATCTGGAAAAACAGGAGCAAGAAAAATTGACCAACAAAGGAAATTGCGATCGCAATTAATAAATTACGGGATTTGAGTCGTCCTTTTAGTTCTCGCAGCAGCTGGGGATTCCAGTCGCCCACCCGATCAAGCCAGTTAATCATAAGTATATAGTTGGTAAATAATCTGTTAAGTAGTGCCTAATTTATAGGTCATGATGCTTGCTTATGACCCAGCTTGAGGAAAATAGTTTCTAAGTCTTCTTGAGTGCAGTGAAATTCTGTTAGGGGAATGCCAGATGAAACGAGCGATCGCAACAATAAAGCACAATCTTCCTGATTGCCTGCGAAATATACACACATACGTTGCCCTGGCAACACCTCCCAATCTTCAACTAAAGGATAGTTTTTCAGTTGAGTTTTAAGTGCATCTAGTTCCCCTAGAGTCGATAGAAAAATCTGCTGGCGACTCAGACGTTGGTAAAGCTGCTCTAGCGACGCACTTTCTACTAGGTAACCTAGTTCCATAATGCCCACCGAGGTACACAGTTCTGCTAAATCGCTAAGGACATGAGACGAAATCACAATCGTCATCCCTGCTTCTTGCAACACCTTGACAATTTCCCGAAACTGCATCCGCGCAATTGGATCAAGACCAGAAACTGGCTCATCTAGCAGTAACAAAATCGGTTCGTGGATAATTGTTCGCGCTAGACTAAGGCGCTGTTTCATTCCCCGCGAAAGCGTAGCAATCAAGCTATTACGCTTATGAGTTAGCTGTACTAGTTCCAAAACCTCCCGCAAACGTTGGCTACGGCGGGGTTCTCGTAAGCAATACAACCGCGCGAAATAGTCTAGGTAGTCCCATACTGTTAAATCGTCATACAGCGGAAAATCATCTGGCAAGTAACCCAATTGCCGCTTCAGCCTTGAGTTGCTTTGATCGAGCAGCAGGCGATCGCCATTAATATAAATCTCACCAATAGTTGGTTCCTCAGCTGCTGCTAACATCCGCATCAGCGTTGTTTTTCCGGCTCCATTTGGTCCAATTAGTCCGTAAACTTCACCGACTTGGATCT
>JBGTCQ010000186.1:0-3359 GCA_041748755.1 Chroococcidiopsidaceae cyanobacterium | reverse complement strand
GTTGAACTTTCAGAAGGCACATCTTGGTTACTAGCTAATGGTTCAGTCGAACCACTAGCTAACACGCTCTGAGCGTTCGCTGAAGCCATTATTACTGGCTCCATCAAGGAAAGAATTCCCAGGGGAATAAATCTTCGCTTCTTGGCTGCTCGACGTGTGGTTGCTGGAGTAACTGCTTGATTTGTAGTAGTGTTCGCAGTTGCTTGGGGACTGCCTGATGATAGATTCAGACCATTGGCTAAGGAAACTAATGCCTGAACGCGAGAAACTTCCTCCCGTGGCTGAAATAAGCCCCCAGGAAAGCCCCTCATAAATCCAGTCTCGACAGATTCCTCAATTGCAGAAGCTGCCCAATAACCAGTAGGAACATCTGTAAATACACTACCACTTGGAATCTTCCGCACTTGGTTCTGATTAAAAGCGTCTCGAATCAGCGCGGCAAATTCATCGCGATCTAGAGGCTGTTCAGGTCGAAATGTTCCATCGGGATAGCCAGAGATAATATTTTGTGCAGCTAAGCGTTCAATGAACGGTTGAGCCCAATAATTAGGCTCAACATCAGGAAAGTTATTTTGCGCTAGGGCTGGAGCAGAAATGCTTAAGGAAGTAACTGCACTTGCTGACATTCCTATGGCTAATAATGCTGCGCTTCCTAGTGTCAAACTAGAAGAATTAGACATTGAAAATACCTCAAAAGTTTTCTAAGTGGAAATGCGATCGCGTTTTAAGCTTTGTACGTAGGCGCAACCCATGTTGAGCTAGCTTGAAAAGTGGGGCTGCCAATAAAGCTGTACCCTGTGTTTTAGGTGGTCACATGAAATTCAGTTTGATTAATTAATAATCCAAGTTTTAACAACGTTTGGTTTGTTTTGACATCTATTCTTCTCCACAAATAACATTTCGTTAATGATTCAAACCTGTTGAGAAATGAATTTAAAGAGAAAGAGGAATTTGAGCCGATAAACTTGAGTTGAATCAATGACTGAACTGGCTATAGTTTGAAGATAAGCCTAAATAGTGGAAAACTCGTGGAGAACTCACGGAGATTGGCAAAAGTGTTAATTGAGAGTTGGTGTTGCACAGTTAAGGTGGTTTGATTGCTTTGATCATTGTAGGCCTTAGTTAGGAATTTGCTAGCGTTGTCAATACTCAAATGGGCTGCAAGGCAATGTTATTTTTGCAACTAAAACTAGCAGTTGGGTTGTGTTGCAAAAAACCTTTGAGGATATCAAGATTCTTTTGAGTAGGCTCTACGTTATTCAACGGGTCGAAAATTTTGGCAATTAACTTAACTTGACTACCAAGCGGAAGTTTGTGCATACGTCACCTATAGCTACAATCCGGCCTAAACCAGCTAGTAAATCAAGCTGAATGGCTTCAACACCATATCGTTCAAACGTATTTTTCCTTGTTATCTTCATCAATACTATTTTAGTACTATTTAAGAGTTGGCATCGTACCATTAATTACGAACATCTGCTGCATAAAAATAACAATACTATTTATTATTACTCTAGCCAGTTAAGTAGCCCAAATGAAGTAACAGCTCCTACAAAGTGAGTACCAATCATGTTGACGTTTGCCAACACTACAAAAATATCTAGCGGACGAATGACATTTTCAGGTTTATAAACTGCTACTCCTTGAGGTAGGGCTAAAGCTTTTGCTAGTAAAGCGGCAACGGCCACTTCAGATGCTAAAAAAGATAATAATACCCCTACCAAACTTACAATCAATCCAATTTGTAAGACATTGATTATATCTTCCTTCTTGGGATGGATTTCAGGGTTCGGCGTTTGTAAACGCTTGGCTAAAAGTCTGTAGCGGAAAGCCCAATAAACTCTAAAGCATAATAATAAAATTCCACTGATACCTAGAAAGATACCGAACCCAATGACTGGGTTATTTGTTTGGGGAGTGACGTTACGACTAAACATAGCAAGCAACAAAGGTATAGCAGAAATAGCACCTAGCGCCACCTGTACCCAGAAACTAATCCGGCTTACTATACGAAAAGTAGCTGCAAATTGTTGTTTAGTCGGTGAAGGTAAGTAGAGATTTAACTTATTCGACATACTTATCATCTAATAGTATCAGTAAAATCTTTTCGCTGCACTAAAAAAACAGGGGTATTCAGCTAAATTGAGTTTGGCATAGTATTCTAAGTAGTTAAAACGCCTTTTAACTAGGTGTAGCAGATGGGAGTTGCTCTGGTTTTACTGTAAGTCTTTGAGTTAAACCATTGCGGTTAACTTGAAGTTGTAAAGTATTTCCTAAAGCTGTAGTTTCTACTTGCTCTTGTACTTGATCTGCGGTTTGAATTTCAATTCCTTTTACTTGGGCAATGATATCACCTGGACGTAAGCCAGCCTGTGCTGCCGGAGAGTTACGAGCCACGTCTACAATTAAAACTCCCTCATCTTGATTAACCTTAAAACCAAGATTACTCTGGTTAATTTCCTGTTGAATATCAGGTGTCAACTCTATTAAACGAACGCCTAAATATGGATGCTCTACTCGACCAGTTGTAATTAATTGGTTGGCAACCCGTTGTGCTGTTTCAATTGGAATAGCAAAGCCTAAACCTTGCGCTCCGCCAATGATTGCTGTATTAACGCCAATTACTTCTCCTTGAGCGTTGAGCAAGGGGCCTCCAGAGTTACCCGGATTAATTGCAGCATCAGTTTGAATAAAGTCAAGGCGCTTATCCTGAACACCAATATCAGAACCACTACGCCCTGTAGCGCTGATAATGCCTTGAGTGACTGTGTTATTTAGACCTAAAGGATTACTGATCGCGATCGCCTATTGTCCAGGAACTATATTGTCAGAATTTGCCAATTTAACTGTTGGCAACTGATTTGCTTCAATTTTGACAACTGCTACATCTGTTACCGGATCAGCACCAATAACCTTACCTACAAAACTGCGACCATTCTTGAGAACGACTGTAACTTCATCAGCACCTTCCACAACATGGGCATTCGTCAGTATGCGACCATCCTCACTGATAATAAATCCAGAACCAGTGCCGCGTTGGACTCGCTGCTCAGGAGGAAATAAATTCTCACCAAAAAAACGCTCAATTAAAGGATTTCCATCTGCCCCAGACACATCTACAGTTCGTGTGGAATCAATTTGCACAACAGCTGGTCCTACTTCTTGGGCAACTGAAGCAATAAAGTTAAGATTGTTCGGCGCAGCAGCAACCGGAGTTAGTGACGTTCTCCCCTCCTAACCGCTGCGCGGTATAGAAGGGGCTTCTTAGAATAGACTAAGTTGTGTGCCAACTAATCCACTCCAAGCTTCCTTCCTCAACGGCTGGGTATCCCCTAAGCCTCCGAAGGCTGGCACGATAA
>JBGTCQ010000185.1:0-27585 GCA_041748755.1 Chroococcidiopsidaceae cyanobacterium | reverse complement strand
AATTGCTTCAACTGTGTAGGGCTGAGATTTATGTAGTCCTGAGCGTCGATACTCACGGAGCGGAACCACTACATCACCTATGTTGTAGTGATGGGTGTACCTGGCTTGTACAGAAGTTAGGTCAAGAGCTTTAAGTTTTGTGGCTTCAACCTCATAGCCCAGCGTCCCCTCTTGCTTTAAGGCTGCTCGAATCTCTTTGACAATTGCTCGTTGCTCTTTGTGAGTACCTGCTAAAATCAGCGTGTTCTGGCGCTCCTGTGGCGAAAGTTTGATGTACTCAGTAGCGATCCTGCTAGTCCGTTCCCCAACATCCGGTATTTCCTCAATCCGATTCACCTGTTCTAGATGGGTGATCGCTTCAGTGATTTGCCCTGCTGCTGCTAGATTTACGGCTAGCTGCAAGTCAGGGGCTTTTTGGCGTAAGGATTCATCAAGGTGAGCGGTCTGAATTCCTGCCTGTTGTAATGACTTGAATGGGTTACCAGCTTCTATAGCTGACAGTTGCCGAGTGTCACCTACCAAAATCACCCTAGCGCGTTCTGAGGTTGCCCGTTGCAGCAGTTCATGAGCAGCCTTTGCACTGAGCAGTCCCGCTTCATCCACGATCCAGATTTGATTGGGCTGGGCTGGCTCGGACTGTTTGGAAACAAGAAGACGAGCAACGGTGTTGGCTTCAATTCCTAGTTCTTCCTCCAGTACCTTTGCTGCCTCAGCGCTAGGAGCAAACCCTTTAATTGCATAATCTAGTGCTACGTCTAGTAATGCTGTGGCAATTTGCTTGAGTTCGTTGAGCGCGTAAGTCTTTCCTGCCCCAGCGACACCTTGCCACGCAATGAATTGGTCAGCTGTAGTAGCTGTGAGGGCGATCGCCTCTCGCTGTCCCTGTGTAATAGTCTTACCTTCCAGGTAGTGTTCAACTGCTTCAGGATGAGCAACTGGATTTATAGCTCCTTTACCCTGTTGCATCAATTTGATGGTGGCAAGTTCCCGCGCGAGTGCCGCTTGGGTTGTGTATCGTCCATCGAATGTCTTGATTAATTCAGGATGTCGGGCGATCGCTTCTTGTAGTTTGCTAATGCCAAAAGGTCTAGTTTCAGCAGTGACAAACTTCTCAATATCTTCACTCCTAAAAGCAACTTTACGTTCAGAGCAATGTTCAATCCCTGCCTGCACTGCGGCAACCAGTTCTGCCTCAATTTCTTCAGGAGGCGCAAGGGGAGCAAGTTGAGGGCTTGGGTTGGCGGCAATAGGGTGAGTGATGCCATACAGGTCTGCCTCCTGATCCCAATAGGGAAGCATCTCTTGGCGGTCTATCTCATGATTCTTCTTTGCCCTCGTCTTCCGCCATGCCCAGATTTTGTTTTCTGTCGTTTCTTCTAAACCGATCTCGGCTAGCTTCTCTTTAATCTGTTCATGCCGTTTAGAGAACGCTTCAATCTGCTCCCTGGTATAGCCCTTGATTTCAAATAGTTCTTTCGGATGGGGTTCAATCTCATAACCTAACTTCTTGCACTCCAGCGCCAACTCGTTTCGGTAAATCTGACCTAAAAGTATCTTGTTGCGGAAGAACTCTTCATTGCTGATGCTACGCCACTTACCATCGGGTGACTGAGTACAATTCATCAACAGACAATGACTGTGTAGGTGTGGGTCTAACTCACGACTTGTATCGTGATGCCACACTGCCACAATCAAGTTTCCGGTCTTTACCCGTTCGTCATTAATCCGAGTGAAGGCATAGCGCTCCTCAATCAAGTCAATGGTTCTTCTCACCGCTATGCGATGTGCTTCTTCCAATCTGCTATCCCCACCCACTAGGCAGGCTATGCTCACACTCTTAGGGGCGGAGAAAGTTAAGTCAACACCAGCACGTTCTTTCTTGTCCTTATGGTTCTGTTTCTGCCGTAGTTGTGTTTTACCATCGGGGCTTAGACCATTAACTATGTTCTCGTAAGCATCCAGGTCATCTATTGCACCAGACAACTGATGTTTAGATGCTCCCTGCCCTCGCCATTCGGAATTAGCTTGAGCCTCCTCCTGGCTGTAATAGTTCTCTCGCTTGTAATAAGTCTTAGCTTGAGTTGTATTAAAGTTGGCGAGAGTTAGCATTCTTTAAATCCCAATCTTGGGTAAGCTTATCTGTTTCAACTTATCGACCACACCAAAAGTTTTCTGACTTTAATTTGCCATTAAAACTTTTCTCTCCCAGGTGAACCGAGCGAGTAACTGATGAAAGTAAAAATCAGATTGATGATTTTAATAGTGAATGGGCAAGTTGGGCTTATCCAAGAAATATTTAGTAAAAGTAGGCGAATACTTGCTTTTACTAAATATAGCTTATAATCCTTTTATTAGCAGCATTTGAATTGTATTTTTGCACTAAAAGGTGCGTCAGGTGCGGGAGCTTAAAGCGACTACTGTATCTTGGGAGTCCAGAGGGGTTTGCCCCTCTGAGAATGTCCGAAATACTGCTCTAAGTCAGCCAGATTCAATCAAGATACAGCCAAGTTAGAGTTAACCTCAGTCAAGCTCTCAGCCTATTATAGACATTAGGTAGCCAGCCGCAAAAGCTTTATTGCAAATAAGCTCAATAAGCTGGTTAGTGAGCGACTACAACTTAACTGAAGCAAAAATAATTTAGATAAAATGCTGCTAGTATTAGACAAAGCTTAAACATTAGAAAGACATTCGACAGGCATTATTCAAGTGATATTTGTGTGACATTTTGTGAGCTTTTGTGACATCAGTTTTTTGTAAACTTTTTAGTTAAATTCAAAAATATTTTAGATAATTTTTTAGGGAGTTAGGAGAGGATTGTGAATGGAAATCTAATCATGCTTACTGTAGATACTGGTCTATCAGGGTCAAAGATCGTTAAGCGCACAACTCCTTCATCACCAGAGTTGTTATTGATGAATCCAGAGGTTGCTGAAGTTACCAGAGAAACAATTGACTTTTACAAATCACGGCGGATGACTAGCCCTAAGCCAGAGAATGAAGCCTGGGTCGAGTATGAGGGTACACTCTACGCCGTTGGCTTCCTGGCACAAAAACACTTCAATGCTCGTGTCGTGATGAGTGACCCCAAATATGAATGGGCGATCGCTAAAGTGTTGGCGGCAGTGGGAGTAATGGCGCTGTCGGAAGGGCTACCAGATGAGTTTGATTTAGCACTAGCAATCCCACTACCTTTCGGAGAATGGGAAGCGCGGCATAGATTTCACCGAGATTTGCAGAAGGCACTCTTTAGCTTTTCGTTCTGTGACAAGCTAATGTGTGTGAATCTGAAAGTGTTTATCTGCGTACCGGAAGGCGGGGGACACGCCATGAGCAGAGGAGAGAAAATCGGTTCCGATGCCTTCAACAAACAAAAGATTCTGTCGTTGATGTGGGGGTATCGAGATATCTCACCCGTGCTATTCGACCGAGGAGTGATTAGCGGACATACGGAGCCAATCGGCTTCTTTCGGCTAATTGACCTGATGCAAAACCGCACTTTTGGTTATGCCTCTAGGGAGCGGGAACAGGTACTGCTGGAAACGATTCACCGCGTTGGTAAAGATATCAAGACGAAAAACTTAAAGCATCTGGCGCTCTCCAGGCATCCAGAGCGCAAAGCGGAAGAAGTCGAACAGATTACAGAAGCGCTGAAAGCTTCTCGCGGTGAATACTGGGCAATGGTAGAGCGTTTTCTCCGCGGCAGTATTGCTAGTGAAGTCAATGAAATCATTGTCGGTGGCGGCGCTGCTGATTACTTTAAACCAGAACTGCGGCAGTTCTTAGCTCAAAACTACAGTCATGCCAACATCTGTTGGTCAGCAGACTTAGAAGAAGATGTGCGTTTGGCATTTAATTTAGTGCCAGCAGCAGGTGTGTTGTGTTCCAGGCTTACAGATGTGTATGGGTTATCAAACTTCCTCCGGAGCCAAATCTATCCCCACAGCAGTGTAATCAGTATTAAGAGGTAATAATGCAACGAACTAGCAAAACTTTTAACCTGCGGCTGCAAGTCACGGTAGAAGCAGGGAGCCTAGAGGAGCTAATGCTGGAATATTTGAATGATGAGGCAGCGCGTCCATTTGGTAAAACTCAGATGTTAATGACGGCACTCAAACCGTTTTGGACTACCTTAGCTCTGTTATCTAAAGACTTTCCATCGGAACGAATAGTGCAGACGCTTCAAGATAGTAATTATCTGTGGGAGTTGCACAAACAATACTTGCGCGAACGGATCGAAAGTACAAATCCAGTGGCAAGTCGACTTATTCCTAAAGCAGAGCCGGGTGAACCAGTCCTTACAAATTCTCTCGTTTCTACAAGAAACGCGCTCTCTCACAAAGTACCGATGACAACTGAATTTGCCTTAGAGAGCGAGGAAGTTAAACCAAGCGCTGTTGAGGTGGTAGATGAAGCAGCAACAGAAGAGGACAGCAAACCCTTTAATCCTTTTGGCGACCAGGTGATTGTTAGGCAGTAAATATCTTACTGCTTCTTTAAACGTCATACTCTCCTTGAAACAGATAACTCATCTACTGAGGACTCTATGAAAACGCAAACTTGTAAGGCACAGCGCCGCACTATTCATATTAGTGACATCCCCTTAGAAGTTGCTATGCTTCCAGACGGAAGTTATGTGTTCAGCCAAACTGAAGTTGCTGCTGTCGTTGATAAACCAGAAATTTATATTCGACGCTTTTTGCAATCAAAGTGGGTAAAAGCCTTTCCTGAACTGAACTCCAAATCCGACAGCCTACCAGTTGACGGTTCTAAAAAGCCAATTGCCCCAGTATCCCCAGAACTCGCAGCTTTGTACTGGCATAAATGCGCGAATGAGGGCAATAAAAAAGCTCAAGCTCTAGTAATAGCCCTGGTTAAGCGCTCAGTTTACGAGTTAGCCGATGAAGCATTTGGGGTCAAATGCAGCATTAAGGAGCGCGATCTCCTATTAGCTGAGGATTTATCTGATGCAGGCGTAGCGCGAATTGAAGCTATGCGCCAGAGTTTGAACCAACAACTACTGGACTCCCACTCCGAAAGTCTGAGTGAACGCGAATTGAAGTTAAAGATTGAACTAATAAGACTTGAACTTGAACGAGATCGCTTGCAGCAATGCGCTTGCAACAATGGGCTTACTGTCAAAGATGTTAATAAAATCGGGACTGTTAGTTGGGAGGTAGTCAATTGGGTACGGAATACTCTAGATTCCCCTACTGAGCTAGCGGCAGTTCAAGAAATTGAGCGATTAGGCTATGGTTTCGATAACGAGTGCTGGTTACAGGTCAAACTGATTGACTCCTTTTGGGTATTGCCTTGGAGAGCTTTTCATTCATTAACGGCTAGAGTCAAGCACTTACCTCATCAACCGAATCAGTAAGTGACTGCTCAAATCAAGAAATTAATCACCAATTCAATAGATAGAGATAAACCATGCATCAACGCACTGAACTATTCGCGGATCTCTCAGTTGAAGATATTTCTGCTTGTCTAGATGCCTGTGCATTGCCCCAAAAAGACGAGTATACAGAAGATGAAGTATACCGCTTCAAAGAATGCCGTTCGTTAATCGCAGAGGGTAAGACTTATAAGCAAGCAACAGCACACTTTCGGCGGACTGGTAAGTCAAAACAAACAACAGGCGAAACTAAGGCTGAAGACCAATTGCTAGACATCTCTGAATTATTAGCTCGTGCCTCCAAGCAATGTAATTCTCGAATTCCGCTCAGTGAAGTTGTCCAAATTTTGGACATCTGCGGACTGCCTGACCAAGACGAATATACATCCCTTGAGGGCGATCGCTTCATAGAAGCGTGTAAGTTGATCAAACAACAGAACAAGACTTATGAGGAAGTAGCAGCACACTTTGGTAGTACCAAGCCAGAATTTGACTTGCAAGCGGATATGCAGGAAATTCTAGGCATGGTTGGTTCAGCCGCGATCGCTACCGACGATGATCTGCTGGGGGTATTCAAACAATTAGCAGCAAAACGTGGTCAGGCAATTTCTGCGATGTACGAACGGATGCTACTGACTCAAGTAGCGCAACATCTAAAAGAGCGGCAACAAAAAAGGCAGTTATTTACTGAATTTGGTGAGCGGCTGGAGGCATACGTTGAGGGAAAGTCCTCAATCCCCAGTTGGGGAACACTACCAGCTTTCTCGGACCAACCGACTTTGAAGAGCTTGCCTCAATCGTCCACCAACTCGTAGATAACTTAGTTACAGAAAAAGTTGAGCAGGAGAAGCAAACGATTGATGTTCGAGTTGAACAAGATTCTGACACGAAAGCGATTGAGAAGCTCAAAGCCAGTCGTGCTTGGGCAGAGGTTGAAGAAAAGCGGTTAAAACTGCTCAGGGAAAGAGATGAGACTTATCGCGCTCTTTTACAGAACTGGCTGAACTTAACACTTGGCAACCTGCACCGAGCATCAAACGGAACCACTTTTTACTATTTAGTGTGGACACCCTTGGTCATTTTCTGGAGCGTGATTATTACTTGGTCGATTCCGACGGCGATCGCTTGTCCTAAGCCAGATGGGATCTGTCACAACACCAGGATGATGGCATTGTCAGTGCGATCGCAAGTTACCGCAATTCCCAGATTCATATTTTCCAGACTAAAGTTTTGAACCTTCGATGCTAACTATCAGTAACCTCTGACTGTAAATTAGGACAGTAGTCTTGTTCATCAGAAAACGAAATGAGTGAAGACAGTTTAAAACAGGCAGAAATGCAGTATGTTGCCTTAGAAATGGAACAAATTCTGCATTACAAACGATTAGAGGAACTTTGGAAACCAGGTAAAGTTTATACGGCTGGTGAGCTAGGTGAGTTAATCCAAGTCATGGGCAAAATTTCAACTCATGCTGCTGGTAAAGCGGTAATGTTAGGAATTGCTGAAAAAGCTCTGACGAAAGGGTTAACTCCTACCTTTGGTGCTAATGCTGCTAGCCTAATCCTCAAACAAGAAGCTCGTGCTAGTTCACGCCATCAGGTAACTAAACTGATTAGAATTGTAATTGCATCATTTCTAAGTGGTTTCTTTGGGATGCTTTTAGGTTTGGCTATAGGGCAAAAATTTTTCTACCCTGATCAAACTTCACCCCAGAGTCACACTGACTTAACCTCACGTTAGTCCCTGTATAAAAATGCGGAAACTACCCGAATGCCGACGCTGCCAGTTCTATGGCAATAATGGTTACTTAGTCTGTGTTCCACATCTAAAACTGTAATGACTAAACAGGTTATAGGAATTCACCTTATTTGTCGTAACAATCTTAATGTAGAAGATTTCTCTAATGGCTACTTTTATAGTGGGTATTGGAAAATTGCTGAACGTCGCGCTAAAACCGCTCAATATCTTGCCCTTCACGAGAGCAAAGCCGAGCAATCCTATAAGCAAGGGTTAACAGAAGATTGGGAACTTTTTAAAGAACGACCTGGACGAATCAGATTTCACGTTAAAACAACAAATACTCCCTATGAATGGGTAGGTGGTGGATCTGGAGAAAAGGGCTACTACTGGTCTGGCGAGTAAGCCTTTTTTGCACTTACTCCTGCTGTACTTCGTAATTCATTTAGAAGCTATGCGAATTACAACTCAACTGATAGGGCGATCGCCATGAGCAAAACCACTATTCACCAAGTTATTGGAATTGAGGGTAGCACTTTGATAGTGTTTTACACCGAAGCTCATTGCTGGCAGTTCAGGTTAATTAGCAATGGTGGTGCGGTGTTTGGCGAACGGAAACTCTATTACAGTCCTGAAGCAGCGATGACTGCTGGATTAGAGTGGGTTATACAAGGAAGTTAAAAAGTAGGAACTCTCACGACAAACCTCTTGGGCAGTCAACTATCAAAAAATTGAGAAAATGAAATATCAAAGTTATGTTGAAAAGAATTCGCCCGATGGTAAAGGAAGTTGAAACCTTTATTACTAACAATCAGTCACAGATTACTGCTGTTAACAAACCTGGGTACAGGGGCTGTATCCAAATTGGCTATTTGGAAGATATCAAGAAGTTTATAGTTATTTTTGTCCCTCTAGAGGTTGTATTACCTCCTGAACACCAAGAGGCAATTGCTACTAATGGTGACTTCGGAAAACATTTGCTCAGGAAAGTAAGAATGTACGATTCCGAAACGTAAATTGTGGTTGGTTACCAGGGGCAAGATATAGAAACTTACTCTGTAATTGTTAGTTTTGAAGAAGACTAGCGGATCTGTTTATACTGAGATGGATGCAAGCGTTAGGAAGTAATTGTAGCAAGCAGACCGAAAATAACTATAAGTCTGAAAGATAGATTAGCTTAAGCTTGTAATTGCAAGCATTTCTACCTAATTTTAATTACTTAATCAGCATTTTACTTACTTTTATTAAACCGGCAATAATTGATCTGAGATTTTTTAGGCTGGAACGCTTGAAACTTCTGGATTCCTTTTTGAAACTTACATTGCCGAGTTAATAGGAGTTTTATTACTTCACATTTTTGGACTTTTTTGCTTAAAGTTCGGCACGTAATTTTTCAAAGTAATCCTCTACGTCACTCCAAGGTGGATGATAGTCGTAGCAGAGATTACTACATTGTTGCTCGTACTCGGCTGAGATATAGTTGCGTAATTTATCTGGAGGAAATAGCGCCTCACTTTGGGAGAATGAAAGGTTTACTGGTGGAAAATAGTTCTTGAAAAAATGCTTTTTACTAATTTTATGACAATCTCGCTTGATATCAGCATATTCATCGCTTTGAAGCATAGTTGTCACTTCAGTTTCTTTAGCTAGAAAAAAAAGATCATAGTAGTGTCTAGCATCCGCTCCTACAGGCGTTCCATCTTTCAGGTATTGCGCTACTTTAGAGTGAATGCAAAATAGCTTTTCTACAAAAGTTCGCTTGAATTCCATTAATAACATTGGAAATTGACTTTCGTCTTCAGCCCCTAGACTTCTACCCTCTTTAGATAGGAATTCTGCCAAATATGAAGATAGCTGTACCTCTGTTGTAGGATAATTGCCACTACGTATTCCCATTTCTAGGAGAATACTATTTTTAATGGCGTTAATACCCGAAAAGTTCTGTTGATAATTAAACTCAGATGTAAGACTTTTTCCTCTCTCCCTTCTACTTCTCCCTCCATTTTGGCTAGACAGGAAAGAGTAGCGAGGATCACTCTCTACTGCATCTTGAATTTCCTTTAATGCTTGATCAATCCTATTTGCACCAAGGGGGGGATTAAACTTATTACAATCTAAAGCTAAATCAATATCCTCTGAAAAACGCTTAATTAGTTTCCACCCTTTGGAAAGGCTAGTACCTCCTTTAAAAATAACTTGGGTAGGGTATAGTGTAGCAATGGTTCTTAATGCCTCAGTAAGATAATAATCTTTTTCGATAAATTGTTGGGACAGATGAGGAAAGAAGTCATGAGCTGCCCGGATCGCATCAATAAAATCATCAGATTCGTATAGTTTCACTTAGCTTGCCATTGCTTCGCGTAACGGAGATTTCGTAAAGTACCAAAATCAAATTTAGAAACTGGGTTTAGACTCCGGCGGAGGGAATCTAGTTCTTTAGTATTTTTTCCGATTTCCTGACCAATTGCGCCAATCATTGCTCTGACTCTAGGAGGTTCTGTCTCTGCAACTTCTGCTAACCGCTTAAAGCGCTCACCCTCTTTAAAGTAAGCAAGTAGTCGCCGCTTAGTTTCGGTAGGAGGTAATTCACTTAATCTTCCCTTCAACCGCAGGAAATCTAACAAAGCAGCGTCATTTGCACACAAATCGTCCCAAGTTGTAGGTCTGCGGGTATGCAATCGGGCGCGGTTACCTATAATTGTGCGAGGAGCGCTGTTTGCTGATATAGCAAATTCCCCCTGTATAGAATTTTGGGTTGTGAAACCTAACAAACTGGCAGCAGTTACGCCCGCAGGATGTAACTGCTGTTTGATTGGGAGCTGTTGAATTTCATTTAAAGAAGGTCGAGTGTGACCAAATTTAGTATTTCGAGAACGGTAGTAAAGCCCTTTGCTTACTCGTTCTAGCTCTCCAGTCCTTGCCAAGCGGGAAAGGGCTTGGTTAACAGCAGCAGGTGGGAGCGAAGAGAAATCAGTCTGCCGCCAATACTTTCCTTCAGCTTCCTTGATTTGTCTACGTATGTGCTCTGCCGTCGTTACTCGATGTTTCAACATTGCCGCGAATAAAGACCTATTCTTAATTAGATTAATTTTTTACCATCAGATTGTCAAGTTTTTTTGTAAAAAAACTTGACAATCTGATAAATAAACAGGCTGCTTCACTTAGCTAGCAATGGTTTTAGCGGCAAAAATATTGCAGTAATACCTTTCGGTGTACTCTACCGAATAACAACACGCTGGCTCACTGTATATCTAAATAGAAATTACTAAGTTTATCTTGCGAACTCTTACCCCCTCGCTCCCGTAAAGGTCGTAAGCTTCAAAATTCTCTAAACTGTCCTGGCACTATTGCTAAAATCAGCTTTTCGGTTTCTAAGGGTTAAGCTTAAAAATTTAATATTGCGAAAAGTAAAGCTGGATTGACTTACTTTCTAGCACAGTGCAAAAATTCAGATAGCCGTAAGTTAAGCGCACGGTCAATCAGCATTTATCAAACAAATCGTGAACCAGCCGAAAACCATTCAAATGTATTTTGATGGAATTGAGGTGCTGCGAATTGAAGATGGCGTAAAGTGTTACGAAGTGCCTGTCTCTGCTAACACTGAACCAGATTTAATTGAGATGCGCTGGGATGGAGAAGTCGTTTATGCTATTTCTCCAGCTTCAACTCAAGTTCCAGTCAACCTTCTTTGTTAATCCTCTTTAGAATTTAATCCAAATAATCACTGTGAGGTTGTAGACACTTTGCAGCAATTAGTAGCAGCCTTCGCTGATAGTTTTGTCAATGGCGAGAAATTTGCAACGATTACTTCTGCACGATCGCTTGCCGAATCGATCCTCAATGAAAAGATTGCTCCAGGTACACCCAGAGCCAAGCTCGTGGATGAATCTGTAGAGCAGGGATTAATCCAGGCAGCCCGTCAAATGGTTGAGCGCATAACAGATCCAATACGAGCCTGGGAGCAATGCCTGGACTTGTATGATCGTCAACCAGGACTGAATACCCGTACCAGTACAAGTATACTACAGCAAGCTTACAGTACACCTGTGCCGATTGCTTTTTTAGCCGGGGAACTCGCCGGAATAAATCAAGAAACAACAGTCTACGAACCAACGGCAGGGAACGGGGCGCTACTCTTACTTGCCGCTCTCGATAAAGCAATTGTAAATGAACTAAATCCCAACCGTGCAGCCGCTCTGCGGGTGCAAGGATTTACAGTAACAAGTGAGGATGCTTCAACATTTCTGCCTGCTGTCGAACCTGTAGACCGGATTATTACAAACCCGCCCTTTGGTTCACTAAAAGACACGCAGGGGCGAGTTCAAACATTTCGTCGGGGATTGCTTACCACTAGCCAACTAGATCATGCGATCGCGCTTACTGCACTCGACTTGATGAAGCCACAGGGCAGAGCAGTCTTGATTCTTGGCGGCAAAATGGGTGACGAGCAATCGCGCACAGAACGGTACAACACCCAATTGACCAGAGGATTTTATCGCTGGTTGTATAAAGATGCAGGATATAAGGTAACTGACCACTTCTCTCTAGCGGGTAGCCTGTATCGCAAGCAGGGGACATCATTCCCAGTTGACGTGATTGTGATTGAGGGAATTGGCAAAACGCAACTCAAACTCCCTGGTGTTCAGCCACCGCGCAGATACGAAAGTTATGAAGCACTAAAAGAGGTATTAATCCATGCAGTACAGCAACAGCACAACCATGAACCGAGCCGAAATTCTGGAGCTACCTTACGAGGAATTTATGCCGGGTCGTCGGTGGACACCGACATACGAGACGAATTCACCAGAAGCGCCGCCCCTTCTGTGGACAACAGTGCTAGTTCCACAACAGTTGAGCCAAATAGAGAGCAAAGAGGAATACTTTCTTCTGCTGACGCGACGGGTGGAATGGCTGGTCGAACAATCAATCAAAGATTGGTTACTGAGCCACGACCCTCAAGAGGAGTTGGAAGCGCAGGCATGGGTGGCGCAGGAGATAAACCAGTATCTACCAATGTATCTAAACAATCTCTCGAAGCAGCAAACACCGAAGCAGATGGCTTCTTACCTGGTGATGAATTATCAAGAGCTACAGCAGCAATGCCTGAAAGGAGTGCGGGAGTTTCCAATAGTTCCGCATCCATTTATAGAGAAAGGTCTGAACTATCTAGAGGACATGAATTTAATCGACTGGTTGACGTGGATGAATATGGACGCAAACCCGCACTACTTTCAGGACTAACCGCTATGAGTGAATCAGTACCAGCAACTCCCACTGAGTCAGAGGCTTTGCCAGGACAAGATATTGAAAACCAAGTTGCTTATCAACCAAGAAGCAAAGCATCAACGCTTTCAACTTTAGCTCCTGCTGCTTCTCTTAAAGGGTTAGAGAACGCTTTTGACAAGATTGAAGCAACAACTGGAATGAGCGTAGACGAGTATGTACGCACCAAATTAAACGAGCCATCTCAAGAGGAATTGTTTAAACATTATGCGGCTGAACAAATTGATTCGTTAGCTCTATCTATTTATAACCACGAGTTTGAGAACAAAGCTACCCTGATTGGACACGACACTGGGATTGGCAAAACGCGGATTATTTGTGGTCTAGCGCGGTATGCACAACAGCAAGGAATGATCCCGACAATTGTGACAGCTGATTCAGTTTTATATGCTGATATTTTGGCGCGGGATGGTGTAGATACTGGCAACAACTTCAACCCCCTAATTACAAACAATGACCTTAATATATCGCTGCGCTCAACTGATGGCAGGCAAATAGGAGAGATTCGTACTCCTCAAAATCACGGTAACAAGATTAAAGAATATGCCCAACTGGGTAATATTGGGCAGCACGATTGTGTTTTTACTACTTACGGGCAGCTAACGGGTCCAGCTAGTGTTGACCGACGGGAGTTACTAAGTGCGATCGCCCAGCGCAGTTTTCTAATCCTCGACGAGAGCCATAAAGCGGGAGGAGCAGCGGGGGAAACGCGCCCTAAAACTAAAGCTGAAACAGCAAGGGAGCAGAGCAAGGCCTATGTACCTTCTTGTACTGAGTTTTTTCAACAGTTAGTTACTCAGACACAAGGATTTGTAGCTTCTAGCGCTACTGCTATCAAAGATCCAATTATTGCATCGCGGCTATTTTACGAAACAACTGATCTAAAGCTGGCAGCCCCAGATAAAGACACATTTACAGAACATCTCAAAGCTGGCGGCGTACCCCTGCAACAGATGGTGTTTTCGATGTGGGCAGAGAGTGGTGGCTGTATCCGTTGTGAAAAGTCTTATGAGGGAGTTGAGTTTGGCGTTTCTAAAGTTCCAGTTTCCTTGCAGACTGCCGAAAATAACTCTAAAATCCTAAACTTAATCTGGCGCTTCGACCAGATAAAAAACGAGGCTGTTGAACAAATCAGCGCTGACTTCGCTGCTGCTGGGGAAGCTGCACAAGAACAAAATCCAGCACTGGGTGATGCTGGGGCAACAAGTGTAATTTTCACTAGTGTCTTGCACAATCTTACTACCGTCACTACCTTGGGTCTAAAAGCTGAGGAGACGGCAAACGCTGTGATTGCTGATATTGAACAAGGGCGAAAGCCGATCATTATGCTGTTTAATACGATGGAGTCAACTATCAAGAACTTCATTGATACTCACAATGAACTAGCAGACGCGCATAATACCCAGTTCCCCGATTTGCCGCTGATGAAGCGGATTAAAGTTGGGGATACCATCAATATCAACGCTGGGGAACTGTTCAGCCGCTACCTGGAAAAGTCACGCAGTATTAAAATTACTGAACCATATCTAGATGAACTGACTGGAAAACAAGTAACTCGCTCTCACCGTTTGACTGACAAGGAATTAGGGGAAATAGGAGTTACCGCCTTTAACCGAGCCGAAGCTGCGATCGCTGCTGCTGATTGGAGCCAGCTACCAATCTCACCGATTGACTACATTAAGCAAAAGATTGAAGACGCTGGACATTCAATTGGGGAAATTACAGGGCGCACCAATATCCTGAAATACGAATCAGCAAACGAACTGGCAGCTGGAGTCGTCACCTATGGGACTAGAGAACATGGTACTGCCCAAAAGAAGCAGGTGATGGATGATTTTCAAAATGGCAGAGTAGATGCTGTAATTACGAATTCCACAACTGGTTACTCGCTTCATGCTGCGCGGACTGTAGCAGACCAGCGGCAGCGAGTGATGTACATTGTGCAGCCGCATTTAGATGTTAACCAAGTCGAGCAATCTATTGGGCGATCACACCGTAGTGGACAAGTTGATCCTGCAAAACATCCACCAGATAGGCTGAATGAATTAGGACAACCACAGTGGGGTCAGTACGATGGTACTTTCGGACTACCTATCTTTAAGCTTGTAGTAGGTCAAGATTTACCTACTGAAGAACGAGCGGTGGCAATCTTAATGAAAAAGATGAGCCACCTAAAGGCGAATACAACGGGCAACCGCTCTTCTAGCTTCGGGTTGAAAGAGATGCCCGATTTTGTCAACGATTACGGCAATGAAGTCGCCGCTAGTTTGATGGAGCAAAACATAGAACTCCATGCAGATTTAGATTATCCTCTTGGTGAAAGCGAGGAGTTAAGTGATCCCAAGGCGATCCAGAAAGTGACTGGACGTGCGGTAATCCTTACCAGTGATCAGCCGCCAACACCGGAGAATCCTTACCCTTCTTTAACTCGTCAGGCGTGGCTTTATGACACATTAACTTTAGAGTATAAGGAGTTCCTTGCCCAAAAAATTGCTTTGGGTGAAAACGAACTAGAAGCCCAAAAGATAGACTTGCAAGCTGAACCAGTGGCGCGGCTTGTCCTAAATCCTGGCTCTCCTGATATTGATAGTCCATTTACTAAACCAGCCTATTTAGTTGAAGTCCAAGCAAAGACTGGGGCTAAACCAAATACAACCCTGCAAGTTGTTAATGCTGTTCGCTCTGAATTAGGGTTTGAAGTGATCTCAGATTTAGCTGACCACGACGACTACGAGCGCTCGGATGTTAGAGAAAAGGGGCAAGAGCGCACTCAAGAAATGGTAAAGCAACTACGCAATTCATCTGGGGAATTTCTAGAAAATCACACAAAGGTTAAAGAGGCAGAAATTGATGTTGTACGTGGGCGGGTAGGGAAATATCAACAGAAACTTGACGCTCAATTAGCAGTTTCTAGTGATTTGCAGCAACGTCTAGAAGGAGCTACAACGTTTGATAATACAACCTTAACTGACCAACTCAAAACTCAACTTGGACAACAGCAGCCCAAGATTGATAAGTTACGGACGCAACTGAGTAAAGCTCAACTAGACTTGAACGGCAAAAAATTTCAACTGGCTAAAGACCAACGCATTGCCCAATCTACTTGTGAGGATGTCTCGCAATTACTGAGCCAATTTCCTGTAGGGCAGGGGGTTCGTCTCATAGATACTAAAACTAAAAATTTTCTATATGGTGTAGTAGCGGGGGTAGAGCAGAAAAATAGGGCAAATAATCCAGCGTCTCCTAGTAACTGGAAGCTAAAACTTTTGGTTGTTGATGGTGTCCGTTCTGTGTCAATTAGGCTAGATAGTCTGCTTAAGGATAGAAAACAATTTCTTGAACCAGTTGAAACTGCTTCCAGCTTCCTCAACTTTAAAGAAGAAAGCTCGATTTATAACTTGTTTGACCAGCGGCAGACTGAAGCGAAGGAAAAGCGCTATCTGGTCAGCGGTCAAGTCCTTTCGTCACAGCTAACTGGTAAATTTGCTCAAGTCACTGATAATGCAGGGCAAGTTCATCCGGTCTACTTGTTGCGACGGGGCTTCGAGCCAGAACAAGACCTAGATGTAAAGCCTGTCAAGCTTGAGACACTAGAAGTAATTGAGCAATTTCTGTTTGAGGCTACTGGGAAAATAGGAATTGTGCAGACTGAGGATCAGAATTTAACAGTCATTGCCGATATTAGACAAGGAAACGCTGGAGGTATTGTACTCAAGACACCTAAAGCTACATCTCAAGGAGGTCTGTACTTCAAAGATGAGGGACTACTTGCACTGACTGGGGATTTTGTCTCGAAAACTGAATCAGTGCGTGAAGGCAGTAACACCAAGTCTCAAAGCATCATGACAGTCATAGTTCCGGCAGAAGTGACCGATGAAGTTTTAGATTACATCTTAAAGAAGTGGGGATTGGGTGCTGCCAGTCACAAAAATGTTGCCAGAGAATTACTGGGGCAAGTATTACAATCATGGCAGCCGTGCAATGCCATCAATCCAGACATTGAGCGCCTACCAATTCAAGGTACTCCTCAGATTACAGCTTCAACTCGAAACGCTTTCCAACAAGCTTTTAATACAGACAGTGCTGCCTTGGACAATACTGATTCCGAGCGCCTAAGTGTTGAGCCAAATAGTCCCGGTTTCAGTAGTGACACCTTATTGCAGCGGTCTTCCGAGTTAGGTGAATTGCGATCACCTAACTCATCTACGCTTTCAGAACCAGACCCAGTTCTCGAAGCGCCTACGGCTACGACCGCAATACCGCTTGACGTACACAGCACTCAATCATCTAAACAGATAGCTACGTCTGACAATCAGCACGGCAGCGCTGAGAAGAATATTGCCAAACTACTGCATCAAGCAGGATTAGCGGCAGAGATATTGAAGGGAGAAGATTTTCATCTTTTGGTTGAGAATAAACCGTACATCCCTTTGTCTATTGAACGACAGGGATCAGAACTCTACTTGACTCACTTTTTGCAGGATAGCTCTGGTGATTTGTTCATTGATGCGGAGATGGTTTTTAATGTTTCTGCTGCTGGGCAACTATCTTTAACTGAAACTGCTGTTCAAAATCCGCTAACTGGTGGTGAATATCGTAGACATGATAAAGAGTTTGGCAAAACCTTCTCCAAAAACCTGCTAGACCAAGGCTTTGCTCCAGCTGCTTTATCTGCGCTCCAAGCGAAGGAGCCATTACAACCAGTACAAGTTGACCCTGACCAGAAGTTGGAGCCACCAGCCCCTTATCCAACAACTCCTACTATTGAACGGGTAGAACAATCTTCAGTAACGAAACCAGACGCTGTTCACCCCGACCCTACACATTTTTTAGAGCGATCGCTTAACCTTACTTCCACTCCGACTAACCAAAAATCAGTAGCTACCAAGACTGTACAATCGCAGATTCCATTCTTGGAGCTTCAGTCAAAACAACATCAGGAGCCAATTGGAGTCCAGTTAAACTTGTTTGATGTTGAGTCAAACTTAGCTTCTGCCCAGTCACAAGCTATACCTCAGACATCTACAAAGATAAAATATGTTATGCCTCATACTGAGGTAAACAAAACTGCTGAAGCGACCCTCAATGTTTTGAGCAGCACTAAGCAAGTTTCAGCTTCAGTGCAGAATCAAAATTTCGTCCCTGACATTACTGAAACTTTAAGCAATTTCTCCTCGACTCCGATGCAGATTTTCCAGCAAGTTGTAGATCGAGTCGACCAACAAACTGGAGAGTTCCTTGCCATATTGCAGCCCTCTAGTCCCTCAATGGATACATTGCGGGATTGGTACAGGGCAGCTAGAGCATTAGACAAAACTCAGAATTATCTCAACCGGATTAGTGAAGTTGCAAATGAGTTTAAGCAAGGAAAGCCGCTAGAGGGCAAAGCTATGACAGTGATGCAAATAGACTTGCAGGCTAATCACAAGCAACTGGCGACTGTTGGGCAGGTGAATCAACTTAGTGACCGAGATTTCCTGCAACTTCATCAAGCTGTAGCAGACCACTTTAAATCAGCACCACCACATCCACCAGCAATTGCCGAGCGGCAGATTATCCAAAATGAAATTAAGCAGCTTGTCACCCAAATTAATGAACTCTGGCAACTCCAGGCACAGCAAGTATCTGTGGTTGAATCGATGCAGAAAAACCTGTTTCGGATCTGGAACGGTAAATATGATGCAGCTGTAGCCCAAGTCCAACAAACTACGGGTTCGATTAGCCAGTCAATAGCTCAAAAAGAGCAGAAGGAAACTCAGCTAAAACAGTGGGATAAACTTGGTGAAGTTTATCAGGCGTGGGATGAATCTCCTCTCTCAACCCAAATGCGCTCTTTCGCTACTGTGCTAAACTCATCACCAATGCAAGAAAGGTTGGCTAATATTAACCAGCAACGTCAGCAACAAAAACAAGTGCAGATTTCTCAGCCAGGGGGTAACCACAAACAACAGCAAGGCAATCAAGGCTTTGGGCGATCGCTCTAATTAGTAAGCGCTCAAGCTTTCGATTCAAGCCCCAATCCGAACAATTCCGCATTCACTAGGATCTATTGCTTGATTACGAAGGGTCGCCTATCTCCCCAAAAAGAAATTCATTGCTTGCTCGAAATCAGCACAACTCAGATGCTCTTTTGCCCAACTTAGCAGTTCCTTCGTTCCAGATGTTTCACCAAATGCCTTTTGGTGGCAACTTGCCTTCGCTACAGCGAAAGCCACCGCTTCAATTTCATAGTTCTGCTCCAGAAAATTAATTAGTTCTGTTGCATGAGAGCGTTCTGATTTTCTGGGAACGCCAATTAGCGCAGTCAATAGTGCTTCTAATCTATCTTGTTGGAGTGGTTCTAACACATTATTATCCTCTATTCTCAACTATAGAAAATATGTTTTTTTACAAGGCGATAACCCCCTTGGGAGCACGTTCCGCCAACGGAATCGCGTATTCCAACGCTCCTTAAAACGCTTCTCAGCCTTTTGTTTCTTAATTCAGCCCAAGAATTACTCCTTAAACAGTGATCGCCGTTAGAGAAAAACTTCACAAAGGCAATCATTCAACGTTGATTTGGAGTATTCCTATACTACTGGTAATAATCAATTAGCTTCTCTGCAACCTTTGGATATTGTCGTAGTCGGTTTATCGCCTGATTCTCAACTTGGCGCACTCTTTCGCGGCTTAGGTTTAAGCGAGCGCCAATTTTTGCAAGTGTCAAAGGTTGTCCGTCAGCAAGACCAAAGCGCAAAATCATTACCTCGCGCTGCTGAGATGTTAAGTGTGCCAGCAAGCTTTCTAAATCGGTAGACAAACAAGACTGAATATTCAAATCTTCTAGACGTTCTCTTGTATCCTCTAGTAGATCGCCTAGTTCAATTTCTTGCTCCTCTCCAACACGCATATTTAAAGAGGTAGGCTGTTGAGCTTGTTTTAAGTAATGTCGCACCTGCTTTGATGTCAATCCTAACTGTTCAGCAATTTCTGAAACTGTTGGGGTGTATCCTAACGTTTGAGAAAGCTGGCGTTGTGCCTTTTTGATTTTGTTAAGCTTTTCTAACACATGGATTGGCAACCGGATTAGGCGGGATTGGTTAGCGATCGCGCGGGTTATTGCTTGGCGAATCCAGTGAAAACAGTATGTCGAAAGCCGATACCCTTTACTAGGGTCAAATTTTTCTACGCCTCTTGTAAGACCTATTGTACCTTCTTGAATTAAGTCAAGCAATTCAAGATTACGCTTTTGATATTTTTTGGCGATTACTACCACCAGGCGCAGATTCGCCTCAATCATCTGACGCTTTGCCTGCTGCCCTTGGCGTATTGCCTCTTGCAATTCTGCAACAGACATATCTACTTGCGCTGCCCACTCGCTTAAGACGGGTTCACGGCACAACTTTTTTGTTAGCGTTTCCTTGACTTTCAGTAAAGACATCATTTGTTGCACCTGCTTACCGTACTGAATTTCCTCTGTAGGGGTCAATAGAGGTATACGTCCAATTTCTTTAAGATAGGTACGGATCGATTCAATACTACTGAGATTTTGTTGAGACGCTTGAACTGACATAATGCCTCCATGTGTATACTTTTAATAGCTTTCGTGAGATTAATATCTGCTCTCCTGACCAATGTTTTTACTTGTTGTTAATTTTGTCCGGAGATAAAACACAGATATTTGTTGGCAAAAGAGTTGCTTTCCAGCTTGTGCGCCGATTAGCTAGCAAACCTGCTTAATTTCTAACAGCGACTTTTCAGCCATTAGTGGGGGTACAGCATTTCCAACTACACGACTTGCTAATGTTCTTTTGGCTGGTAGCTGATAGCTATCGGGAAAAGTTTGAAATCTCGCTAGAGCGCGAGGTGTTATTGATACGACTCGCCCTTAATGCTCCTATCTCGACACCGCCCCCGCCGGAAAACAATGAGGCAAATGTTTTCATCACTGACTCCTATAGAGAAGCAGCTTGTTAATGAGCGCGTTGCACAAACATAATTTTGCTCTATAGCTTAAGTCAAAAAGTTGTTTTGCATCAGGAATATCATCAATGCTGTAATTAACCTCCATCCCCTCCGGTTCAATAGCTTCAGACATCAGTGCTATTAGCCAAGCAGATTTTTGGGCTGGAGTTAGGTTTTCCAACTGAGAGCCGTAGCGGTCTTCAATTTCTGTGATTATAGCAGCATCAGTTGTGCCGCTAGGAGCAGAGACGTAGTAACCAAGTGGTTTTGTCATTTACTTTTTTAAAGCTAGGGAATAGAAGCTGCTCCTTGGAGGAAATACCCTTTGTTTCCAAGGAGCAGTAGCCTCAATTAAATGCTCTGACTGTAACTTTTGTAGCTTTATTCCAAGCCTTAGATAGCACGATTGCCGCCGCTGTCGATACTGTCGATACTGGGTTGCCGGAGCATTCTCTAAACCAGGGTATACCGTCTACATAAATCATTGTCCCAGGCAATCCGATCACACCGAAAAGGTCAATTGCTGACTGCCACTCTTGAGCATCAGCGTTTTGATCCAGGAGTAAATCAGTCAAAACCTGGGGAAGTTCTACTTCACTGCTATCTCGTTGACTCCAAGCGCTAACTTTCTCTGCCAGCAATTCCTGACTTGAAACCGGAGGTAAATGCGGACGCTTTTCTTGGCGTAGTTGAAATACTTTTGCTTCTAGCCCTGTTACAGGCAATCTCAACTGTGTACCCTGCTTTGGTTTCACCTTTTGCTTTTGCTTCCAGGTGACAACAACTGGGTTGGTCGCTTGTGGAATCTCCAACACTGCGGCAGGAATTGGTAGAGAAAGCTGACCTAGAAGCTCAGTATTCTTTGGCTGCCCTTCAACATTGCAGTATGGATAAATAGTTTGAGTGGAGTGGGCAGCAGTGAGTCGACTATCTCCGTACTTACGAAGTTTCACTTCCAAAGTATGCAAGCGATAACCCGGAAGCGCCTCTACAAATTCCGGAATTATTGGTAACGGCAATCGCTCAGTTCCCTCAAGTACAACAATGCGATCGCCCCCTAAACCCTCACGCACCTTACGTAATTCATACCAGGGATACTCTGACAAGAACTTGGAGAGCCATCGACGTTGCTTCGGATTCAGTTGCGGACTAGACATTTTCGTTCTCCCCCTGGTAACTCAAAGCAGCACTTTTGTAGTCAATTGCCTTAGCAATAGCGGTATCAGAGGGGGTCAAGTCAGACAAGTAGAGGTTGAGTAGGTCATAGTGCTGTTTGGGTAGTTCATACACACTGCCTACCTCTACAGCAATTGCACCACCTTCAAACCAAAATGAGTCGCGGTCATAAGGGTCTTCATCAAGATAGTTTTCATACCAGTTAACAGCGATTGCTTCAGCAACTAACTTGGGGTTTTGCTTACTTGGACATTGAGCAAGGCATTTAGCAGTGTACTCTTTCTCGCCATTGCGTTCAGTGATTTCAACCAAGAAGTATTTCATCGTTTTATCTTCTTACTAAGCTGACAAACAATGTGGAGTTTGGGCATGAACACTGCTTGGAGTAGCAATTTATCTCCAAGCAGCGCTACGGTTATATGTGTGCAAGTTCTAGAAGCTAACGTTAGAAAAGTCAGCTTGGGAAAAAGCTAACAAAATCTGGTGAATGCTAAAAAGCTACTCCCACTTCCAAGCTCTTGACCATGATGATGTTGCCTTCTTTAACACCTTTAACTCGATAATCAGTAGCGTTGTCTGCGCTAGCAGCCTGCTCTGCTAAATCGTTTTTAGCACTGCAAAATAGTTGAAATGTCTCGTTGTTACGATAGTAAGTTAATAAGAAATTACAACTAACGCTTCCATCTTCCGAATAGCGTATTTCTGGTTCTGTTATCCCACCAACTTCGTTAAACTCTAGAGATTGTGCAGCACTTTTGTTGAAATAATCTTTGTACTCTTCAAATACTGCCAGAATAGTGTTTGACTCAGGAGAGCCTGTTTCAATTAAGAAGTTCTGCCAGTTTGCAGTAGTAGGAATTTCATGGTCGGTTGTAGCACATACCAAAGCAGTGTTGGTGTCTTCACCCCGTTCTTCGTCCTTGAGCGTTACTGAAAATATCCCGTGAGCAAAGAATAAAGCATTCATCCTACGTCCTTTTTGTCCTTTGCTTACTGTATACGCTTCTTGTAGTTCGTAGCAAAACCCTCCTGCTAGTCGCCCCCGTTCTCTAAGGGCATAATGATTATCAAAGCTTCCCCACGCTGCACTTTTGGGAGTGAATACTAAAGGAGTGGAATGAAGCAGTTGCTTATTTTTACCTACAAAAAATACTATGTGGCGTTGGATTGGTTTGTGCTTTTTTTTGTCCCATTCTCCTGTTGGCACTTCCACTACCCTGCCTTCATCTGGGTAGCCCTTTTTAATTTCTGCCATCACTTTGCTACGCTGCACAATTACCAAACTTGGTTTTGTAGTTAGATAGACCGGGCTAGTATCGCCAGATTCAAAGGTGTAATCAATTAACTTGAAGCTCTCATCTGGCTGAAAATTAACGGACTCTGCGTTATCAACAGTTATGCCAAATCCGTAGGGCTGCAATGCTCTTGTCTTCTTGCTCAAGTAAGGGCTAAAGACTTGAGCAATCGGCAAACTTTCTGTCTTAGGTGCAGTATACTCGTCGCTATCAAAGTCAAACGGCATAATCTTTTCTCCACTGTGTACAAAAATTGCTGATGTAACCAGAAAGGTAAAACTACAGAAGCTTCACTCTTGCGCTTTAGCGGTCATCAATAATCGCCTCTACAACTACTCAACTAGTTTCAAGTAGCGGTTGTAGAAGTTCTTTTCAACTGCCTTATTCTCTCGTTGAGCTTCTCAATGTCTCTACGTAATACCTTCTTACCTTTAGTCTTGGCTTTTAGGTAAATATGACGGTAGTGAGCTTGATAATATTGTACCTAGTCTAGGCTCTTATTCATCATTTAGTCCTCTAATTTCTCCCAGAAAAAACTTTTTGAATTTACAAGTTACTAGTCAGCTAATACTAAGCTAAACATTCTTCGATTTACTAAAACCCTTCCTCTTTTCTAGTCGTGATTCAAATTTGTTATCTTCTCTACAAATTCCCGCTTCTACTGCGTGACAATGGCGTACTAATTCCCCATTTACCGGGGCAATCAACAGGAGCAATCTTATCTTTGATTGAGGTCATGAAAGGGACTCCTATTAATCAAAAAAGGGCTAGAAATAATTTCTAACCCTGGGGGAATTGGTGATGTAGCCTTTGATAATTTGACTACTTGGAAAAAGAGGTTTTTTTGTCCTCTTAGCGTATATGGCTTGGCTGATGAGCGGAGCGCTGCTCACCAATCTCCTCCCGAACGTATGAGTTTAGGTATTACTCACACCGCCCTTTAAACGCCTCAAACGCTAGCATAGCCTTGTAGCTTCCAGCGTTAGCTGTATCCAAACATTTTAGGATTAAAGCCTCGTT
The DNA here is from genome assembly GCA_041748755.1 of Chroococcidiopsidaceae cyanobacterium. Classification (GTDB taxonomy): domain Bacteria; phylum Cyanobacteriota; class Cyanobacteriia; order Cyanobacteriales; family Chroococcidiopsidaceae; genus JAHHHE01. Next base: position 3,738 of record JBGTCQ010000185.1, on the reverse strand, counting down.
AACATACTGATCTAGCCATTGCACCAGTTGCAACGCCGCTTCTTTGTGTTCGCGTTTAGGCGGCGTAAATATCTCGAACATTCCCAGGTCTTGCATCTGACTCATGTCGAGTTGGGGTTGTTGTGCCACCAGCACTTTTATTTGCTCCCACTCCTCCTGTGTAAGCGGTTGTCGAGGTGGATGTTGGCTATCTAGAAACTGCATTGCTTCTTCTATGGGGGCAACGTATACTTTCAAATCAAGGCGATCACATACCAAAACGTGGGTTGCTTCGAGGTCATCCGCCCCTAAGTGAGCGTTAAATAGATGCATAGCGATCGCCAGATGCTCAATGTATGGCTGCCAAACGGTATAAAACGGGAATGTGGCGCTACCTCTGCCATCAGTCCAAGTTGACTTGCTAGAGCGATAAAACAACCCGACAAATCGGCTCTCTCCCTTAACTCCTGCCATCGAAAGCAGCATTGGGGGTAGAGGAACGTCTAATAACTTGAAGCTCCCAGGTAGTGTTGTCATAAATCTTTCCCATGATTATTTGATATGAGCAGGCCTAGACTGTTTTACCCAATTGAGCAGGGTAAGGATCTTTGAGGGTACGAATGTCACCATCTTTTCTCTGTCGCCATCCAAGTTTTCTGCCAAGAACAAGATTGACGAAGTTGGCACTTCAAACACCTCTGTATAGCGTTCTAGTAGGGCAAGTGTTGGTGTCTTGTTTCCTGATTCAATCTCGGAAATATATGACTTGGATACCCCTAGTTTCTCAGCCAAATCCTTCTGCTTTAGATCATGAAATACCCTCAACAACCTCAAAGCTTTATTCAGCATTTGTGGAGTCTCATAGTTAGAAACAGGGCGCTCCTTATGTGGAATCTATAGCGCCCTTTTGCTGTTGTGAATTAAAGCTCAAACAAATCAGCCAGCCGGCGATATGTTTGTTCTACCTTGGTATTACTGTTGTAACGCTTGAGCTTTTCGGTGAAACTCATCAGCAGGTTGAACTTTGTCGGCTCCGCAAACTCCTCGTATGTAGGGGTTTGATATTCCTCCCAGACCGGAATCATTTCAGAAGACGCGATCGCGCCAACGAGTGCAGCATTCCAAATTATCCTTTGGGCAGTGTCATCATCAATCCCCTCGATTTTCAGTCGGTCAAGGTTCTTGGTTAAGTTCTCTAATTGCTTAGGCAACAGTGTGAAAGCCTCTCGAATTAACCGAATGAAGTTGTTACCTGGAATGTGTCTACGCTTTTCCGCAAAGTCTCCAGATAGTGCGAGATTATCGCACACCATTACACGCGCTCCCGCACAGATTCCTGCAACCATTGTCTTGTCGTGAGAATTACGAAACCCAACACTGTAACCGTAGTCTGAAGTTCCATTCTCGAAATCAATCACGCCGAACATTCGCGCTCCATAAACAGGAGAGCCTTGTTTTCCAGACAGTCCATAAAACTCACGTTTCACACTTAATTCCACTTTACTAGCTGACGCTATTACTGCATCAACAATCTCTGTATGAGGAATTGGAGTCCACGTTGGAGTATCTTCGGGGGTAATTACTGCTTCTAGGTCAGCACGAACAGCACCAAAAGCGCCGCAGTGCAGCATTAAGGTTGAATTCGTCATTAGTTTAAACTCCTTACTAATAGATTATGAAGTTCCAGACGGCTGTTCTATCGCTAATAAAGGCGTAGTGGACGGCGCTAACTCTAGCCAAACCTCTCCAATTTCAATCGGCTTTGTCAAATCTTTGCTTGTCAATTTGTATGTCCAACCTGACCAGTATTCGTTACTGACATACTTGCAGCTTACTACTATGGCAAAGTCTCTTATTAAGTTGTTGAATCCGCTTTCAGCGTTCAGTTTAACTCGCGTTCCTGGCTGGAACTTGGGAAGTGAACTTGGAGCTTTTTCTTGAAGAAGCTGCTCTTGCATTTCTGTTGCTAGCACTAACTCGTCTTCCTGGTATTCTTCTGTGTAGCCTGGAGGGAACGCTAGCTTAACGCTGTACCACCAACACGGTTGGAATACTTCTGGCTCTAGCGTCAATCCAACTATTTCCCCTGTTAACCAATCCTTGGGAGCGCAGTTGTCTTTTACGGATATCCGATCTCCAAAAGTATATTTCGGTGGTTTGGCTTGCTGATGCTTGAATGTAATAGTGATAATTGGCATTGTTTGATTTTCGACCTCTAATTGAAATAGGCGCTTGTATGTAGTGGTACAAGCGCCCTGAGTCTGTGTCGTAATCCTGTAGTTTTAATCAGCGTAGGCAGCTAATACCGCTTGTCGATGCTTTTGCCAAAACTTATTGCTAGCAATGAATTTCTGCGCTGTCTGCTCCGCTTCCTCGTGGTTCATTGCTCTACCTACTGCGCGCTCTCCCACCCAGACGATGTACCAATCCCATTCAGCGTTATAAGTTACTGACCAGCTAAGTGGTGGCGCGGCTGTCTCTGGTTGCTTGGGATTTGGAGTGTTGCTGTAACCTGCCAGATAGCCAGCAGAGTATTGGCAGTTAGCCTCTGTGTACATCGGGTGCAATCTTTCTGTTGCGTCTTGTTGCCCGTGATGCCGTCCAGAGTCAAATTCTCTTAAAGCTGACTGAGTTGGTCGTAGCATGGTACTTACTGAGTCTCCAGCAAATCCATCTGGTTGCGCTACTGCCTTTTCTACTTGATGTGATGGCTCAACTGCTAGTTCTGGCTCTAATATCCATTCTTCGGTGTATGAACTAGACGTTGGCTTTACCTTTAACCAGACTCGTCCATCAGACAGTTTTTCTTTCTCCACTACCTGCATTACTGGTGTGTATGGAATATGGAAATAGTCATCAATTTCTGCTTGGTTCGTTACTTTATCCCAAGTTTTCGGTGTACTGACTTGAGAAGGTCGTTTCTCTTGAGTTAGCATTGTTTATACCTAGTAATAGGAAACATCGCCTGTAGCGATCGCCCTGCGAAGATGAACGCTACAGGTTTTTTGTTTGCAAAATTTTTTTCACAGAAGACTTTCACTTCCTGCCTCACCATCAGTTACTTCGTTTACTCGGTTCGGCTCATTATGTCGGGAATAACTGGTGTTACCTTCTGTATTCCGTTCTAGCTTCGGGCGGTGTTTTGGCAGTTCCGCTCTCTGAGTTTTGATGAAAATGAGGTTCTTTCTCTTTACCTCATACCTAAATTATTACAGGTCTAACCTAAATTGTCAAGGTCATACCTAAAATAATTTGTGTTACACTTAATTTATTAGATTTAGACCTAAACATTTATGAAGGCTGCGACCTGTAGTAGAGTCATGGCAGAGAGTTCTGTGGCTCAAACTTTGATTAGATGGCGCTTAAATGAGGTTATGGCTAGGTATGACATCCGACCCAGGGAGTTGGCAGAGGAAATGGAAGTTAGTCCTTCGGCAATTTCTAACCTCCGCAAAAGGAATATGCCTAGATTGAGTGAAGAAACCTTAAATAAGCTCTGTCACGCTTTAAATAAGCTGAGTCAGGAAGGAACTCTAATTACGCCAGGTGATCTTATTAGTTACATTCCTGATCCAGAACCCCCTAATCCAAAGAGAGGAAAGGCTGCATGAGCCAAATCTGGTAGAGTCGAGGGAGGCTATTACGCCTCGCCCCTCTCTGTTAGATCCGGACGTGCAAGTTTCCCCGCATCCGGCTCCCGATGTTCTTAGCTTTCGCTTTTGCTCATGTGGATGTAGTCGTGGCAGCTTTCGTGAACTG
>JBGTCQ010000184.1:0-7083 GCA_041748755.1 Chroococcidiopsidaceae cyanobacterium | reverse complement strand
AGATCTGCAACAGGTGGCAAATGAGCGGATTCTATTTCGCGCTGGGGCAGAAATTGACCTCGATCCAGAAATTTGGCACAGGCTAGAAGAGGCTTGTCAGGTTTCTCAGTCAGTGCAAATGGAGTATTACACGGCTAGTCGGAATGCCTTGACGAGTCGCAAGCTAGACCCCTATATCCTGCACATCTACCGAGGGACAAACCCCTATGCGATCGGGTACTGCCATAAACGGCAAGAGGTACGCTGGTTCCGGGTAGACCGGATTAAAAAGCTTCAGGTTTTGGATGAGACATTTATTCAAGATCCCACATTTGATGCAAGGGATCATCTGGAGATGATTTTCCAACACGAAGCAGGGGGTATACCTATTCCAGTAGCCATTTGGTTCGATGCGCCTACTTCGCCGTATATCAGAGAGCGGCGTTGGCATCCAACTCAGGAAATTCAAGAACACGCCGATGGTTCCTTGACATTGCAGATGATAGTGCGGGGTTTAAATGATGTAAAACGTTGGGTTTTGGGTTATGGCAAGGGAGCGATCGCCCAGTTGCCACCAGAGTTAGTACAGCTTATCAAGGAAGAGGTTGACGCAATGAATCAGAACTACGGGCTGGCAACGAGTTTAGAAAGGAGTTGAGTAGTGAATTTTATCGAAGTTCAATTTGCACTACGGGGACGGACACTCCCTGCCGATCATGGCTATTCTCTATATTCCGCGCTGAAGAAAACCATTTTGGCAGAAAAGGACTTACCTCCCGAAGTGCTGCTGTGTAGTGTTCCCGGAGTTCCAGATCGGGACGGCTTGATTTACCTGAATCGGTCTTCACGCTTGCGGTTACGATGCCCAGTAGACCAGGTGCAGTCTTGGTATCGCCTATTGCAGAACACTGTACTGGATGTGCGAGGTCATTTAATTCGTCTGATGCAACCCCAGTTAATACTGCCACAACCCAGCGAGATACTCAAGGCACGGCTCGTTACATTCAAGTTGAAGGCGGTAGATCACAACGAAGTTCCGCTTTACTTTCTAGAGTCTTGTAAAAAGGCATTAGAGCAAATTGAAATCAATGCTCAAGCATTTATTGACAGTAACGCAGATGGCGATCTTGCACGACGTGTACTCAGAATCAGTGATAAGAATGTTGTAGGTTATGGAATCGTTGTTGAAGGGCTGAGTGATGAGGATTCCATTAAGCTCCAGTGTCAGGGACTAGGCGGGCGTAAGCACTTTGGCTGCGGCTGGTTCTATCCAGTAAAGGAGGTACCTAGTGCGACCTAAGTTAGAGCCTGATATTTTGCTGGCGAAGTCAATGGAGCAGCCCTGGCGAGGAGCTTACACATTGGTTGGTCACACAGCATCAGTTGTTGAAGCGGTTACAACACTCATTGATGTGTTGGGCGATCGCCTGATTTCCCAATTTGGTTTGTCGCACGACTTTGCGAAGCTCCGAGCCACTGCCCGTCTCGCTGCCTACCTGCATGACTGGGGCAAAGGGAACGATCACTTTCAGATGGTTGTGCGCCACAAGCGCAATCCGCTTGAGAGTCCGCAGTTGATTCGACATGAGGTGGCTTCGGTACTTTTGGCATGGGAGTATCGAGAATGGTTACAGCAGTCCGATGGTGACTTTTTTACTGCACTGGCGGCAGCAGGTGGGCATCACCTGAAACTCGGTGGCAGCGTCAAACAGGGAGATACGGGTGAACTGGGTGAAGTTCGAGATGGCACCGGAAGCGATCGCCTCTATTTGTATACCGACCCGAAACACTTCAAAGGATTACTAAAGTACGGTGTTAAAGCGCTAGGATTGCCTCGAAAATTACCTGACCATTTGCGCAAGCCTTCAACCTGCTGGCAGATTACAGAACTTAAGCAGAAGCGGCAAGAAGTGCTAGCAGCCTTTCTCGACGATTGGACACCTGATCCAGCGTTTACGGCAGTTGTCAAAGCCTTGGCCATTGCTGGCGATGCCGTAGGATCTGCATTGCCGACAACCGGACTGAAGATCGAGGATTGGATTCGACAACAGGTTAGACAAACGCTTGATGAGCCAGAGCTTCAGAAGGTAATTAATGCAAAGCTCGAAGGAAAAGAATTACTTAACTTCCAAAAAGCACTGCCTAAGACTCCAACGCGAGTGACGCTAGTACGGGCAGGATGCGGAACTGGGAAAACTCTAGGGGCTTATAACTGGGCGCTGCGATTCGCAAATGGTCGTAAATTATTCTTCTGCTATCCAACCACAGGGACGAGTACGGAAGGCTTTATCGACTATGTTCACAGCAGAGTTGAAGCTGTACTACTGCATTCTCGCGCCGCTGTAGATTTGGAACACCTGACGCAAACAGGTGATGAAGATGACTTAGAAACTAAGCTAGAGTCGTTTAAAGCATGGGGTGCGAAGGTTAACGTTTGCACAGTAGATACGGTGCTGGGGCTGCTTCAGTGTAATCGACGAGCGTTGTATTGTTTCCCTGCGATCGCCCAAGCTACGTTTGTCTTCGATGAAGTTCACTGCTATGACGAGCGCCTGTTTGGTTCCCTCTTACGCTTTCTAGAAGTGGTTAAGGCTCCGATCTTGCTAATGTCTGCTTCGTTTTTGCCCTGGCAGCGGGAAGCAATCGAAAAAGCAGTAGGTGAACCCATTGAAACTATTAACGGACCAAAAGAGCTAGAAGAATTGCCTCGCTATCGGTTCCATCTGGTTGATGCTCCTGACTGGGAGCGGGTTAAGCAAGAACTTGAAAATGAGGGCAAGGTACTGTGGGTGTGTAACCAAGTTGGCACGGCGATCGCTGTTTACCAAGAAGCTAAAAAGCGAGGACTAAATGCCCTGCTTTATCACAGCCGCTACCGCTATGAAGACCGGGTGCAACACCACCGGGATGTTGTGGATGCGTTTAAGCGTGATGAGCCTGTGTTGGCGATCGCTACTCAGGTTGCAGAAATGTCTTTGGATCTCTCAGCCACATTGCTTGTCTCCCAAATTGCTGATCCGGCAGGTTTAATTCAGCGTCTCGGTAGGCTGAACCGTCGCTATTGTGGTCAGGCGCTAGATGCCATTTTCTATATCGATCCCAAAGTAAGGTTTCCCTACTCTGAGCAGAACTTGAAAAATGGACAGACAATGCTGGAAGCGTTCACGGGTGAAGTGTCCCAGGCAGATTTAGCCGATTGGTTAGAGCAATCCGCAACAGAGGGGAACCCTGACAAAGATACCGTTCTGTTTAGCAAGTATAAAAGCTGGCAGACCTATCCCGCGCCCTGTCGCAAAGCTGGACATACAGTGACAGCCCTGCTGCAACAGGACTTAGCCGTCATTGAGAAGTTACCGCCGAAGTCACTGCCTCGCTATACCGTTCCTTTGTTGCTAACTGAAGAAGTGAAGAAATGGAAGCGGCACAAAAAAGGCTATCCGATTGCCCCGTCTGATCAGTGGGGTTACTCGGCGGAGTTGGGGGCATACAAACTGCAAGGAGGTGACGATTGAGCCAGTTTAATTTGTCATTGTTTGACTCTAATACGTTGCTACCTCACCGTGCTGGGATTGCAGGGCTGGCTTTGGCCTTATCAGCCCTTGATCCAGATAAGGTTCCGATTCAGTGGGAACTTAGCGAGGATAATGTTTTTCTAAATTGGGAGTGTAGTGACAAACAGGCAATAGAACGGTTAATTCAGCAAGCCTATCAGCTTCAAGATGGGTTTCTGGTTATGCCCTCACTCAATCTGAGTCCACAGGGGCGTTATGCCTTCAGCCAGGGAGTTTTATCAACATTTTTGCAGCACTCTAAACAACGTACCCTTGATCAAACACCAACACGAATTGCATTCCAGGTTGAGGAAAATCAACCAGAGATTCAACTGCAATGGCGCAAGTTATTGGATTGCTACTATCTGCGGGAACTGAAAGGAGCGTTTAACAGCAAAGGGAATTTCAACCTTGAAATCCCAATTAAGGGGCACCATCTGCCAGGAATGGTTGAGTGCTATATCAATGGCGAATATAAAGAATCCCCCATCGGTTTTATTGCGTTGCTATTTCTACCACTGGCTTGTAGCTATTATCTTTTGACTGATAGGCGCTATGCGTTGGTGGTGCCAGAAGTAACGAATCTCCTGGTATGGATTAGCCGTCGCCAACAACTAGGCAGTCGTAGCTACAAAGATTTTCGATCGCCCGGTGCAGGGGAAGCAGGACTACGCTTGCTACTTGAGGAATGGACAACGGGAGATATCAAGCAACATCGAGTTGATTACTGTGAGGTGTATCAACTGGGTAAACAGCCCTGGGATGGTAATCAGTCGGGTTTGAAGCAAGCGGTTTATCGCATTCGCGCCTCGGATACCGTGCTGGCACTCTATCAGAGCGCGATCGCCCTGTTTCCATCTAAAGTGCGCGTTACAGACAAAGGCGAATCTTGGCTGGCGCTCTCTAAAGTGCTGCCCTGGATTGCAGAAAACCTTGTTACCGGACGTGCCTGGTATGCAGAGTTCTATGAATTTCGCAAAGCCAATGACATTTATGAACGCAAAGGGTTAGTTGCAATGACAGATCACTTACAACCGCATGAACAGGTTCTTTTTGATGCTGTGCAGGGAGCTTTCAGCATCTACCTTCGAGGTCAAATTGAGGAGATTACAGATAAGCAGAAGCGCCAATTCACTAACGATGAATATCGCCGTGTTACGGGTAAAGTAATTTATCGGTTGCAGCGTCCGAGTACCCAGCAAGAGTTTGCTAAAGCTTTGGTAGATTTTTTAAGTCAATTCCGCAGCAAGGCTGCACGGGGAGTTGGGACAGAAATCTACGCCTGGATTCATGGTGCTGAGTGGCGGAAAGCAAGGGATTTAACAATGCTGGCGATCGCTACCTACCAGGGCAAAGGAAAAGATGGCACTCCTGATGCCACTGATGCAGACGCAATAGCTAGTCTGCCAGAGCCAGAAGCCGAAACCGACTCAGAAGAATACACCGAAAGTTTGTTGTAGTTGAAAAGGAGTTAAATCGTGTCTAAGCATTTATTTGTAACTGTCGTTACCCCAACTGCGATCGCTGCTAATAACCGGGGAGAAGGCGACGGCAGCACCCTGTCTACTTTGCAAAAAATCACTTTTGGCAATGATCAATACACCACTGTAAGTGCAGAAGCAATTCGTTGGGCATTCCGTGAGTATTTCCAGAACCTGAACTTAGAAGTCAACCGCACGTTTGACCCGGATACCGATAAATACAACTTCAAAGGCGAGAAAAGTAAAAATGACACAACCTACAGCGCCGAGGCTTACATCGACGATGACCTGTTTGGCTACATGAATGCCAAGAAGGGCGCAGACAACGAGAATGCAACAAAGAAGCGTCGGGGGGTTTTGGAAGTGAGTCGTGCGATCAGTCTCGATCCCTACTGGGGCGATGTTGCCTTTGGTTCCAAGGGTGGCGAGAAGGACAAGAACTCTATCCACAGCACCGAGTTTCATTGCACTGCGTATCAATACACAATCGCCCTCACCCCAGAAAGCCTCAGGAAAACAGAACGGGCAGCCTTGGCGTTAGATGCGATCGCAGCGATTCGACACGTAGGTGGCAATCACTCTCGTTTCCTGTACGAGTTCCGTCCCGAATCCATTGTTATTCGTTTAACTGCTGATCCCAGCCCTTGGATCATGAACTGCTTTAAGCGCGTAGGTGACTCGGTGGGGTGTCCGCGTCTCGTACGTCTGGTTGAAGTGAAAGATGTGCCTGTAGGTGAATTGATTGTGGCGGGTGAGATTGCAGATACACCCTATGGTCAGCAGTTGAAGGCATTAGGAGTCACTGTACATCTCGGTATCAAAGAAGCGATTTCTGCTGCAAAACAAAGTTTAACTGAGCAGCAGCAGGCAACAATTTAATGACTCTACTTTATTTTGAATGTCCCTGCGCTAGCTTTCCGCGCAGCTTTGCGCGGGATTACAAGGAAACCTATCGCTATCCACCGCCTTCAACGATCTACGGCTTTCTGCTTTCGTTAGTGGGAGAAGAAAACATGACCACGCATCTGGGTGTAAAGCTGGCAGTTGGCATTATTGGAGAAGACCCACCAATCTCGCGGATCGTGCGTAAGCAGCGACACCATAAGTTTGTGACTGGTGGAGAGGCTAAGAAACGTATCGAAAAGCATGGAGAAGGGGTTTATCCAACTAGCAACTACTCTAAACCCAACCACCAGGAGTTGCTGACAGGTTTACGGGTTGTGGTGCAACTTGATTCCAGCGAAGAGTCTGCATCAGTGGAATTAGTAGAGCGGGTAGCGATCGCCCTGTCCACGCCTGAGCAAATCACCCGCTTTGGTGGACTGAGTTTAGGTGAGTCTTGGGCACTTGTAAATGGAGTGAGAACTTATCGGGAAGAAGACGGCGAGATACGTTGGCTGGTAAAGGATTGCCGTGGACTGATTAGTTTACCAGTTTGGATTGATCGTCAGAACCAGCGAGGTACTTTTCAAAGATTTTCAGTTGGTGATTTTAACTCTGATTGCTGGATTGAGATCAAGTTACCTACAGCTATTGAGATAACCCAATTAGGCAAACCTAAACAATGAGATGACTTACATTGGCAATGCGTAGGCGCAGCCCGCCGTAGGCATCGCTCACATTGGCAGTGTGATGCCTTACATCGCTAATGAGATCGCCCACAATCACAATGCGATCGCTCACATTGGCAATGCGATGCCTGACATCGTTAATGAGATAACTTACAGAGGCAAGTTAAGGCTGACGAGAAGTGCCAGTAGCCCTCCTATAGGTACTGTATTAGCTTAAATTCCTTGGTGCAAAGGCTATAGTAGTGGCGATCTCAACCCAGTTTTAAATATGACTACAACACAAGACACTAATCGTCGTTTGTCTGCCAACGTTGTCAATCAGGATGTGGATGCGCTCAATGGTCTTAAGTCAGTTCAGGGTTACAGTACCACTCGCAGCGGAGCAACGATAGAAGCTTTACAGCAAACTTATCAGACAATGCTGACCCAACAGCAAAACGAAGCTGAACAACAGGCACTCTTTAAGGCAGTAGCCGATGCAGCGCGTCTAGCAGAGTGGGA
>JBGTCQ010000183.1:0-41015 GCA_041748755.1 Chroococcidiopsidaceae cyanobacterium | reverse complement strand
AGCGATCGCGCACTACAGTCTCAACTGCTTCAGTAAAGTTCATATTTTGATAACGCGGCAGCATTCCCTCTGTTGCCTTGCTACTGGATTTGCGCCCCTGGCGTTTGTTGCCTTCTGCTTTTTTCGAGTCCACATTTTCTTTAACTAGCTTCAGGTCAACAGTATAATAGCCAGGAGATTCAGGTACTCTTTCCCACAATCCTTTGGCCACACCTTTCTTAAGTGTGTCATTCATCCTGGGCTTTTCCGCTTTGATATCCTCTGGCTCAAGCTCACCATACAGAGCGCGAATTATGCGGTCAAGGTGCAACACACTACCCTCGTTCTCCTGTAACAGCTTCTCGACTGCTTCAGATTTCTTCAGGTGTTCGTACTGTGGGAGCAGGGGTGTTTTCAGTTGTGGAGCGTAACGCGATGTAAGCTCAGGTGGATTGTCCTTTTGGGAGCGCTCTGGAGAATCTTCAACATTGGACGACTCTGTTGGCGAACCCGGTTTCGACTGCTGTTCCACCTGACTGGAACCTTTTGGTATCTGCTGCTCTGATGCTTCTGGTAATTCTAGTTCTTGAAGTGCGGCTTTTTCTTCATCTTGCTCCCTTCGATTAACAGTTGGGATTATTTGCTGGTCTGATTCCTCTATCGGTTGTGGCTTCTTTGTCACCTCCAGGTCTTGCTGCGGCAATTGGTCACTCTCATCAGCGGTGTAGGTTGCACCCACGCCAAGGGCGATCGCCCCATCCTGAACCCCTTGACTAAAATCTGAGGATATTTGCTGTTTTGATGCCGCTACTGTTTCCGGTTTTTGAACTAACTCTGGCTCTTGCTGTAGTAATTCTTTACTGTTGTCAGTAATCGCCCCCAAGAGTGCTTGCTGTTCTAAAGTTGCTGCCTGGATAGAAATAGGCTGCTGTTCGTTGTGCTGTAAAATTGCTTGATCTGCTAGCAACGCATTAACGTGATTCAGCTGCTCCCTGGTATGAATGGCTTTTTGTTGGTGTTCAGAGTGTAGGGATTGGTAATGTGAGCGCAGTTGTAGCAGGCTATCGGCAAACTGCTGGTTCTCGACAAACTGGTCTACTAAAAGAGCATTGATGTGGTTCAGTTGCTCAATTGTATGGGAGGAGGAGCGCTCAGAATCTTCTTTTGAGGATTGATAGTGCGATCGCAATTCAATCAAGTTTTCAACAAACTGGTAGTTCTGGGACATTTTGATAAAGTAAACTCCTAACTAGATAGGATAGTTGCTACAGCGGTGTAGTATCACTAATTCCATGCCATCCAAGAAAAATTTTTATGTCCGCTTTTATAGACATTTATAATCTATGTCATATAAAACAACCAACAAATAAGCTAATAAAGCTGATTGCTAATAAGCCTTTCAACTTAATTCAAGTGAAGATTTTTTTTCTTTACAATAGTTGTCAGCTAGTACAGAATTGATTTGGTTGCGTTCGCTAAACGACAACTACTAACCTACCAAACCACTTGAGGCATTTCTTAACCCCAAGAATATTAGCACTCGTGTCTTCATTGCGGCGGTTACCGTAGTTGGTTAGTAGTTAAATTTTCTTTTAGTACACTTGCCAACAGCATCTGTTGTTTGTTGCAACCCAACTATAATAAACTTTCGCTTACAACTTTTTCATGTACTATAGGAGCATCTGTAAAATTCGTCCCTAACAAATAGAGTTGCTCTCCTAATATCTTTAAATATGAAGCGACACCTACAACTCTCTATATCTTGGAGCCTTTCTCTAGCTGCGACTCTTGCGAGTTTAAAATTGGGAATGCCAACAACTGCTCAAGCACTAGATCTGGCTGCTGGCGGTTTGGTGTCGAAAAATCAGTCTTCTTCGACATCAGCCACCTCTGCTCGTGACCTTTTTCGCAGTGCATATCAAAATCGTTATACTTGGGATTCACAATTTCCGGGCTATATAGCCATAGTAGAAATTAGGCAAGGCAAAGAAAATTATAAGGGTCGCGTTCGCCTAAATCCAGATTTGAGTGTTGAAGTTACAGGTATTGATGATAAAGATGCGCGTCAGGCTGTAGAAAATCAACTAGCTATGATCGCTGTACATCGCCGACAAGTACCATTTGAAGTGGCTCACAAGAATAGTATTTTTAAACTTGGTGCTACCGACAGGACTGGAGAAGTAGAAATTTTTCAGCAGGGAGAAAAGACAAAAGCTCATTACAAGGTGTTCCGTCAGCAAATAATGCAAGTCAATCGCATTCTTGGACCACATTCTGTCACTGTAAACACCTTGAACACCGAAGTAACGCCGGAAGGATATCTAGCAACTCGTTACCAAACAATTTTCCGCAATTCCCAGGCTGAAGAAGTTATGGGAGAGATGGAATCGGAAGATTTTTATAAGAAGGTTGGCGGTTACTATGTGTTAACCCGCCAAGTTATTCGTATATCTGAACAAGGTAAACGAACTACTACAGAACTCAACTTTAGCGACATCCAACCATTGTCAGGCAGTAGCTAGCAAGAAATAAGTCTTTTCACATACAAACCTTCATGTGGTTTTATGAAAACGTCATCTTGTACAGTAATTGGGCAAAGGGCTTCACCCTGAGTAGGAAATTAAAGACCTGTGCACTAATATGCCGAAGGGGTTGAGAGCCTTTTTTCCATCAGTTAGCAACCATACATATCCCGTAGTTAGAGATGGTTGCCGCCCAACAGAATAGTGCTGAATTGTTCTACTAGATAAGCTGTCCTGAAATTGTGAACAATATCTGTTCATGCTTAAATCATCATGTCCCATTATTGTCCCGAAAGCTGATAGTCGGTTTATTAACCTATCATTTTATGTAACTTATGCCTAATTCACAATTCTCAAACTTTTTCTTGAGGCTAGTAAGTTTAGTGGCAATGAGTGGAGTGTTTGTTGGCTATGGTAATTGTGTTAAAGCTCAGATTACACCCGATAGCACATTAGGAACTGAAAGTTCTCTAGTAACACCACAAGCTCCTAACTCAACCGTTGATGTAATTTCAGGTGGGGCAACGCGAGGTAACAATTTATTCCATAGCTTTGAACAGTTCTCTGTTCTTACTGGACACGAAGCTTCATTCAATAACGCTCTGGAAATTCAAAACATTATCAGCAGAGTAACAGGTGGCTCAATTTCTAGTATTGATGGGTTACTCCGAGCCAATGGCAGTGCCAACTTATTTTTAATTAATCCTAATGGGATTATCTTTGGTCCAAATGCTTCGTTGAGTATCGGTGGCTCGTTTCTGGCGAGTACGGCGAGTAAACTGAACTTTGCTGACGGCAATTCTTTCGATGCAACAGAGTCCCGCACAACGCCACTGCTAACCTTGAGTGTTCCCCTTGGTTTAGGCTTTGGGAACAATCCTGGAAGTATTCAGGTACAGGGAGATGGTCAGGGGACAAGAACGACAAGTGAACTTATTGATACTACTGTTGGCTTGCGTGTACAGCCAAACCAAACTCTGGCTTTAGTAGGCGGTGATGTAGCCCTAGAAGGAGGAACGCTGAAAACCTCTGGGGGAAGGGTTGAGTTAGGTAGTGTTACTAATTCTGGAATAGTCAACTTGGTTCCCACCGGAAATACATTTGCTTTAAGCTACGAAGAAGCGCCAAACTTGGGAAACATTAAGCTGTCCCAGCTAGCTACAGTGGATGCCAGTGGTACGGCAGGTGGAGAAGTTCAAGTTCAAGGCAGACAGTTGACCCTCACTGGTGGCTCCCAGATAGAGTCTAGTACCTTGGGAGAGGGTAGGGGGGCGACATTAAGCGTTAATGCTTCTGACATGGTAGAGGTAAGTGGTAGTTCGCCAAGTGGTAGAATTCCAAGCGGCTTATTTTCCTCTTCCTATCCAGAAGCTGTAGAGAATAGCGGTAATTTGACATTAGAAACCCGTAAGTTAACTGTTATGAATGGAGCAGCAATTTCAACATCAACCTTTGGCAGAGGAAATGCAGGTAATTTGCTAGTCAGAGCCTCAGATTTAATCGAAGTAATCGGTAGGTCGTCAAATGATCGGGTTGCTAGCGATCTGTCTACAGCAGCTAATCCAGGTTCTACTGGTAACAGCGGTAATATAACCTTGGAAACTGGGCAGTTGATTGTTCAGGATGGAGCGCAAATCACCTCTGCCGCAGCAGGTAAAGGAAATGCAGGTAATTTACTAATAAGAGCTTCGGATTCAACAGAAGTAATCGGTACGTCTTTGATAAACAATCGCTTCCCTAGTATTATCTCAAGTTCTGTTATTCCAACAGCAAGCGGAAATGGTGGTGATTTAACTATTGAAACAAATAAGTTATCGGTAAGGAACGGAGCACAAGTTTTTTCTGGCACTTTGGGCATTGGAAATGGAGGTAATTTAAATATTGTAAGTAAAGAAATTGAAGTGACCGGTACAGCTGCTGATGGTCGAAATGGTAGCGCTATAGCTTCTACAGTCTTACCCGGTGCTACAGGAAATGGCGGTAACTTAAATTTAGACGCTCAAAGATTAATTGTTCGTGATGGAGCCAGAGTATCAGCTGCAACAATAGGTAAAGGAGTAGGCGGTAATCTAGTTGTTAGGATCAATGAACTAGTAGAGGTGAATGGTTCCTCAGCTAATGGTACTCCCAGTGCTCTGTCAGTGCGGGCTGTAGAATCTCAAGCTGGTAATTTAACTGTCACGACAGATAGACTCGATGTAAAAAATGGAGCCATAGTGAATGCGAGTGGTTCAGGAACGGGAAGTGCTGGTGAAATAACGTTAACAACCCGCTTACTGCAATTGGACAAAGGCTCTGTTATAGCAGAAACTCAATCAGGAAATGGTGGTAATATCAACCTCAAAGTGCAGGACTTACTGCTGATACGTAACAACAGTAAAATATCTACCACAGCAGGTGTTGTAGGTAGTGGTGGAGATGGTGGCAATATTACTGTTGAAGACCCCTTCATCTTCGCCGTCCCCCAAGAAAACAGTGACATAATTGCTAATGCCTTTAAGGGTCGTGGAGGTAATATTGATATTAAAGCAAAAGCTATTTTTGGCATTCAGCCTCGTAAGCAGAATACCCTGCAAAGTGACATCACTGCTAGTTCTCAACTAGGAATAAATGGTACAGTGCAAATTGATACTCCAGATATTAAACCCAGTCAAGGATTAGTGTCTTTGCCAGAAGCAGTAGTCGATGTCTCAGGACTAGTTGCCCAAGGGTGTTCAGGGAGCGAAAGTAACGTAGATGAAGGAAAAAGTGAATTTATTATCACCGGGCGCGGCGGCTTACCGCCACAACTAGGTGATTCACTACAAGCTGAAACAATAGTAGTCAATAATAATACGATAGAAGCCGTAAAAGAACAGAGCTTGGCATTAGTGAATACTACTCCTCCGGTTTACTCTACCCCTACTCAGCTAGTGGAAGCTCAAGGTTGGATAATCGACGACCAAGGAGAAGTAGTTTTGACCACTCAAGCTCCCAATGCTACGCCTGATAGTTCCAGTTCAACTGTAGCGACCTGCTATGCGCCCTAGAAGATCATTAGCACAGAGATTAACTTGGCGATCGCATCATTGGATAAAAGCGAAACTCGCTAAAGGAATTATCCTAATTGTTTTAGCTTTACTGACAATGATGATTGTTCTAGCTCTATCTAAAGAGCAAGTTTCAGCGCTGAAAGCACCAGGTACACAGCTGATCTCTCAAGCTGATAAAGTAACTGAAACCGCCACAAAACTGGCTACTCAAGGACAAAAGCTATACGAAGCAGGACAGTTCACAGAAGCAGTCGAGGTATGGCAGCAGGCGGCTTCAGCCTATACTCAGTTGGATGATTTTGAGGGTGTTACAAAAAGTCAGATCAATATGGCTGAAGCCCTACAAGCTTTAGGATTTTACCCAAGAGCCTGCAACACTTTACTGCAAGCTTTTAATATTACCGACCTAGACTGCCGCGCGTTAGTTCAGTCTCAGGAGAAACAGTTAGGGGATACCTTACTCGAAGACCTTGAACAAATACCAAATAGCCTGACTAAAGCAATTGGTTTACGTAGTCTGGGTAATGTGTTTCAAAAGCTTGATAATTTAGAGTTGTCCCAACAAGCCTTGCAGCTTAGTTTAAACGTAGCTAAGAAGTTACACTCGCCTGAAAACGAGAGTGCTGCCCTGCTTAGTTTAGGAAATATATTTCGAGCGTGGGGCAATAGAACACAGGCAAGTCTTGACACGCAAAATGAAATTTCATCAACTCCTTGGCACTGCTTATACAGTCCTAGCCTGGGTGCGCCCAGAAAACTTTATCAACAAGCAGGCGTATTCTATCAGCAATCAGCAACTACATCTATTTCATCTACTGCATGGGTTCAAGCACAAATTAATCGTCTAAATGTATTACTAGAAACCAATGCTTTGTCAGAGGCACAAATATTAATTTCTCAAATTAAGTCCAAGATAAAAGATTTACCTCCCAGTCGAACAGGAGCCTACGCTCGACTAAATTTAGCTCAGAATCTAATCTGCCTTAAGCAAGCTAACGTCGCCCATGCTCCCTCATGGACAGAAATTGCTCAGAATTTAGCCACTACTGCACAACTTGCTCGTAGTATCGGCGATCAGCGAACTGAATCCTATGCTCAGGGCTACCTTGGTGGACTGTACGCACAAGCTCAATCACAACCTGATACTCAAAATCTTACCTATGCTCAAAATCTAACGCAGCAAGCGCTGACACTTGCTCAGGCAATTAACGCTACAGATATTACTTATCTATGGCAATGGCAATTAGGATATCTCAGAAGATTTCAAGGAGACAACAAAGGAGCGATCGCTGCTTACAACCAGGCAGTAGAAACCTTGCAATCCCTCCGCAGTGAGCTAAGTGCGACCAGCAGAAATGTCCAATTTTCCTTTCAAGAAAGGGTGGAACCAGTTTATCGACAACTAGTTGACTTGTTGTTACAAACTGACCAGTCAAGTCAAAAGAATTTGAAACAAGCGCGTGATGTGGTAGAAGCACTGCAAGTGGCTGAACTAGAAAATTTGCTGCGTTGCAATTTACAAGCGGCATCGCCAGTGTCAATTGAACGCGGATCAGATCCAACAGCCGCAGTTATCTATCCAATTATTTTAGAAAACCGGATAGAAGTCATCCTTAGTTTATCTGGTCAACCCCTGCGCCACTACTCGCATTCCTTGCCTCAAGAGCAAAACATTGAAGACTTGCTGCAAACGCTACGACAAAGTATCCAAGCACCTGATAGTGCTGGACCAGGATTTTTAAAATCGTCTCAGCTTTTGTATGATTGGCTGCTCAAACCTGTTGAAGCAGACTTGAATAAAAGTGGGGTGAAAACGTTGGTGTTTGTTCTAGATGGTGCTTTACGCCAAATTCCAATGGCGGCTCTGCACGACGGCAAGCAGTTCTTAATCGAAAAGTATGCTGTAGCTTTAAGCCCTAGTCTCCAGCTACTACAACCCAGGCCTTTGCCAGATATGCAGTTAAAAGTATTAGCAGCCGGAATTTCCCAAAAAATCCCAGGTTTCAATGCGCCTGCGTTACCTGAAGTCAAAGACGAATTAGCACAAATCTCTCAAGTAACTACAAGTGTAGTCCTACGAGATCAAGAATTTACTCGCACAGCTTTAGAGTCGGAAATTAACCAACAACCTTTTTCGGTAGTGCATCTAGCAACTCATGGTCAATTCAGTTCTAATCCTGAGCAGACGTATATTCGTGCTTGGGATGAGCGCATCAATGTTAACCAGTTAAGAAACCTGCTGCAAACTAGAGAGAGTATTACTACTAATGTGATTGAATTACTTGTCCTGAGCGCTTGCGATACAGCCTCTTCGGATCGACGGTCTGCTTTGGGGCTAGCTGGTGTTGCTGTTCGAGCAGGAGCGCGGAGTACGCTAGCTTCCTTGTGGCAGGTGAGCGATGATTCCACTGCTTTTCTAATGGAAAACTTTTATAAAAAACTATCTAAATCTTCCAATTCAACAATTACAAAAGCACAAGCACTACAGAGCGCCCAACTAGAGATATTGCATAAGCACCCCGCGCCTTTTCAGTGGGCTGGCTTCGTTTTAGTGGGAAATTGGCTTTAGAGATTGCAAAACTTCGTATCCTTGCCGTGCCTGCTGCAACCAATAGGCAGCTTTGTCTAGGTTTCCTAGCACCGTATACACTTCTCCCAACCGATATGCTGCCCTTGCCTGACCTTCTATATCGTTAGTAGTTGTTGCTAGCTTTACTGCCTGTTGGTAGCTCAAGAGTGCTTGGGGAAATAATTCAACCTGCGCGTATAAATCTCCTAGCAGGTGGTGAATTGCTGCTGTTTGACTACCCGCCGCTACTGCCTCAAGTTGCTCAGTTGCCTCAGCGATTAATTCCTGTCCGATATAAAGCTCTACTAAGGCTAATATTTTGGCTTCAGCAGGCAAGTTTCGGTTAGTAATTCGCTCTTGCGCTGCTTTTACACGAGTTGCTTGACGACTATCAAGTAAGCCGAAGATAGCTTTTGCAGATGGCTCACCGTTATCCGCCTGCACTGTAAGTAAGTATCCCTGTTCTACTGGTTTTAGAGGCGGTTCCCCTGGATAAATAATCGAATTGGTGTTAACTTCACGTACCCAATTTACGCCTGGACCACTTACACGCACAACATAACTAGTTGCACCAGGCACAGCAGTCCAGCGTAACGTAGGCTTGTTATTGAGTAGCCAAGTGCGATTAGGAGAGATTATGTGGGGAATACGGCTATTAAGCGGATCACGAGTCGGTGTTATCGGTTGAGTTGTTTTATATACTGGTTTATTTGGTGGACGGCAGCCAACAGCTGCACCTGATGATAAGGAACTGACTACAGTCCAAGGATTCTGGCTTGGGTCAGCACATTGCACTATTGCTCTTGCCCCCTTCGCTGGTCGCAGCCGATCTCCTTGGCAAAGCGCTACACCAATGGTAGCTGGATGATAGTTTGACCATTCTTGGCGTTTGTGTTCCACTTTTCCTTGAATTGAGATCAACCGCCCAACATGAACACAACTATTAGTTGATGCCTCTACTGTCGGTCTTGCTCTTGCCTGCTGCTGCTTATCTGTGACTAACAATAACAAGCTGAGAATTATTAGGATTGAGCCACTGCGTCTCACTTACTACCTTCCTTTGCCTTTAGGCGTTGCTGTGCCAAACTTATCCATTTATCTTCCTCTGGAGTCTGTGGCTGATATGAGTATCCTAGACAGTTCTCCCACTGAGAGATTGCTTCAGTATTTTCCCCTTGGCGTTCCAAGACTTGCGCTAGTAGACAGTAGGCAGGAGCGCCATCGCTTCTCAAAGCTATTGCCTCGGTTAAATCAAGATGAGCTTCTTCAAGACGACGTTGCTCTAGCCGCGCCCAACCACGATTCTTGAGCATACTAGACCGAGCATTTTCATCTTTCTCTAAGGGTATTGCAATCCGCAACAAGGCAACAGCCGCGTCATAATTTCCAGTTAAAATGTATAAACGTGCTTGGTTATTGTAAGCAGGAATTAGACCACCTTCAATCGCCAACTGGTATTGGGCTTTAGCTTGCTTGTAGTCTTGTTGATCCTCATATACTGCACCAAGATTGTAATGCGTTGGCGCTGACAAGGGGCTATAAGGAATCAACTTGAGGGCGATTTTGTAACTCAACTCAGCATGAGGCAATTGTCCTGCCAATTGCCTTTTTGCACCATACCAATTAGCTAACCAAGACAAGCTGAACCAAGTACCAAAAGCTCCAACTAATACTAGTAGTGGTAGTCCATACTTCATCAACCTCATATATCTGTGCCAGCCATTGGTGCTGTTAGTGCTTCTAAGGCTATCAGTTTCAACCACCTGGTAAGAGTAGTCGTGGAACTCAGCCTGTGTTTGTTCTGCTGTGTCATCCTCAAAGTTGAGACAGTGAATTTCTTTAGTCTCGCCCAAACTTGAACCATTAACAATAGTATTATTCTCAAGCTTGGTACGTTTATTAACAGATACTCGAAGCCATGAAGGAACTCTCAACTTCGGCTTTTGTAGTTGTAGTCTTTCAAGCTCATCTAAAATATTCTTCTGCTCAATCGGCTTTCTAAATACTATTGATAGGTGTTTCCACATTTCAGGAATCCTATACTTTCTAATAGTGCCATTACTAGGCGGTTTCCGAAATTTTGATTTATCTAATTCAATGTCCTCATACTTCTTGCCGAGCAAAATTTGTTTAAGGATCTCTTTATCCACATCCTTTAAATGCCGTCCTGTACGTTTATAAGATAAACTATCAGCTAAATCCACGAGCTTCAAGAAATAATCAGCCTCCATTTACCTTCAGCCCTCAAAATACTCTTCAATATATTTTGCTGTAAAAATCGTCTAGTAACCTAGCGAGCTAGTTTTAAACTTTAAGGTATATGTAATTTTTGTTTAATGTGCCAACTTTTTTGTCAATCCAGAATTTACAAAAAGATACACTTTCGCTTGCTAGATAAATTTGAGTTTTTTCCTCATGGCATTTTTGTCAATCCAGGATTTACAAAAAAATACATTATAAAGTGTGATAAAAGGTCAACTTTTCTTGCCCTTTTATCACTACAAGCTTCGCTTTTAAGCTAAAAAATTAAAAATCGTCAATCCTGTTAATACAAGATTAGTAATATTTTGTCAATCCCGAAAAAACCTGGATTGACATGACAACTGAATTACTTCTAGCCTTACTTCACAAGCGCTCACAAGCTCCTGTGTTTGATTTCAGCCTTGGAGCATAGCTTATTGCCCGGATTGTAAGTGCTATTTAAAAAGGAGTAATTCAACATGATTTCCAGTAACGAAGTACCTTTTGGACTACCAGAACAGCCATCAAATCCTCTTACCCAAGATTTTGATTATGCTGCCCTCGACACAGAAACTCGAATTGCTGTACAGCAGCGCACTTGTGAGATCAAGAGCTTGATGCGCCGCACTGCTCAGGACATTGTTGATATTGGACAGAAATTAACAGAAGTTAAAGCACAGCTAAGACATGGATATTTCCGTATCTGGTTAAAAACTGAGTTTGACTGGGGTGTTTGGACAGCAACTAAATTTATGCAGGTGGCTGATAAGTTTAAATGTGTGAATTTCTCACATTTGGATATTGCTCCTTCAGCTCTATACGATCTAGCTGCTCCTTCTACTTCTGAAATGGCAAGGCAAGAAGCTATAGAACGGGCTAATCAGGGGGAAAAAATCACTTATTCTAAGGCAAAGGTGATTAAAGCTAAAGCGAATGCTAGGCAGCATAAGCAAGTAATCAAGTTCCAGCCTGACGAGCCAATAACTATTGATGTTGATGCTGAAACTGTAGGACAAGAATCATCGACTGAGGGTAGAATGCCAGAAGCATCTTTAAGTTGGCAGCATCCAGCTGTTAATTCGCTTGCGGTTGAAAACTCAGAAGAAGAGCTACTAGGAAAAGAAACTGACTCAGAAATATCTGATTCTCCTGAAGTCGAATTGAATAACAAATTTTCCCATCTTAGTTTAGTCAATAAGCAAGTACAACTTTCAGATGTAGAACCTAATTACTCATCTCCCTTAAATATGAATAAACCCCTGTTTAATGCCTCTGGTTCAACAGATACTGTGTTGGGCGAGCAGATAGATTCCCTTAATGATTACCAAGTGGCTATTGTGCTGGAAACTTTGGAACACAACTTAGGAGTAGAAACTTTTAACCGCCTGGTTGTTGATTCAATACCTCAAGATAATGTGTCAGATTTGTGCAATAAGTGCCTCGGCTCTATGGCTGAACAGGCTTTTTCCCGACTGGCGGTAGAGAAAATTAACTTTAGTGGATTAAGTGAGTCAGCCCTTAGTCTTTTGAGTCAGAAGTCGCAGTATGAAATTGATCAAAGGCAGTGCCGTTAATATTAACTACTTCTTGGCAAAGGAACGTTCCTTTGCCAAAAACTTTTATCGGCATTGAATAAGCTTATTAACACTTATTTACATGGCAAGATCAGCATAAAGTTGACAGATCGAAGGTAATATTTATAAGTTATATCTGTTCTTTGTGACTACGATAAATAGTGACCACTGCTAGTTTTAAAAGTTGATAAAACAAGCCCAGTGTAGCTCAAGAATTATCTTCTATAGCGATATACACCACAAATATAAAGTTGACAAATAGAATGAAGTAGATATAAGTTAGTAGTGGCTTTCAGAGTTTATAGAAAAATAACAAAAGCCATTGTTTGCTTGAACCAAGACTATCATTTTTTACAACCAGGCTAACTCTCAAACGAAGAATTCAGCTTGAGTTGTCCTACTTGTATTTCGCCATTTAAGTAAATCAAGTTTGATTTTAATTAGTCTGCTTGACGTTCTTAAGTTTTAGAGCTTTCAGTGCCTTAACGCAACCAATGTACAAAATCATTGGACATCTGTAGCATTTCATGTTTGCAGTGCAATATTTCTCATTCTCACAATCCAAAACTCAAAACGGAAATCTATCATGAATAGTCGAATCAGTTTACAACAATTGCAGAGTTTTCTACTTGTACCAAGTCTATTTGCACTTGTTTTAGCTACTCCAAATGTGGCTTCTGCCATTCAAATTAAAGACACAAGCTACCCGATTCCCAACAATGCTTATTTCGTGGCTCCAAATGGTAATGATAATAATTCAGGTAAAAGTCCAGCTTTCCCTTGGTCAGTTGCTAAAGCCCTGAAATCAGCTCCTACTGGTTCAACAATTGTCTTTCGTGGCGGACACTATCACAAGGCTACTGGCAAAATTAATAAAAAATTAACGTTGCAAGCATATCCGCACGAAAAACCTTGGCTTAAGGGCAGCATCGAGGTTCAAGGCTGGGTTTTTGATGGTGGGATGTGGCGCAAAGATGGCTGGAAACACTCGTTTCCTTTGCTCAGGAAGGAATTGATTGACCCAAGTGTTCCGATGGCACGTTACACCGACATGGTATACATCAATGGTGTTTCCCTTAAGCAAGTAGGAAGTAGGGCTAATGTAGGACCTGGGAAATTTTACGTCGACAATGCTAAGAATAAACTTTATATTGGGTCTAATCCGACGGGCAAAATAGTGGAAGCTACCGCGCTCTCTCAAGCTTTTGGATTATGGCAAAACAGGTATTCTAATCCAGGGGGAACAATTATTCGGGGACTAGGATTTGCCCACTACGGTGATCGTGCTCTCGAAGTAGGAGCGCCTAATGTAAAGCTAGAAAACAATACTTTTGTCTGGAACGGGTTTATCGGAGTCCATATTGCTGGTAACAGCAATAGGCGAGTCGGTGGTACTAATGCTGTCATACGTGGGAATACCTTTAGCTACAACGGAGGTGTTGGGCTTGGGGGACAGGCGAATAGCTTGTTAATGGAAGAAAATACAATTAGCCACAATAATATTGAACACTTCAGAAAAAACTGGGGTGCAGCTGGAGTTAAATTTATTAAAACTCACGGCTCGGTCTTCCGTAACAACCTTGTTGAAAAAAACTACGCTACTGGAATCTGGTTTGATGTATCAAGCTTTAATAACACAATTGCTAACAACTTCAGTCGGCATAACGAAGGTATTGGCATCTTTTATGAACTTTCTCACAAAGCTTTGATCACAGGTAATACGGTTTCCAACAATAGAGCAGGTATCATGCTTGCAGACTCATCCGGCAGCCAAGTGTCTAATAACACTTTAAGAAACAACAAGGGCAAAGACCGAATCATCTTTAAGGATTCGTCACGCCTAAACAAGAATCGGGCTGAGATGGCTAAAGGGATTACTTGGATTACCCGCAATAACATTGTAAGAAATAACACAATTAATTAATCTATCTAACATCCTCTCAGCACTACCGCTTTGAGGTATGACGACGTTTTGGGTAAGAAGATACTTATCCAAAACCTTGCTTTGCAGTATAGGGTTCAGAAATTAAATACGTAAATGACAATGCTTACGCGACGGAAGTTTCTTGAATATTCAACTACATCTGCCATAGCTTCTGCTTTCTTTAGCGATCGCGTCTTATCAGCCACTCCACCCAATATCCTGCTGATTATCGCGGATGATTTAGGTCAGCACATTGGCTGTTACGGGGATACGACTGCGCGGACACCAAACATAAACCGTCTAGCCACCCAAGGAATACGTTTTGCTAATAGTTACGTCACTCAAGCATCATGCAGCCCATCACGCAGCAGTATATACACAGGACTCTACCCGCATCAGACGGGCTTTTTCCCACCCAACAACGACCCAGTGGGACAGATTGGGCTTGCTTATCCAGGTAGTGGTTACGCAATGAATCCATCGGTGATAACTATGCAGCAGCTACTAAAACAAGCTGGTTACCGCATTGGACATATCGGCAAATTACACGTAGCTCCTGAAATATCATTTCCCTTTGATTACCGTTCCACTGCTATTGATGGCACTCGTGATGTTGAATTAATAGCAACTATGGCTCGTCAGTTCTTGGCACAGAGACCCAAAGTGCCATCTTTTTTGACGGTGTGTTACTTCGATCCGCATGAGCCATACGTTAGCCAGTTTAAGAACTACCCACGCGTCCCCTATTCTCAAAGTGACGTTGTAGCTCCTGCGTACACGGGTCGTGGCAATACGCTGGAAATGCGCGAAAAGACTGCTGGAATGTACAATGGCATCGCCCGGATGGATGCAGGTGTTGGAATGCTGCTTTGGGAGCTTACACAGTTAGGGCTATATAAAAATACAATAGTGATCTTCACTGGTGATAATGGTCCCTATTTCCCTAGAGCAAAAATTACCTGTTATGAAGCGGGCTTGCGTGTTCCTTTAATTGTGCGATATCCCGGTCGGATTAGCCCAAACAGGGTTGATAATTCGCTAGTGTCAACTGTTGATATACTTCCAACAGTATTGCAGGCTGCTGGATTGACAGTACCCCGAAACCTGGCGGGGCGATCGCTCATGCAACTGTTCCGGGGAAACACAACAGGTTGGCGTGGGCTTCTTGCTGCGGAATATACTAGTCACACGCGCGAACTCTTCAAACCGCGCCGCTGTATTCGGGGTAGGCGTTACAAATATATCCTGAATCTCCTATCACACCGAATGCTAAACCAAGTAAGAGAAGAACTTTACGATCTCTCCACTGATGCTCACGAGTTCAAAAACTTAGCTGGAATACCGAAGTATCAGGAGCGCCAGGAATTTTTGCGTGGACAACTCCTAAAATGGAGGCAAGAAACCGCAGATCCCTTGCTTAATCAAGCCACGCTTGCAGTGATGGAGCAGCAACATTACGGCGACACCTTCGGTACTGAATACGGCAGATCACATTAATCTCTAAGGTAGAGCTTTACAACCTGTCAACTTAGGCGGCTTCCAATAAATTTATTACCAATTAGGCGGATCGGATTAGGATATCCCATTTAGGTAAAAGTGGATTTCGTTCCAATCGCCTCTCGATTGCCCGCATTGCTTTTTTAGTCAGCGAAATACCTTTCTCATAAGTTTTAAGGTTCAACTTTACAACAGGATGAAGACCTTTCCATGTCATACTTCTTGCCCATAGGAGCATGGTGAAAGCATCCGTCAGTTTAGCCCCATTCCAATGCTTTTCCAGAATGCCCCAGCACCGCTCGATAGGATTGTACTTGCTATGGTAGGGAGGATAATAGAGAAGATGAATCGGTTTGGCGACGATATCTGCAAACTGCACCATCCGCTTCAAAAACTGGGTGCGAACCCCACTACTTTCAGGACCATTATCAACTTTGAGTTGAATTTGTTGAGTCTGCTGTTGTGCTTCTGGGGTGAGGTCATTCCACCACTCTTGGAGCGTATCGACGATAAAATCACTTGTTTTTGAGGAACTGCCAAAGATTAGGTGCAGTTGTCCGCTATCCTCATCAACAATTCCACAGGGAATATACTTTTGATCAGTTCCAAAATCGTGATCGCTGGCTCGGTTATCTCCTCGTGTTTGACCCCCGCGCGCAAAATCACCAATGTTGACTGTCGCTTTACAATCCATGCTCAGGCGTTTGACACTGTCTGCTTGTCGGTCGTTGGTTTTGATATTGTCAAAGATGGCATCCGTTTCTGGGATTTTTTTTGAGGCTTGGCTTTAACCACTGGTTTCAAACGGTAGCCCATCCGATTCAAAATCAGTGCCATTGTGCTGGGAGCAGGCACTTGCTCGTCAGCATATCCTAATGAACGTAGTTGTTCGCTTGCTGCCTTTGCTGTTAATCGAGTGTAGGCGATCATTGTCAAAAAACTAGGGTCTTGTTGGGCATGACTCTCGGCGATCTGCTCCAATGTAACGGCAACTTCTGGAAATCGTTCTTCCCATCTTTTCGCACCACCACAAGCCGCTTGTGCTCCTATACAAGTGATACCAGTCCGATGTTCTGCCAATCCTAACTCTACATTGTTTCTCCCCCAACGAAAGACCGTTTCGGCTAGTCGCGCACTGCCTTCACAGTATTTCAAGGCCATTTCCGCCTGAAAACTGCGTCGTCTTGCTCCAAGTAGTTTAGAGGCAGCTAGTCGTAAGTCTTTAATTTGGGATGAACTGAGTGGTTGCTCAGAACTAGATAGAGCCAAAGTCTCGCTCCTTAATTCTCTATTGGATAGGAGCATCTTAGTTGACCTGGTAATCTATTTTGTGGAAATTGCCTTAAGTGTCCTAATTGCTCTAAGCATCTCTACTTCTCAATCTTTGGTAAAAATACTGAAACAATTGGAAGAACTTGAAATGATTAAGACTGCTAAAGAAGAATTGGCGCTTTTAGCAAACCCTCAGCGGTTATTAGCGAAGCTCCAGTTAGAGTAAAGCTAAACGCTTGTTTAAAAAACTTATTCTATTTTTTAGAAATTGAGAAAAATAATTAAGTGATTAAAATGTGAGATTTAGTGATAATAAGTGACATTTTTTAGATTAATTGGCTTTCTTAAAGCTACAACTTAAGCTAACAGCATTACCCTTAAACAAATTTAAACTAATTGAGTTTATTTTAAAGTTGACAGGTTACTTAAAAGCACTATCATTTAATTAGTGATTAACTTTTAACTTCAATCACTGAGCGTTCTGAATTATGCAGCTTTGCTTGTAGAGCAAGCGTATCATTGCCACTACTAAAGTTGGCATAATAGATTTCGGCTTTAAGACAACCTAGATTTCAAAGTTGACTCAGGCAATAAAGTCTCTTTAAGAGCTAATTTATTCCTATGAAACTAAGACGTGATGCTACTTATCAAAGCGCTTGCATTACTTGCTCAATTTTAATCATTGCTCAAACCATACCATGATCACAGAAAATCACAAAAACTCACACAGTTATGCTTTCCTCTCAAAGCAGCAGCAAAAAGCTATTGATTTATTACTACTAGGAAAGACAGAAAAACTTGTAGCCGAAGAATTGGAGATAGCAAGAGAAACTCTTAATCGTTGGCGAAATCACAATTCTAATTTTATAGCGGCATTAAGTGAGCGGCAGGGGTTATTAACAAGGCGGAACAATTTATTTCCTTGGGCGCTGGATGTGATTGAGCAGGCTCTAGCTAAGTCAGATTCAAAAGTAGCAATCGCAGTTCTGCAAGCATTAGCTCCGAGTCAAGCCAGTGAACTACAGCTAGGAGAAATCACACTTGAACTAATGCTGGTAGCACAAGCTGCAAAATTTATTGAAGAAGGGTCGGAACATACTACTAAAGCTGAAGATAATAGCACTGCTAGAGTCACAGAGCTTAGTAATCGGCGATTGCAAACTATCGAAACAATGCCTAACCCTTCACTTTCCACTTAGGAAAAGGATTTGAACAAGGCATAAAAGCTTATACGCGTAAGCTGTCTTGCTTCGTTCATGAGGTAGGAAGAATAGAAGCATTTTGAGAACTGTACATAACCTTTTAATTAGGAAAACCGTTATGACGAGCAATAACTCTCTCACCTCTATCCCTCCAGCAAAATCAAAGCAATCTCTTTATCCAACAAGCCGAAAGTATCGTCAGCAGGTAGTGCTAACAGTGGGGTTTTCGGCTTTAATAATGGGTACAGTTTTTCATAGCTCAATGATCGTTGGGTCTTTATTCTTTGCTTTAATTGCAATCAATTTTGGGCAGCAACTGGAAAAACTAGTTAAAAAGCTCAACGTCAAAATAAAAGCTTGGCAAGTATTAGTTGTAATTGTAATTGCAGCAGTTTTTGTTTCATCGGCAATAAACCCAGTCAATGCCCAGCTTTTCAACCCCTTGCAACAACAAACTAACACTGTTCTGGAGTCCGCAGGAGCAGGTGCAGCGGGAGCCTCGGTTACAGGGATCTTCACCTTAATGAATATTGTGGTGACGATTGCTGGAATAGGATCAGTTGTCTATGGAGGCTACAACCAGAGCCAAGGTCACTCACTACGAGAGAGCTTTACACCATTAGCGCTTGTGCTTTTAGTGTACATTGGTTGCGCGTTTGTAATGCGGATGTTTCTTGGCGCTTAAGCTGTACTCCTTTAAGTAAAAGCAAGCATCTCAATCCTTTTCAGCTTCAATTTTTACTACCACACCCCTCAAATGTATGTCGTCTTCTAGGCAAAGAGAAGCAGATAAATATGTTGTCAATCAGGCAATTGGCAAGTCTTTGGGAATGGGTTGGATACCAGCCAATCAACTCTTTTACTGGGTAATGATTATTGTGCTGGTGTTTGTGATTCAAGGGCTACTTGCCGCTACACCATTACACTTTAGCTTCCAGGCAGCTTGCTTTGGGATCACAAGTATATGTTTGGCATACTGGGCATTAACTGGCTCTAAAGAACATCAATACTTTGACCGATTTCGAGCTTTAGCATTTCTACAAACCACTTGGATTCGAGGCAGAGTAAAAATTAAGTGGACGAAAACGGGACTACCAACTAAGGAGAAGATCGGGAAACTCGGCTCTCGATTGAAGAAACTATGGAATAAAAAGGAGGAAGTTTTTACAGCAATTGAAGACAAATCAGACTTGGTTTGTTATGGGCAGATCAACTTACTTGGATATGAAGTTGGATATTACCTACTAGAACCGCGTAAGGGGCAATTTAAATTTGTTTTCCGGTGGAAAGTTACTGGTTTGCACCCGACAATTAGTGAGTCCGATGCCGAAAATGTACTAGAAACTGACTGGGAAAAGGGAGTAGAAAATTTTCCCGCAGAAGAAGATGTTACATTTGAGCAATCTTCTTTTGCAACCGATGAAGAAAGGCAAGCAGAATTAGACGCATTACTTGACAATGAAAATCAGCTAGCACAAGCACTGGTCTACAGCCAAAAAGCGCGAACGCGAAAATTAACTAAGAATGGGACTCGCAGAGTTAAACAAATAATTATCACTGCAACTTATACTCCAGAACGGATAGATGGAGAAGACAAAGACATTATCAGCCGTGTACTTAGAGGGATAGTGCAACTTCTAGGGCAAGTCTGGGAAACATTTAGTGGAAAGAAGGAAGAAATGAATCACCAGCGCCTCCAAAAGTTGGTGAATAACGCCTTTACTAAAGGGTTCCTAAGTTATCACTCCAATCTCACGAATACTATGAAGCTGAAAGCACAGCCATTCACAGCTGATGAGAATTGGCAGTCAGACTATGCAGTGCATCACGAAGACAAAGCACCGCCAATCTCCCAACTCTTAATTCTGGATCAAAAAGGCTTAAGAGTAGAGGTATACGAAGATCAACTCCACGCCAGTACAGTCCTTTTTCAAGGAGAACGTGGTAGAGCAAGTATTCCAATTAAAAATCCAGAATGGGTCTACCTCCCGATTCATGAAAAATATATTGGTTTCATGCAACTAGACCGGGTGAAGAGTTATGGCTCGGCGCGGAACCAAGTACGCTACCTATGGAATCTTTTGGAACGGGAGTCATTCTACGACTGCCGAATTGTTACTCAATTTAGAGTTGGCAATCGTACATTGCACAAACTTAACTTAGAACGCTCTACAGTTAATTCAACCGAGGTAGCAGAACGCGCCATCCAGAAGCGGACAGTTGATGTAGTGGCGATGAAAAATGTTAAGCAGTCAGTGGCGGCACAAGAAGCATTAGAGGAAGGAGATAATGTCATTCACGTAACTGTTGGCATTTTTTTATACCGCAACAATCCCCAAACCCTAGACCAAGACTTTGCTAAACTTGCCGACTACCTACCGGGGACTGCACCCTATCGAGAGCGTAATACTGTGCCGAGGATCTGGTTGCAGAGCTTACCTTACGTAAATGAAGGATTTCTAAAGCTACCTACAGATCGGAGCGATCCCTATCTTTCTAAAAATGCTACCGGACTCATGCCTTTGACATCAACTAAAGTGGATGACAAGAAAGGATTAGAGTTAATTGCCCTCGAAGGCGGCAGTCCAATTTACCTTGATGCCTTTGACCCTAGTCGTCACTTCCGGTGGATGATAATTGCCGAGCCGCGCTCTGGAAAATCATTAGTAACATCAGATTATTTAAAACAAGCATGGCTGCGAGGACAGCCATCAGTGATATTTGATGTACCGCGT
This sequence comes from Chroococcidiopsidaceae cyanobacterium, assembly GCA_041748755.1. GTDB lineage: Bacteria > Cyanobacteriota > Cyanobacteriia > Cyanobacteriales > Chroococcidiopsidaceae > JAHHHE01. The sequence continues at coordinate 20,468 of JBGTCQ010000183.1, read as the reverse complement.
ACCGATGGTTCTAGCACCTACACAGACCTAGTAAACCTGATTGCCGAGTGTGGCGGAAAAGCTGCTTACTACGACATTGGCAGTAAAAGTAATAATTTGCTGCATCAGTATGACTTTTCCGACTCCCCCGGCGCTGAATTTCGTCAGCAATCCCTAGCGGAATTACGAATTAATGGTACTTGGGCAATTGGGATGGGTGGCATTGAAGATCCTGGACTAGAAGAGGCAATGAAAGACATTGTTACTCAATCCTTAACAACGTTTGATGCCAAACCAGAAATCTGTACCCGATTCGCTGCTGCGAATAAGGCAGGAGTCGGAACCCCTCAGTGGCAGGCTAGCCCCACCTATCACGATTATCTAGCATTCTTAACTCCCTGGCTGGAGCAGTATTTCAAAGAAAATGAAGCTACTTTACCTTCTTATTATAAAGATGCGGCTGGCACATTAGTTCAAAAAGTGCGGACTTGCATCCACAGTCAACTTGGTCGCGCTATTGCCCAGCCAAGTGACTTTGATAAAGACATGGACGTACTGGTATTTGCGCTGACGGGCGAACGCTCTAAATATGATATGCGAATTATGGCACTTGCAGGCTATGCTGCTCTGCTTTCTCGTGCCTTAACTACTGATATCTGCCATTTTCTAGTAGATGAATCCCCTCAGTTATTCCCATACGCTGCCTTTGCCGAACGAGTAGGTGGATTAGCAACGAATGGAGCCAAGTGGGGAGTGAGACTCGGTATTATTTCTCAATATCCTGATGTGATCTTTGATTCTGCTGCTGGACCAAGCGTCAAGCAAACTATCAACACAGTTTTGGTAGGACGTATCCAAGAGCAAGTAATCCCTTCATTGTCCCAGTCGTTGGGCTTTAACCCTGATCTGCTACGTAGCTGCACTCATGAGAGCTTTAAACCCTCTGGCTCCACCTTACGCTCTAATTGGCTGCTTAAAGTCAATGGGAACTACACCTTCTGCGGTCATTACCCTAGTGAGCTACTACTCTCAATGACTGCCAACAACCTTCCAGAAGCTGCCGCTAGAAAACGGGTAATGGACTGTTACCAGGACGATCCAGTAAGGGGAGCAATTGAATTTTCCAAATTATATGCAGCAGCACGTCGCTCAGACACACCCATGAGCCAAATTCAACCGAACCGAACTAATCATTTACGAGCCGTTTCTTACTAAAGTCACATGAATGAAATCGCCTCTAAATCTAAACCAAAAACCTGCCGTAGACCTCTCGTAGTAACTGGAATCAGCCTATTTTTAGCGGTAGGCTCTGCCTCTAGTGCTAACGCTATCTCAGAGTTTAAAAAGGTGGGTAAAATCCTTAATTCTGCGTCTAATACAACTAACGTGCTGAAGCCGATATTAGGAAAAGATGTTGATAAAGTTCAAGATTCAATCGGTGATGCGACTAACTATGTGTTTCAAGCACAACAATACTGGAACCAGTTGTCTTCTTTCTACTCCAACTTAATTGGCGGAAATCTTGAAGGTATTTTAGGGGATATACAGGGGATAACCGGAGCCTTGGGAATTCCTGACCCATTTGCAATTCGGACTCAAGGAGAGTGGAACGAGCAAGTCCCAGGCACAATGACGACAGCGCAAGCCAAGGCAAATACAACTGACCGCGTGATTGCTACAGCGATCGCTTCTACAGTCTTAGGTAAATCTGGTCAGACTGTGATTAGAGAGCAACAACAACAAGTAGCATCTGTCGTGCAGCAATCAGCACAAGCGGCTCAATTATCTGCCGCCGCTGCCCAAAAAGCCCAGTCGCGCAATGTCACCCAGGATATCTTGAAGGATGTGGCAAGCCAACAAGCAGTGATGGCGCAGCAGCAGGTAGCGCTGGCTCAAATCAACCAACAAATGTCCGGGCAGTTAACTGGGCTACAGCTCCAAGGTGCTGCTGGCAACTTGATGTTGTCCAATATCAGCAGCACCTTAGACCAACAAGAAATGCAACGGCAACAAGCACAACAAGCTAGTAATATCTCCGAAGCGCAAACAACGGCACAAGTATTTATTCCAGGCATCAAGTTTACCCAGTAAATTATGTTCAATCCATATCTGTTTGCCGTTGACGGTGGTTCTGAAGTTGCAGAAAATGCAGCCAAGACAACCCAAGCGATTGCTGAAGGCTGGGATACAGTTTGGCAACAAACAATTGTCAATCCTCCAATAGATGGTAGCTATTGGCAGGTAGGCTGGGTGGCAAGTTGGGTCGCTACTATCGGGTGTCTAATTTTTATTTTCAATCGCGCTACCAAAATATTTGAAGCAAGCAATATGTCAGGGGCGCTGTTCTCTCAAGCTTTCACTTATTTCCTGATCCCACTATTTATCTGGGTGGGACTAGTAAATCATGGGGCGGCGATCGCCAATATTTCTTATGGAATTAACAGGGTAATTCTATATTCCAATGAGAAAATTATGCAAACCCAGATTGCTGCAACTAACTTTGGGGAAGCAGTGACAGGAATGCAACTCACAAGCCTAGCTCAGAATCAACTTAGACAGCAGTATCAAGATTGCATGAACCTCAAAGACCAGCCACCATCCGATCCTACTGGAGAGTCATTACCGCTAAGTGATGTACTAGCTTCTAACCCTCAGTTTCAATGTTTTCAAAATTTAAAAGATAACATTGCAGTATTACAAAATGAGTTTGAGGCACGAAACTGTGAAGGCATTAAAGTGGTCGCCTGTAACGGAGTGTTTCGGCTATTTCAAGAAGCGGGACTTGCTATTGGGCAAGGGCTGGAAGATGCCAGAGACCAGGTTAGCAATCAGTTAGAAAATAAATCTAATGGTCAAAAAGTTGGATATTTTTTCACTACTAATCTGCCACTAGTAGTTGCTAGTGCAGTTGCTAGAAATGCGGGAGATTACCTTGCAGGCGGGGCAATTCATGCCTCATTGAAACCTGTATTGTACGCTTTCCAGTTTGACTATATGAATACGCTTGTCGGCGGAATGTTCTTATGTGGAATATCGGGACCAATTGCTTTGGCTTCATCCTTAATTCCCTTCAGCCCTAGAACAATTTGGGTATGGTTGATTTCCTTTTTTAGCTTTGGGATGGCGATATTTTATTACAGTGTGTTGATTGGTACAGTTGCTAGCTTAATTGTGGCAGCTAAAGCTGAGACTTTTACTGCGTTACAGTACGCTTTCTTTTTAGGGATATTTGCACCAGCTATCTCCTCAGTGCTAGCACTCGGTGGAGCTTGGGCAGCAGCGAAGTCAGCGCAAGCTAATGGTCATGCGATTGGTGCTGCTGGCTTTTCTTTCGCTTCCACAATGATTGTATCTGCTCTACGCTTCTTGCCTTTTGTTTAAAACGAGCATTCAATTCTGAGGTCTTTTATGACTATTCAAGTACCTCTGCGTAAGTCGCGGTTTAACTCCAGCGTAGTTCAACCGTTATTCAATTTAGTAACGTTTGTAATTCAAATTCTGCTGCTGCTATTGGTATTTTTTCAGGGGAGCCAACTGAATCAGCTAGCGAATTCTGCTGCTAATACAATGGTGCAAATGATCGATGGGCAGGTAATCCAAATTAGTCCGGCTCAAGCAGATTACCGCTCTGATTTAGTGATTCAAAATCTAGTTAATCAATGGGCAATGCTCACCTATACTTGGTCGGGCAATCTGCCTCCTACTAATACTGAATCAGCTACAAGCTTAGTCAAAGATCCCGGAGTTATTATTGGCAAGTTTAAAGTTCCAACCGCTACAGTTAACGCTGCCTTTCTAATTACAGATAAAAATGATTTCCGCCGTAAATTCTTAGCAGGAATTGGCGCTCTTGTCCCTCAAGGAGTATTCCAAGGTTATCAAGAAACAGCACTACGGATTTCCCAGATATTACAACCTCAACAATTGAAAGCAGGCAGATGGGATGTAAATCTTTATGGCTATCTAGAAGTTTTTGAGCGCGGTGACACTGTGGGAAGTCCAATTGAAATCAAAAGAAAAATTACTCTGCAAGCCGTCCCACCGCCTAACTACCCAATGCCTACTAACCTTTCGCCTCTTCAACAAACAATTTATCGCTTGGGAGCAGCTGGACTTATGATTGAACAGATTGAAGAACTACCAAGCTGATAAATTGGCGTTATGAAGAAGTTTTTAAATTCGGTTCAGAGTACAATAGGGGTAACTGGATTTGCAATTTTACTTGTTGTTACTGGTGGGATTACTGTTGTAGTTCTGCAATCAGTAACCCGTTCTATTGAAGTAGCGCAAACAAACGAAGCAGCTGAATTAAAACGTGAGTTTTTTCGGTTAATTATTCAGGGTAACTCTAAAAAATCAAATCTAGAAGCGGCAGTTAAGTCGGTAATTTATAACGAGGATTTCAAAACAACTATAGTTAGGAATTCAGGACTTGCTGGCTATAATAGGAACATTGATAATGGCAAGCTTGCTATTATCGAAAAGACAAAAGAATTTCAGCAGGCACAGCAAGAACTAACCCAATTCTTAGCTGACAATAAAAGCTTTATTCTATCGCTATCTCCCGCCGTCAGGGAGCAAGCGCTCCCAATTATTACGCATGATATTCCAACTCGAATTCGAGTTTGGCAGAAAGAACAACGAGAGCAAGACCGTGAATGGAAATGCGCTGGTTCTACTACTGACCCCATTTGTTTTTAAATCAATCGTTTGAAGGCTGAATAAATTATGCAGATGCAGAACAGAGAGATTGCTGTTGCAGCCGGATGGTCAGAATCCACTGATGATATCAATACCAGTAACACTACTACAGAAAATCCGCTCATACTCGATGCTCCTCAAGTCCCTCCGCAAGACACTCCTACCCCCAACGCTCTTGTTCCCAATACCTCTCTACTAGATGCGGAAGATCGGGTTGCGCCTAATCAAATTGATGCCGAAAAACCAGTTTGGCGGAATCCCATCCCACGCACCATATTAGTTGTGATTGGCGCAGGTACGCTTGGTTTTACCCTTGTTCGCTTAACCGAGGGGAACGGGTTAATGAATCAACCTCAAAGCCAGGTGGCAACTACTGTTAGCCCCACATCTATTGCACAAGTGAATGGTGATGATAAAGGGGAACTCCAAGCAAAACTTGCGAATGTTGGATTAAAGCAGAAAATAGCTGGTTTGAAAGCGAACAAAGCGAAAGCGCCTGACCGCTCGACTACTAACCCACCCCCTACACCAAAACCACCAGCTGTCGTTCCAGTAACGAATGTACAGCCTAGAGCGGTTTCTACCTACAATCCACCACATCCTGTAGTAGCTCAGGCAATTCCCCGCCCTCCCATAACGCAATCAGTTCAGAGTCCTTTACCTAAACCAATCTCATTTAGACCAGCGCCAACTGTAGTCCCTCCGACTCAAGCCATTCCACAACGCTCACATCAAACTGCTGTGCGACAAGATCCAGTAAAACAGTGGATGGCTGCTGCTAGCATCGGTAACTACGGCGGGATGTCACCCGTTAGTAATTCTCAAGCAACTGCTTCTGTGCCGAGTAATGATTCTTATCAAACGGCTGATTATCAAACAGGTAGCACCACAACAGATAGCTCTTTGGGCTGGCAACTAAGCGGAGGTTTAGGAAGACCACCTGCCCAGACTAACTCTGAACCAGAGGCTAACAACCAACAAAGCAATTACCAAGAAGTTAACTACTTAACTGCTGCTACTAATGTTGTTGTTGGTACACGAGTAAATGGCAAGTTAGAAACACCGATTGCTTGGAGTGGAAAGCTCGAAAACCCTGGACAAAACTTTTTAATTCAACTAACTGAACCAATCGAAGCAGCTAACAAATCTGTGGCAGTTCCCAAAGGAGCTTACCTGGTGGCACAAGTGAACGATGCAACCGAGTCTGGATTAATTCAGATGTCTGTCAGTTCAGTAGTGATCAGTGAAAACGGGCAGACGAGTGAAAGACCAATCCCGACTGGTGCAATCCTGATTTTGGGTAAAGGCGGCAGACCGCTAAAAGCTGACGCTCAGGGTCGTAGCAGTAGGAGTGCTGATCTAGGGATGGCTGTGCTGTCAGGCATCTCTAATGCCACTGGTTTAATTAACCAGCCCACCTCTCAGTCAGCTTTTAGTTCAGGTGGTGCTTTTACTACTACGACTACCAACCGTAATCCCAATTACCTGGCTGGCTTCGGTCAAGGCGCAGCGCAGGCGATCGTCGGGCAGATGCAGAGCCGCAATCAACAGGCTCTGCAATCTATTCAATCTGAACCTAAAGTCTTCGTTCTTAACCAAGGGACTTCTGTGCAGGTATTTGTTAATCAGTCAGTTGCACTATGAAGAGTATGAAATCTCTAGCTTTTCTCCCTCTTGCTTTCAGTCTTTTGCTTCCAAGTAGTGTACTCGCCTTACCCATGCGCACGGTATTTGCTGAACAAGCCCAAGGTGTTAGTGGCTCTGGGGTCAATTTAGAAGTGCCACCAGGTTATGGGTTGACGATTAATTTCATTGAGACTGGAGAAACTGTAAAGCAGGCATGGATTGGAGATCCGTCTCGTTTCGTGTTTTCATCTAACGGTAATCTTTGTCCTCAAGGGTTACAGGACTCGAACTGTACTAATACGGGAGCGACCGTAATCTTCCTCCGCCAAATTCAGCCTGTTGATTTTCCTGGTCTTGTCTCTAGTTCAGATGGTGGAACGCAACTAACTCTGATTACAGAAGGAACAGAAGGGCAAAAACAATATTCTTTTGGACTGAGTGCAATATCTAGAGGTAAACCAAAATACACAACCTTAATTATCAAGCCAGACTCCCAAAAGCCAGATTTAGCCCCACTTATACCGAGCAGGCAGCCTCCAGTTGTTCGTCCATCTGTGTTAGATCAATTACCGACTACAACTAGCTCAATCCAACAACAAACAGCCCTAGCCCAAAATCCCTCTCCGAATACTGATACAACCGAGCAACTGCTAACTGTACGCACCCCGCCACCATCATTTGCAAGAGTAGTAACTAGGGTTCCAAGCAATCCAATACCTCAAACTAATTGGATACCTGAATCTCCTAAGCAACCAGTCCGCGCCTCGACACCAAAGCAATCGCCAACTTCTACAGAGTTATCAACGAGTTCAGATCAACAAAGAGTGGCTACCCCTAATCGTCCTAGTTCATCTCGAAAAGTATCACAGTATACAAGGGCTGCTGCTATTCGTAGCCCTCTAGCAACAAAGCCTCAACAAACAACAGCCAAGCCTAAAGTACATAGAGTAAGTGCTTCTAGAGTTACGAGGGAACGCACTACAGTTGCCATCAATTCATCTGAAGTTCGAGCCAGTAAAGACCCACAGCAATCAACAGATGATGCGAATGCGATCGCCTTCGGTCTGAGAACAGCTAATGAGAACGGACAGATAAAGACTCGGAGTACGATGTGGCGGAAAGCACAGTCGGCAATTCGCTTATTGCGTCGGGGTAAAACAAGAGTTGAAGCTGCTCAAATAGCGAATATTCCCCAAAATACCCTAGAACAATTGATCAAATGGGGTCAAGAACGCCCCTAAGCAAAGCTTTTAACAAATAATCAAGACCTGCTTGGAAAAGAAGTATTCCAGCTAGCCATGAGATTTCCCCAACTCCGTTTCCTATTTTTTACGCTTCTAGCCGTCGTCAGCTTCACCCTGGCGTTATCCTTTGGCGGGGGCTTGTCCCCCATTGCTTTGTCTTGGATGTGGGATAAACCAGTACAGGCGGTTGAGGCTGCACCAATCCCAACGCTGGCTTACACCAACGGAGAGCAACAGGTACTAGCGCCAGATTGGTCACAGATTACCTGGTCGTCGCTACCACCAATTCAAACACCTGGTTGGATTCAAATCCCGCCCGACTTGATATCTAAGGTTGGCTACGACCCATCTCGTGTATGGAGTGCAGGACAAACATCAGACTCTTTCACGATGCTAGGGGATGTAGAAGATGCGTTTCACTTAGAAGCGTTTAATCTGAAAGACATTTCTGGGTTAAGCCAACTAGCAATTGATAGCTTAAACCTGAATGACTTTGGACTAACAAGGTGGCAGACTGCTGGTTCATTAGTTAAAGCAATGCCGGACTTAGGGAGTCTCAGTATTAGTGAGATTGAGCCGATTCGGGACTTGTTTGCCAAGGTTGGAATTGGCGATGTTAACGGCTCACTACTCGAAGCGCTGCAACAACATCCAGAGTTGGGTAAATTGGCGTTGGGAGAACTTGACCTGACAAAATATGCCCTAACTTCTATCCCTGGGCTAGATTTAACTCCTTTGGGTAAATTTCCAGGCTGGCAGCAGAGTTTGATTAACCAAGTACCAGGACTCAATGCTGTTCCCTTCAGCCAGTTTCCGTTGCCTTTGACGGGTGGCGTCGGGGTAGTTGGGATTGCTGATGTTGTTTGGTCATCAGCAGAACATGGAGATCCTCAAGTTGGGGCTGATTATTTCATCAGTGGCAGTGTCAACAGCCGTAATGCAACTGTCCCTGTTGCCTGTGAAGCGGGTAAACCATGTGCATATCTAGAGTTAAGCGATCCCTTGGGTGCAAATGGTTCGTTACATGGTAAGCGTTGGGCATCTGGAGATGTGCAGAAAGTCAAAGGAGGATATGGAGTTTTAGGAAAAGTGAATAACGGCTGGGAGCCTGCGGGGAAGTTGGTCTATGGACCTGCTTTCAAAGTCGTACTAACTAAAACTAATGAATCAACAGCAACAGCCGACTTCAGTTTGTATTTACGTTTCTGCGCTCATGGAATAGTTGATTTAGGATGCAGCCCTTACTTTATTGGCCCAATCCCCTGGATTCCAGCGCAAGAAAAGGGCGCAGTAATTGTCGCTGGTGCTAATGCGCCCTCTGTCGATATTCCATCGAAGTATCAAGAACAGATTGATGCCTTGCAACAGGAATACGATCCTCAAGCCAATCCGGGGATGGAGGGTGATATCGCTTATGATGATTGCCTCAGTGGTGTAAGCGGTGATGCTGTTAACCAGGCGATCTCTGCGGTTCCTGCTGAGATGCGTTCTTATGCCAATAAGCCAGTGCCTTTAATTATGGCAACAGCGAAAAAGTATGGTGTTACAGATCCGGCTCAAATTGCTTACATTTTGAGTACAGTACAGACAGAAACCACGATGGGGGCGAATTTAGTTGAAGGTGCGACTAGAAATAAATCTGCTCCTGGCAGCATATATTATGGACGCGGACTACCTCAACTGACTGGCATTGATAATTACCGCAAAGCATCTTCTGTAGTTGGGATTGATCTAGTAAAAAATCCTGACCGAGCAGCTGAACCGGAAATTTCTGCCAAAATCTTAGTGGTTGGCATGAGAGATGGAATGTTTACTGGTCGTAAACTAAGTGATTTCATCAGGGGTGGTAAAGCTGATTTTGTCGGTGCGCGGCAGATCGTGAACGACAGTGATAAGGCAGTGGCGATGTCCCAAGACGCACAGCGTTACTTAGCGGCAATCAAAGGTACAAATATTGCTGATTTAAAAGATACTGGAGGAACTTGTTCTGCTCAGGTAGTAGCTAGTGGCTCAGTTCAACAGAGAATTAATCAAGCAGCACGCGCTAGCTATGGCATGAGTTCTAGATCAGGACCAGGTGGAGGAAATGTAGCTTGCGCTTGGGCAGTGAATAAGGTTTTGAACAAAGCAGGGATACCAACAATTGGCAGTAATCCCAACCTAGTTTTTTCAGTTCGAGATGCTCTAGAAGCTGGAAGAGGTCGGCAGATTAATTCTTCACAAGCAGTTGCTGGAGACTTAGTGTTGGCTTTAGGTTCAGGCAGTAAGCAGCACATTGGTATTTGCCAAAACAACGGTTGTACCCAAGTTCTTTCCAACTCATCTTCTAGAGCTAGTTTTAGCTGGAGATCTGATACTAATTTTGGTGGATACTATGGTGTCCGTAGCAAAATCTACCGTGTTGTTAAATAGTTTTTAATCTTAAAAGCAGGTAAATTATGAACGTAAAGACGAAGAAGAGGTTGGTGCTGGGATTCGTGGCTGCTATTGTTCTTACCACCACAATAGTTGCAACTAACTCCTTTGTAGGTGCATCAGTAACTTCAATAACTCCATCGGTTGTAATTGCTCAGAGCCAGAGAAATACTGGTACTGACGAAAAACAGATTATTAAGGCAGTGTTGCTGGATAACCAGCCTATTTCGCCTCAAGCACCAGTACGGGTTGAAAAAATTGCGATCGCTGGTTCTTTTGCCCTTACTTCAGTTCTGATTGGAGAACATGGTGGTGGGATGGCAGCACTAGCAAAGAAACAAGACGGCTGGCAGGTTATTGGAGGAGGAGGGGGCTGGATGGTTCTTAATGATCTAGTAAAACTTGGCATCCCGCGTCGTTCCGCACAGATTTTGATGGAACAAATAGATTCCAACTGGAGAAACTATGAACCGCAGTAAAGTTGTTTGGCTTACCTGCTTAGTCTTATTTGTCTGTAATTGGGCTTTGGTTGAAGCTTACACCAGCCCTGAATATGCAACAAACCCTCTTATAATTTCTCAGTCTCTAAATCAATCTCAGCCTCACCAGATATTTCGCCCAGCCCTATCCCAACTACAAGCCAAAACTCGCGTTCCCCTAGTGCTACCTACTTACGTTCCTCAAGAGGATTATTCTCTCCACGTCACGATTAATACAGCAGAATCTGAACGTTATGAACTAACCATTGGCGCTACTGAAGATTGCAGTGGCGGAAACTACTGCCGCTATGGGACTGTTTCTGGACAGAGAATCACATCATCCACTCCTTCAATTGAAGAGGAGTACGCCTTCCTCAATGATCCTCAATATCAACCAAGTGAGCGATCACCTGAAAAAATGGGACGAGTGACATTGGTTAACGGCATTAAGGGTTACTTTATTCCCTATGTCTGCGGCGCTAATTGCGACGACTCGAAGATGATTTGGGAGCAGAACGGTTATCGATATTTAGTTGGTTTAAAAAGTGAAAAGAAGAGGACTGTAGTTGAAATGGCCAATTCGGCAATTAAAAACAAACCTTAATTCTGTTAAATAGTGAGATGTGAACGCTCATGCAATTCCCCAAAGCTCAACTTCCTCGTAGTTTTGAACTCAGCCTTCTCATTGCTACTTTAGGTTATTTTATTCCCTTCTCAATTTTCTTTGGTCAGTTAGCATTTACTCTTTTTCAAGCAGGTTTATTACTCATGTTCAAAGGCTGGAAGGCTCTCCAAAGTACAAACAATTTACCTGGTATAGAACTAACAACGAAGCTTTCAGGAGTAATATTTGTCTGGTCTTCTTTGTTCTGTATCGGGATGGTCTTAAATGTGTTCGCTACCAAAAGGGGAGCCAAGCTTTTACGTCAGATTTTCATCGAATTTGATGGCGAGATGAGGTTTAGTTTTGGCTCCAAGCTTTTGATGGTTATATCGTTAAGCGCGATCTTTGGGATGATATTCTCGGCTAGCTTCTACGGCTTTTTCTCACCTTAAAACTAAACTTCTATACATTGCATGGCTCAATACCAGAAAAATCCGGCGATTACTGGGACTCCAATTGATGTAATTCTCCAGCCTTTCATACCTATATTCCGCACAGTAGGGTGGGAAGGAACCGTGCTGCTTTTACTACTGGGGTTCTTTATTCTAGGTGAGAGCCAGAAGAAAGGGAAATTAGCGTCTGGCAGGCTTGTTGGGCGTAGAGAAATTACGAAAGCCGTCAGGGTAGCTAAACAGCAGATGCGGCAACGCGAACGCAACAAAGTTACCTTGTATATTGGTACACCTCACTGGGGAAGGCGCACTATCTGGGTTCCAAATGCTCAGGAAGGAATTGGTATCTGTGGCGCTCCGGGGAAGGGTAAAACTTTTTCCGTAATTGACCCAGTGATTAGGAGTGCCTTAGATCAAGGTTTTCCGACAATTATTTACGACTTCAAGGGAGAGCAATTACGTCGTCATGCGGCTTATGCGGCTTCTTTAGGATATGAGGTTTATGTGTTTGCTCCAGGTTTTGCTTATAGCGGCACAATAAACATCCTTGACTTCCTCAAAGACCCTGGAGATGCATTAATGGCTAGGCAGCTAGCTGTTGTCATTAATCGTAATTCTAAGGCTGGGGGAGAAAGCAAACAAAATGAATATTTTTCCCAAGCAGCTGATCTATTAGTGCAAACACTGTTTATGTTGGCTAAGGGAAGTATTTATCCTGACCTATTACAAGCTTGGGCAATTTTGCAGTTGCCAGATATTGCTAAACGAATGCTACTAGCACGTAAAGAAGGTTGGATTGATCTTTGGGCAGAAGTGAGTGCGACGAGCTTAACTTCGGTCGCTAATGCTGCCGTCACTGCTGATGCAATCATCTCCACAGCTGTCAATACTTTTGCACCAATGATTAGCCGTGAATTTATTACTAGCATTTGCGGAAAAACCACAATTCCTTGGGAGATGACTGGTAAACGGTTGTTATTTTTCCAGGTAGACAAAGAAACGCGAGATACAGTTGCGCCCCTCCTTGCTTCCGTTCTTCACCTCGTTGTTGTTAAAAATCTAGCTCAAAGGAGAAAAGAACCGCTAGTTCTAGCAATGGACGAGTTTCCCACGCTCTATTTACCAGATATTACTAAGTGGATGAGTGAAGAACGGGAAAATGGGTTAGTGCCGATTCTTGGCTACCAATTTGCACCTCAAATGGAGAATAAATATGGTAAAGATTTAACCCGTATTGTTTTAGGCGACTGTGCTACTAAGTTTGTCTTCAACCCTCAAGAACAAGGTACAGCTGAAGATTACTCTAAGTATTTTGGGGAAGAGGAGATAATAATCAATACTCGTTCTCGCACGTCAGGAAAAAGTAGCAGCACTAGCCGTTCTGAGCAGTATCATAAGCGTTCTCTGTTCAGTGCTAGAGAGATTCTCACAATGCCCAAAGGTAAGTGCATTTTTACTAATCCAACTTATGAAGGAGGCGACGAAGCAGCTTTGCCCTGGTGTCTCAGGGTTAAAGTTCCAAATATCGATAAAGAAGCAGAAAAATGTAGTGAACAACTTTGGGACAAAAAAGTAAAAGACCGTTTGATTCAACGAGCCAAGCACCTTCAATTATCTTTGGATGATGCTGCACTTAGGCAAGAATCTAATGATCGCTCAGACTTTGCTGATTCAATGTTTCCACCCATACCTGATGCCGAATCAAGCAACAATTTAGCAGTAGCTCAAGCAAGTTAACTCCTAATTGAGAGGAAATAAATGTCCAGTGAATCTGTCCCGCTTCCTCAAGATGGTGACTTACAAACAGAAACTACGCAGGCGTTGATAAGTAAAGCTAATGCTGTGCAAGAGTTAGTGTCTGAAGTTATTGCTGTAGGACACCATTTATACCAAAATCATTTAAATAAACCACCTCAAGTCAAAGCAGAAATTGATAAAGGTACAACCTATGAAGCTCTTTGGGAAGAGTATAGTGAAGGAGTAGAGTCTGAGCGACCTGTTCAGCGCAGTTTAACTGTTGCTAGGACTGCTCTTAAAGCAGGACAACCACCAGACGAAGTGGAGCAAATTCTTCAGCACGATCCTCAATTTACTAAAGTTCAACAGCAGCAGGGCAACCAGAAAGCACAAGAGTATACTAAAGTAATGACTCGCTCGGCTGCTTGTCGAGAGCAACAAAGTCAAACTAATCAGCAACCATCTCAACAACAGCATAAAACTCGTACTCAAACCAGGCAAGTCGGAACTTTACAATAGTTTTATTAGGAGATAAAAAGATGGCTTATAAACTTTCTCCAGGTCAAATCAAGGAAATTGATAGTAAATTACCTCCCTACTTTGCGGCGCTGCGAGACAAGTATCCTGTGGCGATCGCTAATGCTGCTGAATACTACGATGCACCTCCGTTTCCAGAAAGCTATGTTCCTGAATTTATTGAGGTTTACTATGCTGAAGAATCTGATAGTGCAGGTATTTTAGCTTGGAATGGTACTGTATCTGTTGATTTGAATAACTATAAGCCAGCATCAGACGTATTGATGAAGCAAATTGACGGACAGTGGGCTTACATTCAAGTTGGCTCTCTTGTTTTGCTAGACCGTGCTGGCGGGGTTGTTCTACCCCCCATTGTTGAGAAATCAAATTTTATGCTTGACCTGATGCCGGAAGACGAGAAGTAGTTTCGATTTTTCTAGAAAATTGAAGAGAAAAGAGGAAATATTATGCCTGATCCAACTTCTAATCTTTCGGATTCTACGCAACAACAAAATTTTCAACGCTTTGAAGATAGTCTTATCAAGATCTACAAGGCAGCTAAAGTTCAAGAAAGCGCGGTGTTGACTGTCCAAGACGGCACTAAGAATGTTTATAAAGGAGTTCCTGGCAAAGACCCAATATCAACTAACGCTGCTGCTGATTCAATCCAAAAGGTGGTTGGTGCGCTTGAAAATCCTCAAGGATTGAAAGGGACTATTAAACTTCTAATCAACAATAAACCAGTGTTGATTATTTCTAATGGGGAAGTTTTAAAGGATACCCTGAAGCTCTTTTCAGTTCTGCAAACTGTCAATAAAACTGAGCAACAGTCAAGACGGCTTTATCCTGAAGATGCAATTCGCTTTTACGATCAAGAGTCTATGCAGGACTCTCAACAACGAAAGCAACTTGTTCAGCAAACGATTGAAGTTAAAGCTAATCAGTCTAATCCAGGCCAGCCAACTCAATCTCAAGCTGTTGTACCTAGTCTTCAAGACCAAGTTGCGGCACTTCAAGCAACTGTTGAGCATCAGCAGAAGCAACTTAACACACTCAATCGGAAGCTAGATCAACTTGTCCCTCCCACATCTGTTGTTAACCAAAAGCTGAATAACTGGTTCAGTAATATTCACTCTAAAGTTCAAACAGCAGGGCAAGAAGCAGTAGTTCAGGCTTCAATCAAGCTAGAGCAGAACAAGGCTAGTTTGCTCTCAAAGGCGCGAGGGTTGTTTGCCACTGTTAAAGAAAACGTTACAGACAGCATCCATGCTACCCGCGATCTCGTTCAAGCCAAAGCAAGTGAAGTTGTTTTAGGCGCGATGACGGCAGCAACAGCTAAACTCGCCTCAACTATTGGTGAAAAAATGTCTGACGGTTCTGTTGTTGTTGAGAGCCGTAGCCGCAATCAGCAACTTGAGGTGAATGGCAATAGCGTTGCTCTTAAAGAACGTCTACAGCTTGACGCTCAAGCACTTTGGGATAAGTATAGTCAAGGTGTACCAGAAAACCGCCCAAATCAGCGCAGCCAGACAGTTGCTCAAAATGCCATCCGAGATGGCATGACCAAGACGGCTGTGGAAGATATGCTTTCTGCTGATCCACAATTCAAAAAAGTTCAACAACAGCAGGGGTTAAGTGAAGCTCAGGGGTACGCTAAACAGATGACACGCTCTGCTATTCGACGCGAAGAACCAGCTAAACAGCAGGGGCAACAACAGTACAACCGCAGCCAGTCCCAGGGTAATGGTTTGCAGCGATAACTGTAACAAGGGGTACGCTGATGCTTATCCCTTTTTTCCCTCATAAATATGGCTAATATCAAATACTGCCCTCACTGCCAGCAGAACGTCGCTGTTGTTAATAAGCCAACTGATAAAGCCTTAATTCTGTGTTTCTTAGGTTTCCCTTTTCTCGTTGGGGCTAATAGCTCAAATGCTCGATACGTAAACCCCCAAGTTGGCTTTATGAGCCTAGTTCTTTTTATTGCCTTCTTTCAAGTGTTAGTGGCAGTTGGCTGGCTCATTGGCATTTTGGCTCTGTTATTCCGGCGTAGCTACTGTCCAATTTGTCGTACTCCAAACAAAATATTGCAACTACCTAGATGATTTCAGGTAAAAGTCTGTGCTTGACGCAGAACAAGTTCAAATAGTACGTGCTACACCCGCAACACCAGAACTTCGCGTTTATCAAAAAAAGTTCATTACTGATGTTTACTCTCAGATTCGTCAGGGAGTAAAACGCATTTTAGGTTTTGCTCCAACTGGGGCTGGAAAGACTTTGATTGCGGCGCAGATTATTGTTCATGCTATTAGCAAAAACCGCCGAGTCTTGTTCATTGTACATCGTGACATTTTAATTTCTCAGACAGCCGATAAAATTCATAAATTCGGTATTTTTAACTGCGGTTATATTAAATCAGGCTACCAGGAGAACCGTAATTCAAGAGTACAAATTGCCTCAGTCCAAACGCTCTCTAAACGTAATTGGTGGCATCAATTCCCGGCTGATTTGGTAATTATTGATGAGTGTCATATCATTGCGTATGCTTCAATCGTGCAGCAGATGATGACGAATGTTTACCCACAAGCAATTTACTTGGGACTTACTGCTACGCCCTGGCGACTTTCTAAACGAGAGGGTTTAGGTGATATTTTTCACTCTTTAGTGTCCGCCCCGATGCCCCATGAGCTTATTAGCCAAGCCTTCCTGGTAAAACCAAGTTACTACAGTGTTAAACAGGCTGACTTGGAAAAGGTAGGAACTGTAGCTGGCGATTTTGAGGAAAGTAAGCTTGCCTTGGTGTGTGATCGCCCCGAACTGATTGAGCAGATTGTCCACGACTGGCAACGTCTCGCCTACGGTCGTCGGACTATCGTGTTTGGGGTTAATGTCTCTCATGCTCAACATTTAGCTGAAGCGTTTCTTCAAGCAGGAATCCCTGCTGCTTACGTTACTGGCTTGACACCCGCCAAACAAACGAATCAAATATATCAACAACTTGCAGATGGTGAAATCCTAGTGCTTTGCAGTTGCATGAAACTTACCGAAGGATTTGATGTTTGTGCTGTCAGCGCTGTCTTGCTCTGCCGTCCTACCATGTCGAGAGCATTACATTTTCAAATGATTGGTCGCGGGCTTAGACTTTCACCTGAAACAGAAAAAATTGATTGCGTTGTAATTGACCAGGCAGGAAATATCCAACGGCACGGATTCGTTGAAGACCTTAAAGAAATTAGCTTAGACCAAAGTGAAAAACCCCAAGATATCGAGGCTCCCAAAAAAATCTGTCCTACTGAACGCGGAGGCTGTGGTGCAATCCTGTATGCCTTCCATATGAAATGCCATGAATGCGGCTATATCTTTGAATTGCCTAAGAAAGTGTATCTAGTCCCAGGACTGGAACAACTTCTCAGTGAGGAAGATGTCGAACGCTATGAGTTCTACCGCGATCGCCTCCGAGCCGCATACAACAGGGGTTTTGCGCCTGGATGGGCGGCAATGGGTTTTAAAGAGCATTATGGGCATTGGCCACCCGA
This sequence comes from Chroococcidiopsidaceae cyanobacterium, assembly GCA_041748755.1. Classification (GTDB taxonomy): domain Bacteria; phylum Cyanobacteriota; class Cyanobacteriia; order Cyanobacteriales; family Chroococcidiopsidaceae; genus JAHHHE01. Next base: position 3,179 of record JBGTCQ010000183.1, on the reverse strand, counting down.
TGCCTGGGGAACGGGGGCAATCTTTAGAGACAGACCTACGCCAGAACAGCAGGCTTCTTATCGCAACTACCTTGATGCGATCGCCAGACGGCTAGAAAAGCCTGATTCTTGGATTCAACGTTATATGGACTTAGAATTTGGATTTAGGCAAGCTGCTTGAACACGCTCAAACACAAATATTAGATGGTGAAAGAATCATGAGTAACTCAGCATTATTAGGGCAATTATTCAAGTATATTCTTGCTGAAGAGTATTTGTGGTTAATAGGGGATGGCAAGTATGTTCTTGCTAGAGAGTAGCTGTGTTTACTGTCCAGTAAACAGGGACTAACGAAAGCTGATTTAGCTAAGGATGTAGTAAATACATTCTTAGAGACTAAGGAAGTATGCGCCACACTTAGGGCAATTAACACAAAATACGGTATCAAGAAATTCACCCGTAATGAGGGTGGTGGCGATTTAGTAAAAGATGGATTTCACTTCTCCAAAACGGGGTTAACAGATTGGCTTCATAATCCGGTATTGCAGGGTCACACCTGCTACTTACGCAAGAAGGAGAGGAGGAGGCAAGATAAGGAAAAGTGGGACATTAAGCCAAATACACATCCTGAGCAAGCAATACTCACACTCAAGAGGAATACAACCCATATGCACCTAATAGGGCTTGGGGTGAGGCAACAAATGACCTGAGTAGTAACATTACGCCTATGACCCCCATAGCTCATCAGAGCCATCATTATGTAATGGGGGATAAAGCCTTCTATTGCTATGGTGGATACGAGAAATCAGATAGGGAGAATGGCTGTAATGAAGGGATAGAGGGATTAACAGGGATACACTGTATAGAGCCATATTACAGCTACGTAGTAAAGGAGTTAGAGGAAACAAGATTAGAGAGCTTGTATAGGGTATTTAGGGAGAGGGATATAGGGGGAGAAAAAGGAAAGGAAAAGTGATGTAAAGAGAAATACATCCAAGATTTAGAATATAGAGTATGTTGCACCATTCGTGAAGAAGAGGGGCTAAATGAGTAGTAGGTAAGAAATATTTATATGGAAAAGATAATCAGTTTATTACGCGACCCTGTATGGCAATCTATAGGAGTAATTAGTGGACTGATAACTTCTTTGGTTATTTGGGAGCGAAGCCAAAGAAAGACACTATCATACGAAGTCATTACTAAGACTAAAATTTTACCAGTACCAGAACAATATACAGGTAGATTAGAAGTATTATTTGATTCAAGAGCAATAAGCAAACCGTATCTAGTAATTATTAAAATTATTAACTCAGGCAAGATTGCAATAGAAGCAAATGATTATGATAGAGCTATAACTATAGGTTTTGGTGAGGAAGCTGAAATACTTACGTTTGAAGTTATAGAACAAATACCTTCTGACTTAGATGTAAATATAAGGAAGATACCGCCTAATTCTGTTGAGGAGCAAATTTCAGTTGAGCCAGTGTTACTAAATGCAGATGATTCGTTTACTATTAAGATGTTAGTTACTAAAGTAGAGGGTGTAAAAGTAAAGGCGCGGATTGTTGGCATCAAAAAGATTATAGAATTTGAGAAACCAATAAGATTAAATTTAATATTTTCTCTAATTATGTATGTGAGTTATGTTTATGCTTCACTATGGCTCATCCAATTTTCTAAGATAATTAGAGAGATAGGTGAAATTATAATCAACACTACAGGCGTAAAGGATTATAGTGTACTTTTATATGCTTCTAATGGGTTGCTAATAATAGGGGCAATTATAGAAATGCTTTCTGTTAGAAATCTTGTACTAGTATTGCAAGACCTTTTTAGAAAACCAAGGTCTGACAGGTGAACGAGGTTATAGCAGAGTGATACAACCTCGCAATCAAATCAATCAATCCGGTAATACCACCGTAACCAATTATGATCATAGGGGAGAAGCTCATCAACATAATCCTAATGTTGCCCCGACCTCCTAACCGCCCAATTACCGAACTTCACCCGCCCCCTATAACCTACCTTTACCAACCCCCTCTCTGAGATATTGAGGCATCTAGCGGCTTCAACAGGGTGATACTTCACCTTTATAATCGCTTCTGTTCCTATAGTCATAATCATTTGTTCTACTAATTAATTAAGCTTAACCAAGACTTACTATCCATACCTCTTCTTTACTAAATCCAATCTCAATCTCATTAAGACTTAAATACCTTACACTAGCCCCTACTAACCTACCCATACCATCAATTCAATGCAAATCTCGAAGGAGCAAATCTTACCCATGCTGACTTAAGCCAAACCCTACTAATTTCAGCTAATCTTAAAGGCGTGAATCTTAAAGGCACTAATCTTTCAGGTACTTTGCTCCAAGGTGCTATTTTCTAGGTTTAACTTAGTGCCATTCACCTACATTCCTAAACCTTGGTCATTCTCTCGACGATTCGGCTTAGTTTGTTGAGGCTGACTTGATTGCTGCTGCTCGAAAGTTACGGAGCGAAATAACCTCTTGATATACTCTGTTGCTTTATCTGCTCCTTGCTCTCGCTTGACTTTTTGAGTATTAGGGTCGTGTTCCAGTACAGAAGTGATAACATCTTCTGATAATCCATCCTGCAATGCTGCGCGAATAACTGCTTTAGCCCTCTCTACAGGGCGTTGTGGGTCAAGTCCCTGGCTATATTTGTTCCATAGAGCTTGTGGAGTTTGTGGTAGTGAGGCTTCTATCTGGTTAGACTGTTAATTTACTTGAGATTCTTCGTAATCTAGATATGCCCATTTTGACTCAATAAAAGTCCTAATCGTTGCTTCTATGCCGAAGTCAGATGCAAGTAAGTCAAGCCCGTCTATAATTTTTTCGGGAGCATTGACCATCAAATTTTTAAAACATTCTGAGCGATAATCAGGCTGTTGTTGAAAATTTCGGATGGCTCTTTTTAGAGGCTCAATCACTGGATAAGCATTTTCTGCTTTAGCAATTGCATCATTTGGAATAGGACAAGCTAGCCTTTGCACTGCTAAGTCAATAATATCTCTTGATTCCTTTCTTTGATCGAGCCATCGATCAGCATTAGCTAATAGCTTTTCAGCAAAACTATCAGTTTTGTTTAGACATGGCACAGGAGACCAACTCGGATAGTCTGGACTCCCGAATTGAATGTATCCTTCTACGACAATCTCAAATTTGATCGGGGTTT
>JBGTCQ010000182.1:0-3797 GCA_041748755.1 Chroococcidiopsidaceae cyanobacterium | reverse complement strand
AGCGATCGCTGAATATTCTCTACTGAAGTCGTTACCAGCGTTGGTAAAAATGCATCCAGCCCTTGCTGCCATAAAAATTCACAGATTTGTTGGAGATCACTATCACCTGGACTTAAATCGTTAAATGCCAAGCCTAGCGCTCCATTAATCTGCAAATCAACGCCACCTAAAGAAATCCAATCCCCTGATACATCTAAAATTTGTAAATCTGGCGGCGTAATACGTTTGAAAGCTACAGCCATTGGCAAAATTTGGGCAATTCTACCTTGGACATCGATCCAGATTTGCTGTAAGCCTGTACAACCTGGTAGCCGAGCATTGATAATATCCAGATTAGCGATGGGGAAGTCCCCGCCACGGGCTAACGCTTTTACAGTTGGAATTGATTTAGCCATCACATTTGCCAAAGGATAAGTAAATCCTAGAGCAATCTCAGTTTATAACTAACTTCTAATTCCTCACTCCTCTTTATGTCTAAATGGCTTAACAACAAGCTTTACTACACAGCATTGCACTTTGCAAAAAAACAATCGCGTAATGCGCCGTTCCGTGTGCAAGCGCTTGTTAAACTGAAAACTTGAGCATACACCCAAATACTCTTCTTCAATACCCCTCAACCGATTACCACTACCGTCTACCCTCTCCAGTCGCTGATCTCTCCGGTAGACTCATCTATTGGGCTGGCAACTCTAGGTTAATTGCATTGTCCAATGAATTTGACCTTCATTATCAATGAAAAGGTACAGGGTTCCTATGCTGCTACCCCAATGAAGCAAATCATCAAATTCTTGTGATTCTCTAGAGCGTTTCCCAACCCAATGATTAACTAACGGCTCGGATTGATTTAAAAAAGGATATGGCAATAATTGTTCCGGCATTGTAGAGTTGAGTTCACAAAGAAATTGACCAGGGAGTATTTCTTCATAGTGTATCCAATCTGGACATCCGCCAATCTTTGTTGCTGAATTTATTTTCGGAATATACTCTGCGACATCAGGATGAGCAAGATCATCAAAAGTAGGGTAATCATAAGTTCGATGGATTGCACCAAAGCATGGAAAAGGTCGCCATTCAGCTCTGGGAATCATTTCTGCTGTCACTAGGGGAAAATCTCCACATGATACCCACTCAAAGACAAGCTGACGTTGCATCTCATCTTCAGTGAGCCAATTGTACGCAATTCCATACTCATCGTTCTCTGCAAAGATCAGTAAAACATCACCTAGCAATGAACCCAGAATATCGCGTGAGTCAGCAAAGCAAAATTGAGCGACAAACGTCATTGGTTTACCGGACGGTAAGGTTAACCAGGGAAGGTTTGCGGGGCGGTAAGGAAGTCCGCCAATTTTGGTTACTTCGCGCCTTGAAGGTTCACCTTCAGCAAAGATAAAAATATCGGTAGGTACTGCTTGATGGCGATACTTTGCTACACCCGCCATTTCACGAAGTCGCTCATTGATGACTAATTGAAATGGGCTGGTCATATCTGCTCGTTCGCGCTGCAATTCTCGCTCAGAGAGCTTTTGAGTTACGTTACACTGAAAAAATTCTTGCCAGTGAGCAAGATCAACTACATCATGAATCATGTTCAGTTTCAGATTTTAGAAAAGTGTAAAGCACGATATTCTTTTGAAATACATATTTTCACAGACCGTTTACATCATGTAATTTCTGCTCCCTTTACAAATTTATTTAGAAGAAGTTACTATTTAAAGCTTTGTCGACTTTCGCCTCTTGCTAAGTAAAGCTACTCTCTATAGTCATGACTGATAAGGATTATTTTTACTCGCCATCTCCCCTCAAATGACTCAACCCCTAATCAGCATTATCATGGGCAGCGATTCTGATTTGCCTACAATGCAAGGCGCGATCGCAATTTGTGAAGAATTCGGTGTAGAGAACGAAGTGGCAATTATTAGCGCCCACCGCACCCCAGAACGAATGGTAGATTATGCCAAAGTGGCCCATCAACGCGGTATTAAGGTAATTATCGCTGGTGCTGGCGGAGCCGCTCATCTTCCTGGGATGGTTGCTTCACTGACACCGCTGCCTGTTATTGGTGTCCCAGTACCCACTCGTCATTTACAAGGGCTAGATTCTTTGTATTCAATTGTGCAGATGCCAGCTGGTATTCCAGTTGCCACTGTAGCGATCGGCAACTCTAAAAACGCTGGTTTGTTAGCAGTACAAATCCTGGCAATTTACCAACCAGAATTATTAGAAAAAGTGCAACAGTATCGCCAAACCTTAGCTGAATCCGTGATCGATAAGCAAGCAAAGTTAGACCAGCTAGGATATCAGCAATATCTATCACAGTTGTTATAAAAAATGCTGTTTGCCGAAGCATCTACCATTTAGAGACTGTTATCCGTTTTGGTGAAGATAGATGAAAATTTCCGTTCTTCGATAGACATAAATATGATAAAAATAATGACGTGGCTGTTGTACCTCTCTATTAGATAAGCGGGTCTGCATCTGTCCTGAGACGGCTGGAAAGGCGATATATTTAAACTAATAGAGTTAGAAGCTTGGGGTCCATGACGAATACTCTGCAAGAAATTGAACTTGCTGTCAGCCAACTTTCCCCGGAGGAGCTTATTGCTTTTCGTGCTTGGTTTGCAGAATTTGATGCAGCTATTTGGGATCAGCAATTCGAGGCAGATGTAGCAGCAGGTCGGCTTGATGCGCTGGCTGACAAAGCATTGCAAGATTTGCGAGAAGGACGTTGCACTGACCTGTGAGGCACCGAGCTACCCTAGACTTCTGGTACTACTATCGACAGTTGCCGCGTGATGTTCAAGAACTTGCAGATCAATGTTACGAGATGCTTAAGCAAAATCCTCGATACCCTTCGCTGCACTTCAAAAAAGTAGGACATTTTTGGTCGGCACGAGTAGGTTTGCACTATCGAGCGATCGCTGTGGAGGAGGACAACGACATAGTTTGGTTCTGGATTGGGTCACATGCAGAATACGACAAACTGTTAAGACAGTAGCAGCACGGCAGGGAGATCCTCTCCGCTGAAGGCAACCGTTAGACCTCCCAAATATTTTTACTTGGAATCAGAATGAATGATTACCTGGCATCTGGCTTCAAACAGGTCGGTAATGCTGGACAGATGGAAACATTTTTCAGTTATTTGAACCTGCTTAAACTCCCTTGACTTTTTTCGAGACTACAAGCGGGATTTTGACCTGCTACGTTTGGCACCTGGAGTAGCCGTACTCGAAGTTGGTTGTGGACTGGGAGACGATGCGATCGCCATGGTTGAACGCAGCCAACCTGGCGGATGGGTAGTTGCAATTGATAGCAGCATAGCCATGATCGAATCCCGCAGGAGGCATGGAGAATACAGCGATGTCAGGTTTTAGGTTGCCGATGTCCAAAAGCTGGATTATCCCGATGAAAGCTTTGATCGCTGTCGGATAGATCGGACGCTGCAACACATTGCTAATCCGCAGCAAGCCATCCTAGAGATGAAGCGTGTCCTGCGCCAAGGAGTAATCGTGGCTTTTGATAATGATTGGGAGACGTTTACCGTCAATTCTGCCAACCGCAAAATCACCCGTGCGATCGCCAACTATTGGTGTGATAGCTTTGCTTCCGGTTGGATAGGTCGCTATATGCCCCAACTATTCAAGGAGTCTGGGTTACGAGTCGCTCAAATTATGCCCCGAACACTTGTCATTCAAGAGCTTGAACTTGCAAACAAGGTATTTGATGTGTTCCAAACTGTAGAAACCACCCAAGCAGAATTAGTCTCTAAGCAGGATGCTGAAGCCTGGATTGAAGAACTT
>JBGTCQ010000181.1:0-3607 GCA_041748755.1 Chroococcidiopsidaceae cyanobacterium | reverse complement strand
GTTTTGCCATGTCTAACTACATCAATACTGTCACAATTTGGGCAATGAACTGGCTCAAGAACCATTGCAAACTTCTGAATAAACGCTTTACCTATGACAACACAATCTTGGAACCCAATCAACAGGTTTGAGCCATTACCGGTTATCGCTCATATTACTACCGCCAACAATCGCCTTCAGCGACTTGATACTGCCATTGACCCAATTGTTGCCACTCTACACGAATTCACCAATATTGGACATCGCTACAAATCACTCGCTGACGATATTGAAGTCTGGAAGGAATCAATGGCTCTCCAACTTGAAGAACTTCATCGCCGAGAGGAAGAGCTGATGCAACGAGCGCAAGACTTGCAGGTTGAAATGACTTGTAGCTTGGATCAAGTAGCTTCAAAATTAGCTATCCCTGATATGAAGTCCATCTGAATGCACACGATGTAGTCAAACAGAGATTATGTTACAAAAACTGGAGCAGCAGATGGTAGGGAACGTTGCAGACTATTACACGAAATGTTGATTTCGTGGAATAGCTGGCTCAAAGTATTGATTTATTGTTGCCTTGCTATTCGGTTTGACCAAACTTAATCCAAGCTTATCAATGGCTCGTCACTTGTCCCACGACAGAATCAGGGTTTGAAGCTTTGTTCATAACTTTTACTTATACTATTGCTGCTATCACCGTTTACAGATATAACGCGCTAGCCTTGACGAGTAACTGATAGCAGGGTCAGCCGTGATGTCAGAGTCGCTGATGGTCGGGGCATCGGTGACCCAAAACTGGCAGAAGCGCTCTCAGTGCGCGATTGCCGTTCCATCTGGAAGGAAAGAAGCTAATGAATGCGGCTGATATTCCCATTGAACAGCTAAAAAGTTGGCTTAAAGATGTAAAACGCATCAGCCATGAGCTTCGGGAACTACCTGAGTCGGAAGAACCAACTTTTTATGACAAAAAGATTGATGATGTACTCGCACATCTGCAAGCAGCTAGAGCCGGACTTGTAGAAATAGCCCACGGAATTTCTAGTGAGGGGGACTTGTAGGAGCGACACAATGTAGGCAGGGGTACTCAAACTTATATCCAAGAAAAGCGAAAAAGTTCTCCCTGATAACTCTGAGGCTTAAGAGGGGAATACCTCAAAGCTTCATTACAATCTTTTATTGTTTGGGCAAAATCTCTTTTGTCTTCCAATGCTTCTTGAATCAATTGTGACCATCTTTCAACCCAAGATTTAACTACTTCTAAACTAGAATCCCACTTAATTATTTGCTGAAAATCAGCAGCTAAATTTTTAAGGTCTTTAATAGCACAAACCTTGTATTCGTTGCAGTATTGCCAATTAAAATTTCCGTTTTTAGGCTCAATTAGAGGCTCTAAAGTGCCACGGTATAAATTAAGCTGTTGCGGTGTTATGAAGGATTGCTTTTTATTTTGGGTTAGCTCTCGGTATCTCCGATCCTGATTAAGCGATGGCTTAAAGTGAGCAATGAAAGCTTCTTCGGTTAAATCGATTAACTCTTTATCACACTCCATCCAGGCTATACGCACGTTATCTAACTGCTCTAGCTGTGCAAGCCGATGGTGTCCCCTCCATCGCTCAACTAGGCTAATGGTTTTCCCAATGTAGAGAAGCTCATCATCTTCATCAAAAACAAAATAGAGAGCTGATTTATTTGGTAAATTGCGGCGCGACTCTAGTAGTAACGATGGCAGAGCCAAAAGGTTAATGTGCTCTGGAGCTATTGCAATCATCCTGACCTGACTCAAATCATTTCTTCAAGCATCTTCTATTCATTACAAATTGTGGTTTAGAAGGCGTGAAGAAGTGGTGAAGAGTTCATGAAACGCACTAGTATTTTTGTTTACCATTGACGAGTAATTGATAGTAGAGTGTGCCGTGATGCCAGAATTGCCGATGGTCGGGGCTAGAGTTCCCCAAGACTGACAGCAAGAAATTCAATCTTATTGCCATCGCATCTGGAAGAAAAGAAGCTGAAATGTGCGCTCCCGCGATCGGCCAATATCTCGGCAGAACTGTTCCAGGTAGCTAGGACTTACGCACTGTACAAACACATTGAAGCTTACTACACTGACTCATCATTGGGGAATACAGAGCAGTCAACTTCTCGATTTGGCGTGTCTAAGTCGGGAGCTAGGTCTAGGTCGTCATAGCCTGATTTCCCGACATGAGACAACATCGAAAGAGATGCGATCGCTCCCCTGACCTGTTCGGGGCGTACCTCTAGGTATTTTTGTAATTCATCCAGGGTGCGGTGTCCTGACACTTCCTGGATAATTCTTAGAGGAATTCCGGTATCGCTCATCATCGTTAGCGCCGTGCGCCGAAATGAATGGGTACTAGCCCCTTCTATCCCCACTCGTAAAAAGGCTGCTCGTAATATTCTTGCTGCTGAATCTGGGTTAATGTGTCCCTTGCCATGACGACCTGGAAATAGAAACCACTGATAGGATGGGGGATTGTATTCATTCAACAAAGCCCTTAAATCTTCACTCACAAAAATAGTGCGAGTTGCCAGCTTGCCTTTGGTGTTTGCTTTGCGAATGATTAACTCACTGCGGACTATTCTTTCTTTATCGAAGACATCCGCTCTCCTCAAGCTGCAAGCTTCCCGAATCCTACAGGCAGTATACAGGCAGATGCCGAACAGGGCGCGATCGCGGTTGTTATCCAGCCCGTGACTAAATAGCAACTGGATCTCAGCCTGAGTGAGTATTTTTGCTCTGCCGTGCCTGTCGATTTTCATCCATAGCAATTAAGGTGATAATTTAAGGCTACACCTTCATGCGTCCCCATCGTGAGGCTCCAAAATGCAACGAACGTCACCTACCTTGATGATTGTCTAGGGTTTGTTTAGGTAAGCAAGCACTTTCGCTGCTTATCAAGGTATTACCTAGACATGAGCTTGGTTAGCATAAATGGGTAGCTGTCATACTATATTTATCTATGAAGGTGAATGCCGAGCTTGTCTGCTATTGCTAATACTGTATTGGAAACACTTGCAATATCTTTACTGACACTCCAGAGGGCGAATAATGCAGATTTGATTTTTGCAGGTTTAGTAGGAGTAATGACTTCAGCATCTAAAGTTTCCAGAGAATCAACAGCAACATCCTGATTTTCGGGTGAAATATCTGCTATCTGTTGACGCAAGAATTCTGTAAGTTTAAGAACTTCATTAATATCAGAACCATTGTTTTGACTGGATGTATTGGTGACAATGCCGCTAATCTCACCTCCAGCTACTACACCACTGATATCCGAACCACCTGTTGTGCCACTAACATTGTTACCCGCTTGAATATTAGTTGAACGATCTTCTGACATTATTATCTCCTTATTTAAAGTTGTAATTATTGCATCATTGCCTGAAACTGAGTAGTTATTTTCCTGTAAAATGTATTGATAAAATATTTGAGTTACAACAGGTTCAGGAAGTGGTTGTACACCTATTTCAGCTTCTCCTGCTTCCGGTGCTTGAGCTTCAATTTCAAGAGCAAAATCTAAAACTCTGTTTTTTACAGTGTCTAGAATAGCTACTAGAGAATTAACACTGACTACGCGCCAAGCTGTAACACATTCTAAATAGA
>JBGTCQ010000180.1:0-6144 GCA_041748755.1 Chroococcidiopsidaceae cyanobacterium | reverse complement strand
GGCCGAAACTTAACTTGAGACTTTGGCTGATGATTATTGTCACGACACCAAGTGTTGTAAGACTGGTACAAGTCACCAGCCTTAATACCCTCTCGACCGTAAGGGAACACCTCGGACAAAAATCGAAACTCAGGATTATTCGATTCAAAGCGCTCAATGCTAGCTTCAGCAACGGCATTTATCGAACCAGCCCAAAGAATGCGACGCTTCATCTCCGCCGTCGACACTGACCAAGCCCAAGTAAAAATACCTGGTAGTTCAGTTCGTAACTTTTCTCCTAATTCGACATCAATAATTTTGGGTTGGTGGCGGAAAGGTATTACAGTTAAGCGCCTATCAAGTCCCTCGGAACCATCGGGAACAGGGATAAAAGAGTTGTAAGCTCTTACGACTGCCACACCCAACCTGGTAGTGTAGCTATCGCAGTAAAGCTTTTTGACCTCTACCGGCTCATTGCTCACTACTTTGTTGTATGCGCCAATATTTTCTAAGAAACCAGAACTATCCGTATCCACCGCTAAATCTTTATCAATCAACTGTCCCAAACCGACAGCGCTTTTAAAAGTTTCTGGGCTAGCGGGACCAATATTCTCTGGACCTACCAGCTGAATCGATACTTCTAAAACAGTGCCTTTTCCGGTTCTCTTGGGACCAAATAAATCCAAGGATTTTTCTATTTCGGCTTTCCGATCTTTGGGCTTGGGAAGTATGGCATACAGCAACCACGCTTGGATTAACTCAACTACATGGCGATCTCCTCCTGTTGCTTCATTTAAAAATTTTAGCCAAATGGGGCATTTAGCTGATAGGTCGAAGTTGTAAGGACGAATTTTAGTAATCCGGTCTAGCGGGTTATGGGCTTGGTTGAACTGCCCAGATGCAATGAAGAGGGTTCCGTTAAGGAATACAAGCTTGTCAACAGGACTCCACTCTTTATCCCTAACAAGTAGCCGCGATCGCAGTTCCCGAACTACGGAAGTTATTAATCCGCTACTTCGTTCAATCCAGTTTTGGGCATCCATAAACTGAGTTAAGATTTGCTCAAACTCTTCTGGAGTCCGAAGCTTCCAATGTGTACACTGCCATTCGTACCAGCCCACGCTTGGTCGGAACGCCCAAGTTTCCTTCAAGACAGACCATGCCATCAATGCTTTGCAATGACTACTTGGCTCAAACAGGTTGAGTACGGACTGTTTTTCCTTGCTCTTACCCTTCCAGATAATTGAATGCTGCGCCGCTCTTGTTAAGACCCGAAAGGCTTCGATTCCATGCCTCACAACGAAATCATCAGGTCCGTTTTTAGAACCGTCCGTCTCATTTGGGAGCAACATTAAATAAGGATGTGCGCCTTTGCTATGCAAGTCCAATGCCCGTTGAAACAGAGCATCTTGAACCGGGAGTTTCTCAATGATATCTGAGTCATAGCACTGATAAACTTTACGCTTACGCCACTTAATCACATCTAGTTCTGGCAGAGAGCGACTATTTTCTAGTTTTGGTTCACCTGGTCGCGGTGTTTTATCTACCCAACCGGAGACACCACTGAAGCCGATTGTTGGCTGACCATGAAAACACAGGCAATCTGATTTTTTTTCGCCCTCTACTTCAAAAAGATCGACTTCAGGACGCTTGGCTATCAGATTCCAATTGACTGCTCTAGAAAAATAGGGACGATTTCCCTGCCCTCTAGGACTAAGGTATTTAGGACTTTTTTGAGTTTTTGAATCTTCTTCCCAGTCAGGTTTAATGCGGTAAAAGGGCTTACCATCGCTTTTTAGATATGGCTCTCCATCTAGATCACTGTAAACAAAGATTAGCCCAGCTAAGGCGTAACCTATATGGTCTTGGGCTTGCTGTTTTCTAACAGAGAAATGACCAACGAGCGCCATCTGTTCTTTGATTAAACCGCTTGATTCCAGGTCTTTAATATGTGCTGGTTTTAGATTTAGTAGGGTACTGTCGTTTAAAGCAACCATCGATTCTCTCAACCACCGATTCTCTTTTGTTGGTCTTCGTAAGATGCTTGTAAGCACCTCTTAGCTAGCTCTGTAAAGCTTTAGTAGAGATGATTGTCAATCTATTTCCTCTTTTTGGAAGAGCTCCACCTTTGTGTAGCTCGATTAGATAAAAACGTCGCTTGGTAATCCTCAATAGCCCTCTATAGTCCAAATATTCCAGATGTCGCAACGCTTGAAATTGGTCAAGTTTGGGATAATTGAAGGCGGAATTAGTAATGTACATTGGACTGTGCCCCCTAGCTTATGCCATTTGCTTGAGCCCAAGCGATTAATTCCCCTGCACACTCGCAAAAAAATCGCGCTTCCACTGCGACGATCGCATTTAGTTTTAAATATCACTACCAAAATCCTCCTAAGTGATTTCATCAGAGGGTTTTTTATGCTTCCGACCACGCTTTGATTGCTGCTGGCTAGCAAGATATATCTCAACGTTTTCCAGGTGCTTTTCTCGGTTCTGGCGATTTCTAAAAAAAGACTCTAGTAGGTCGAGATTATAAAAACAGACACGGCTGTTGAAATAATCCCACTCCCAACCTTGCGTTAGTTCTGGGGAGACAAGTTCTCCTTTGTGGTTGCGATAGCCAAGCCTTAATTTCTTATAAGTTTGTTGGCTATAAATATTAAAGCCTGGATCTTGCCAAGGTTTACGAGAAATCCGAACCATAGTTGCAGTTTCTAATTGGTATGGATTCATCTTGATTGAATTATTAGATATTGACAATCTTGACCATTTCTCATTTTTAAATCGCACCTAGCAGTGAATGTTGACCATTTTCTATTGTTAAAACTTTAAGTGAACTGTAATCTTACCCATTTCTAAATTTAGAAATCACAAGTTAAGGTGAATGTTGACCATTTTCAACTGGTAGAATGTCAAGATTTCAATGTCAAATAGAGAGAGACATAAAAAACGGACAACATTGGCACACTCCTTCGTGCATCAATGTTGTCCGTTTTTTCAAAAAGATTCTTAATTGTTTTTAGCTAGTAGCTATTTCGTAACTGCCTCACGCATTGACGACCCTTTGCGGTTAAAGATACGAGTGTCTTTGCATTGCCGCTATTGCTAGAAAATCGCCGTTCTGACACCATTTCCTTGGATACTAGTCCTTTATTAATTAGGATTCTAAGTGCCTTGCTCCATTTAGCAATGAAACCATTTGTATTTGCATTGCCAAACCACTTCTTAGGCTCCCAACATACAGGGTTGTTGTTATTATCAGTTTGGCGAGTATCAATTTCAAGCAAGACTTTTCTTAAACGTGTAGCGTGTGACCTGAGTTTTGGTATTTCATCTAATGGTACTAAGATAGTCGAAGATTTATTTTCAGTAGGATAAGAAACTTGCTCTTTTTTTACTGAATTAACTGGATCTCTATTTGGGGCTTGAGAGAAACTTTGCTTTTCTTTTCTGCGTGGAAGTGAAATTCTTCCTGATTTAAACTTACTTCTTATACTTGCAGATAGTGAAGGCTCTATTACTGAACTAAGTGAAGTATCTGATAACAGTAACTTCTTTGGATTCTGAAATTCGTAAAAGCTAGGTCTTTCTAGTCTATACTTTTTGCCAATTGAGTAGAATGGATGCTGTTGAAATCCAAACAACATGGTATTGTTTGTGAGTTCTTCTCTCCTTCTTGGCTCGAAAACTTTAATTTGCTTCAGAACTGTAGTAATGTTACTTTCTTCAAGCTGAATCTGCTGGAAGGCTTTGATCGGCTTAGTAATTGTATCAATTTGTCCTTCAAGATAAGTCAGTTGATGATTTGGCAATAGAAACTGCTCGATCTGCTCAAACATATTTTTAGTTGAATAAACAACAGTCCCGATCAATATATTAGGGTTTTCTAGCTCAGGCTGATGCACTAAATTAAATTGAGCCAATTCTAACCAATTTTACTAAAGTTCTGGTACTTGTAAATCTCGCTTATTGCCTGCACAGTGTCATAACAGGACTTACACAGAAGCAGGATAAGGCGAAGCGAGGCAGCTTTTAAACTAAAGGGATGAGCTTCACCCAACTAGACTACTGCCAATATCTGCTGAGCAGTTCCATCAACTACACCGTAACGAACAACGCTCGGCCAATCAAGGGCGGCATCAGCCTTGACCGCATCAATTGCTATTTGCGTGATGAGAAATTGACAAGAGCGCCTGTTGTGGGACAATGTGAAACTCCTGCTACAACCGTCCGAGAACGCGTTTGGGGTAAATATGGGGTAAAATACCTTACAACAAGCCGAAACTCCTATAAAATAAGCTTATTGTCTCGATTCGTAATCGAGCGTCGGGGGTTCAAATCCCCCCATCGGCTTCTCGTAAAATGTTAAGTCAAGTAAGTGGACTCTCGCCACACCAAGCATTTGGAGTTTTTTGAGAGACTAAAACCTCAATCTAACTGCTCTATCAACGTACTTTTATGGTGTGCCTGGTGTAAAAGTAGTGTAATTAATTCTAATGGTAGCTTGCAACTGAGGTTCAACCACGTTGGGAAAAGGCATTAGTTGAAATGGATTGACATCTATAACTTTAGAAATAGAGCGGGGAAAGTAATTCTTGATTCACTAGATATTGAATACCGCAAGCCTCATCAGACAAGACATACCTTTGTCCCTATGCTTTTAGAAGCTGGTATAAGCATTCCACAAATTAGGAAATGGGTAGATAATTCTCCCAAAGTAATTAGGAAATCCTACGTGGGAACATTGGGTCAAGTGACTGATCCTCATCTGTAGTTGATTGCTAGCTGTCATCTAATCATCCAAATTAAAATTTTCAGCTATGTTTGGTAGAGTTGAGTTTTTTTAAGAGGCGATCACCTTGCTTTTAAATTAAACAATGATGGTCGCTTTGCGTTTGCGTAGCATGGTCATTTAGATGGCAAGGGGAATCTTCCTATTGCCACTCTCGGAAAAGCATACAGACGTTGGCATGGCTTTAAATATACTTATCCAATCAGTAGTGCTGCGATCTGCTTGCAGCAGCGCTTCGCTATCGCCCCCACCATTGCAGTTTTATCAAGAGCGATCACTCTGACTATTGCAGGTTGGACTAGAGCGATCACTTTCTACAATATTGTACTAGGTATATACTAAAGTGTATATCCATAACATGGAATTTGAATGGGACGAAGACAAAAACAAAGCTAACCAAAGAAAGCATTGGATTAGTTTTGAAGAAGCTGCCGAAATCTTTTGCTACCCAATGTATGAAACATTTGATACTCGATTTGAATACGGCGAAGTAAGATTCATTGGGATTGGCAGAAACAATCAAATGGTAATTTTGACCGTTGTTTACACCGAACGAGAAGCAAGAATCAGGATTATTTCTGCACGCCGAGCCAACAAGAAGGAAAAGCAATTGTACTATGACTACTGTACGTAAGCATATTGATGAGATACCTCTCATGAGCGAGGAACGCGCGAAAGAGCTTAAGGCAATGTCTGATGAAGATATTGACTACTCAGATATTCCTCCTCTGGATGAAGAGTTTTTCAAAAATGCTAAATTGGTAAAGCGTAAACCAAGAACAGAACAGATTAGCATCAGAGTTGATACCGAAGTTTTGGAATGGTTTAAAACACACGCCCAAGAAAAAGGTTACCAAACTTTGATTAATGATGTATTACGAACTTATATAAAACATAATTCATAACTACTTTGTTTCTGTTATCCAAGAGCGATGCCTGTGGCAAGCCGCTGCACGTCTACGCATGAAAAGTAGTGAATTAACGTCAGTAAAAGCGATCGCCTTCTTGAAACCAAGCAGCGATTACGTTTGAGTAGTGCTTATGGCTACGATTACTTTGACTGTTTCAGGTCGAATCTATCTCACAATCGTTCACTACTAGCCGGAACTTTTAGGTGTACAAGCGCTTTTTGCAATACACTAGGCTTGACACTCAGCCAAACTTGGTCACGCTCGTCTTCAGTGTAGCCAATGACGACTGCTCCTATCGGTGAGCTAATGTCAGGATACATATCTGATGTCATGTCTCCTGTATCAACAAAATCCGTAATCTGGACAATTCCTCTAATATTTTCGTCACCAATATCAACAAAAATGCCAAAAGGGGCTTGATGCTCAACCTTACCGTGAATGAGTTCCCCAAAGCGATACTTA
>JBGTCQ010000179.1:0-8784 GCA_041748755.1 Chroococcidiopsidaceae cyanobacterium | reverse complement strand
TGAAGATATTTAAAATTTTGTCTGAGCGCTATCGCAACCGTCGTAGACGTTTTGGTTTACGTTTCAATCTGATTGCTGGGTTGTACAATCATGAACTCAGTCTAGCTAAATAACCTTTTGCAAGAGATCTAATAAAATCACCAGTTTGGGGACTAGCTTTAGCATCTTCATAGGAAGAATAAATTAGTAGTGCGTCTTCAGTTGTCTTTTGACCATATAGAACACCAAAGTCAGCTTTTCCCATAATGATTCCTCCTAAAATCTGTCATGCATATCCAGAAAAATATTTTCAATATCGATGTTGTCCATTCTCTGATCTCTGTAAAGAGAATACTTCAGACGAGCGATTATTTCTTCTTTAAAGTTCTTTTTCAGGGATATAAAATTAT
Organism: Chroococcidiopsidaceae cyanobacterium; assembly: GCA_041748755.1. Classification (GTDB taxonomy): domain Bacteria; phylum Cyanobacteriota; class Cyanobacteriia; order Cyanobacteriales; family Chroococcidiopsidaceae; genus JAHHHE01. The sequence goes on along the minus strand of JBGTCQ010000179.1, from coordinate 8,395 downwards.
GAACTTCACATAGCGGATAAGGATATCCAAGAATATAATGTTCTTGAGTGAGTCGAGTTAGTTCCTTAAATATTAAATCTAATTCTGCTCTATCTCTTTCAAAGGTGTTTGAGCTAATTTCTGGAATAGCATCAAAAATATTGACATCTACTATAAGCCAATCGTAGTTTTGTAGCTTTTCCACATAATCTAACCTAGCTGCTATAAACAGCCCAAATCCTCGTCCTCCACGAATCGATTTTTTAATAAACATATCTCCCTGATATGCTGCTTTGAGAACTACATCAGGAATTTCAAACCAGCAACAAAGTTTTTTGCGCTTTGGATCTGTTTCTACAAAAGGATACTCATCCTTAAGTTGATCCTGAAGATAGCTATCAATCTGTTTAAATGTATAAGCGAGTTCCATTTTAGTAGGAGATTGTTTAGTAACAGCGACTATCTTTACCCCTTTTTGATAAGCATATTCTCCTAACTTTATTAAGTAGGACTGTTTCATTTGTAGAGGGCGCAACGTACCATCTCGTAAAATAAAATCTCCACTCTTTGTTTCTGGACGCTCAATGATTTCAAGAATAAGCGCAATTTCTAATACTTCCTGACAGAAGCTAAGTAGTGTTGATAGATTTGTACAAATTTGCTCTTTTTTATACGCAAAAACGTTATCTGGTAAATCTTCTAAAAATTTAAACAAACGTTCTATTGGCTCTAAAGTTAGAAGCTCATCGTAAATAGCATTCAGGTGGTTTGGATGCGTAATAAGAATATTTTGTGGATAATATGCCTGTCCAAGTATTACCGGATCATCTAACAAGTTCATCCTAATCTGCTTACCCTCACAAAAGCAGATATAACCAGCAGCGTAAATAGCAATGCACAGACCATTATAGAATTGCTCACTGTTATAGCTACCATCTATCGCATAGAATTTTCTGTCACTATTATCAATTTGATCGAAGGGAATAATTTCAAATATTTGAGGAGTTTCTATATTTTCCTCATGCCCAATCACAGGAATACCATAACTTTTGTTGCTTCTTGTGTTGATATGTTTAGCAACCGATTCAATAGGGCTATCAGGAATTTCTTTTCTTGGCATACCTTGCCTTTAACAGTATTACTCTAGAAGATTTTACCTAGCGCTTATGATGTTAGTACAACATTTGTTGAGTAGTTTGTCTTGTAGACATTTATCTCCTCACTTCTGCGCTCGTCCTACGAATGTCCTTACAATGCTACTCTATTGATGTTACTCACTTTACTTAGCTGGTACTGTCCACCAAGCTAAAGCATAAGGTTGAGTTGCTTCATTCACCTTTTGGCGAAACTGAACGCGAATTTTATAATTGCCAGTTTTGGGAACAGGGCAGAAAATGTGTTCCACACTATCAACATCGCTGATTGAAGTACAAATATTACTAGCTGGGGTATTAGATTCAGTGCTGACAAGGGAGAGGTCGAGGTTATTTAAGCCGCGATCGCGAAAAGTTTCCCCCACATCGAACTGGTCGTTTTTGTTAGCATCATTCAGCTCTACAAACCGATTCCAAGCCAGCGTAATCGCCACAAAACTCCCCTGCTTCAAGGATTGGTGCAATATATAGTCTTGAGAGGAGGTGGAATTTACTGTCCGATAATCCCAGCCTACAGCCGGTACAATAGATGGCTTCCATTCACCCGCACTGAATTGCTGGTAAGCTCGGAACGCATTTAGTTGACCTGTTCCCATTTGTGCTTGGAGCGGAATTTTGGGATCGTTATAGGCATCAGAAGCTAACCAGTCCTGGTTTTGTTTGTCAATGATTGTGCGGCTCATTCCCAGCCGTAAGCCATCGCCAGCATCTTGAATCTTATCAGCTGAGTTGAGCATCACTGCTTTCATTACTTCTTGGCGGCGAGAATTTAAGCTCCAGTTGGGCTGTTGTGTCCGCAGCTGCCTGTCACCAAATTCTTGCAACAGGGCAACTGTAGCTGTAACGTGAGGCGCGGCAAAACTCGTACCCGTGACGCTGTTTGCTTTACCATCTGGATTGAGCAATGAAATTTTACTTCCAGGAGCAATTAAACTGATAGCACGACGGGAGCCGACATTAATCTCGCGCCCCGCAAGTCGCCCTTCTACACCTCCAGTCGCATCGCTCAAATTTGAAACATCAACTTTAGTAAAAATCCCTTGTCGACGGCTCGTGAAAGCCACATTCACACCATTAAAGTTGTCCGTGGGAATGGGAATGCCTCCTTTTCCCTGATTGCCAGCGATCGCATACAGGACATTGTGAACGCGGGCAGACCAGTCAATACACTGCGTCAACAAGGCATTACCGTCTAATAAGGCATTCGGTCGCGGATCGCGTTGCAGAGTTTCGCCAAAGCTGAAGTTAATTGCCCGCACATCACCGCCGTTTTGCAGTGCTACGTGTTGAGCAGATAAGCACTCTTCTGGCTGACCACCAGTTTTGAGCGAACCAACGGCAGTTGAATACAGCCGCGCTCCTGGAGCAACACCGCGTAAAGCTTTGTCGGAACTGATCATTAGAGCAGCAACATTTTGCGCGTGGGGATCAACATTATTATTTGCTTTCGCAGGGGCATTGCGTAAGAACACTCCTGCTAGTGAAAACTTGACGCGATTACGAGAAACCGCTTTATCTACCCCGAACTGACCAGGACGACCAATTTCTACCTGACCAATAGCAATCTTGCGACCGATTAAGTTATGAGGAGCCTGATGTAGTCGCAAAGCATCTATTCCTGCTACTCCCACTGATGTTTTCTCAATAGCGACTACGGGACTACTCAGCCCTAATGTCGTGCTTAGTCCCCCCACAATCAATGCGAGTTTCTTAACCATCTGCCCAATGTTCACAGTAACTAAAGTTAAGTATAAAGAGTTTGTTAAACTGAGGACACCTCAGCACTTCAATAGTCAACTGAATTTTAAATAAGGATTCAAAATTGACTGACTGATAGACTTTATTCAATAGAGGATACAGGAGAACCATTAGCCATGATCCAAATGCCGTCCCAAAAACATATTGTTGTTGCTCCATCTATCCTATCAGCGGATTTCAGCCGTTTAGGAGCAGAAATTCAAGCCGTAGATGAGGCTGGAGCAGACTGGATTCACGTTGATGTTATGGATGGTCGGTTTGTCCCCAATATTACAATTGGACCTCTGATTGTCGAAGCAATTCGCCCAGTTACTCAAAAAATAATAGATGTCCACTTAATGATTGTGGAGCCGGAAAAGTATGTAGAGGATTTTGCTAAAGCGGGTGCCGATATTATTTCTGTCCATGTAGAGCATAATGCCTCGCCTCACCTGCATCGTACTCTTGGTCAAATCAAAGAATTAGGCAAACAGGCGGGTGTCGTCCTTAATCCTTCCACGCCATTAGATTTGATTGAGTACGTGCTGGAAGTTTGCGATCTAGTGCTGATTATGAGCGTTAATCCCGGTTTTGGCGGTCAGAGCTTTATTCCAGCTATGGTACATAAAATCCGCAAGTTGCGCTCGATGTGTGAAGAACGCGGTCTCGACCCCTGGATCGAAGTGGATGGGGGCTTAAAAGGCAATAATACGTGGCAGGTTTTAGAAGCTGGAGCAAATGCAATCGTTGCTGGTTCAGCGGTGTTTAAGGCTAAGGATTACGCTGAGGCGATCGCAGGCATTCGTAACAGCAAGCGTCCCACACCGGAACTAGCGACAGTTTAAATCGTTTAAATCAAAAAAAGGGTGATCACCAGTGACCACCCTTTATTATAAGTATTCTGTTATTTACAGGACTTACGCATAGCTACGCCAAACCCCCAATTTATTGGGGGCTAACAGGCTTTCCTCTTGAAACGAGGGGCTAGGGGAAAATCAAAGCTTTTTCTATTTTCGGTGGCTACCTAGCCATTTAGCTGCTGCAATCCCTAAAACAGCTGCTACCACAGGGTTGCTGAGAAACTTCATAATGCCTGGCTGTTCAGCTAGCACTTCTTGAAAAATGTCGGGGTGGCTGTGATATGCGAAAGATGCCAGCTTTGTCACATCATCAGCATGCATGTGATTCGGGTTGTGTGTAGAAAGGCCCAGTTGTTGTTCAAGGGCGCGATCATTTAGTCCTCTTTGCTTGAGATGCTTGAAAAATGCTTTAGCTACATCATCCCGCTCGTTTGGCTTAATTTGGGCGATCGCTTTTTGGAGTTCTGGCTCCATTTGGCTGCTAGGTATGCGGTCTGGATGTAAAGATTTGCCAAACAACTGGCGACGTTCTTCATGGGATGAGCGTTGAGCAAAATCATCAAAATTTTCGTAGTCTTGCCCTGTTGTTGGGGCATCTTCTAGAATTTCAGAATCACCTTGAGCCAAATCGTTCATGATTTGACGTTTATATTGTTCACTGCTAGTCATTTGATTAATCTCCTTTTTCGTCTGATTGAAAACAAATGCGTTTTCAATTCGTACTTAACGGTAGTTTTGCTTGTGGACTTTTAGCAGATTGAAACCGATTGTAATTGAGGCGTTATTTATATTCAATCTGCTTGGATTGAACATCATACTTAGCCGTCAAGATCAGTTTTTTGTCAGGAGCATACATCAAAACACTTAAGTCCCGATTAGGAAAATTCTTCCGAAAGCCTTGCATTAAAGATTTCGCCAAAGCCTTGACTTCGTTAGGACGAACTTGCTGACTGATAACGACACCTAATTTATTGCCATCACGCACGTAAGCATCATTAACAAGCCCTTTAGCTGTTTTCACTGCCCAATTACCAAATTCTTGACCAGTTGCAGTGTTCCCACGTTCTAACTGGGCATAGTCCCCAGTGCGACTGATTGTTGGGATATTATTTGGTTGTCTAGCTTGAACTGCACTGCCACTACAAGCAGCAGTCGTTGTCAGGACTAAAACCAACAATATAGCAGTTAAAAATTTCCGCAAATGCCCAAGTTGACTCACCTATTTCTCCCCCAAAAACTATTTTTATTAAAGCGTTTAATTTGATTAATGAGCTAATAAAACAAGCTCAATTATCTGTCCTAGCTTAGGAAGGTTTAGAGTCCTCTAAACCTCCCCATACTTTTACTGAGCTTTAGTCAAGCTTTTCTTTTACTTTATCCTTTACGTCTTCTGCCCCTTGGCGTACTTCGGCTTCAGCTTGTTTTGCTTTTCCTGCTGCTTGATCTTCAGGATCACCAGTTATATTACCCAAAGCTTCTTGAGCTTTACCTTCAATGTTTTTACCAGCGGCTTTTGCTTTATCTTCTAAGGCCATTTTATTTCTCCAGATTTTTCAAGAACTTAAATTTCTAAATCTTTCGCAAATCTAGAAATTTTTCTGTTCTCACATTAACAATAACAATTTACCTGAATGTTTTTACTTTAGGCTTCTGCCACAAGACATATTAAATTCCTCCGCTAAAAGGCTGATAAAATTGAATTTACTTTTCACATTCCTATCTGATAGGTTGCTAAAATAGGTTAAGAAAGATGAAGATAAGCAGGAACTTAGCTAATAAGGATTGAGGCTAGTTTTGCACTGTAATATTTAGTTGTTCAACAAATGTTCCTGGGTTAAGACTATTAAACCAATATATCTTGTACAGGTAGCTGTTAAAGACTTAGTATGGCATCATTTCATCTCCAAGCTCCCTTTAAGCCTACAGGTGATCAGCCAAGCGCGATCGCGCAACTGGTTGATAGTCTTAAAGGTAATCACCGCTACCAAACTTTATTGGGAGCTACGGGTACAGGCAAGACATTCTCAGTAGCAGCTGTTATAGAGAAAATTGGTAAACCCACCCTTGTTCTCGCTCATAACAAAACCCTAGCCGCGCAGTTGTGTAATGAATTGCGGGAATTTTTTCCTGAGAACGCGGTGGAATATTTTGTCAGTTACTACGATTACTACCAACCAGAAGCTTACATTCCAGTCACCGATACATATATCGAGAAAACCGCCTCAATTAATGATGAGATTGATATGCTGCGGCACTCGGCAACGCGATCGCTGTTTGAACGCCGTGATGTAATTGTAGTTGCTTCGATCAGTTGTATCTATGGTCTGGGGATTCCATCCGAGTACCTGAAAGCTGCTATTCCTTTACAGATGGGCATGGAAGTCAATCAGCGCCAGATTTTGCGAGATTTAGCCTCTGTACAGTACAGCCGTAACGATATAGAAATGGGTCGGGGACGTTTCCGTGTTCGGGGAGATGTGCTTGAAATTGGACCGGCTTACGAAGACAGAATTATTCGGGTAGAATTCTTTGGCGATGAGATTGACGCGATTCGTTACGTCGATCCAGTGACTGGGGAAATTATTAAGAGTGTGGAAGCGATAAATATTTACCCGGCGCGTCACTTTGTTACACCAGAAGAAAGGTTAGAAGCGGCTTGCAATGACATTGAGCAGGAACTATGGGAACGGCGATCGCTCTTAGAGCATGATCATAAATTATTGGAAGCGCAACGCCTAGACCAGCGCACCCGCTATGATTTGGAACTGTTGCGCGAGGTTGGTTACTGCAACGGTGTGGAGAACTATTCGCGTCACTTAGCTGGCCGCCAAGCTGGGGAATCGCCAGAGTGTTTGATTGATTATTTTCCCAAAGATTGGTTACTAGTAGTGGATGAATCCCACGTTTCAGTGCCGCAAATTCGCGGGATGTACAACGGCGATCAGGCACGGAAAAAGGTGCTGATCGAGCATGGTTTTCGTCTTCCCAGTGCAGCTGATAATCGACCTTTGAAGGCAGAAGAGTTCTGGGAAAAGGTAAATCAGTGTATTTTTGTGTCGGCAACGCCGGGGGATTGGGAGTTAGGAATTTCCGAAGGTCGGGTGGTGGAACAAGTGATTCGCCCGACAGGGGTGATCGATCCAGAAGTTTTTGTGCGTCCTACAGCAGGTCAGATTGATGATCTGCTTGGGGAAATTAAGGATCGAGTTGATCTGCACGAACGGGTATTGATCACAACATTAACCAAGCGGATGGCGGAAGACCTGACAGAGTATTTGCAAGATCAAGGGATTCGGGTGCGCTATCTGCACTCGGAAATTAATTCGATTCAGCGGATCGAGATTCTGCAAGAATTGCGTGAGGGTAAATTTGATGTGTTGATCGGGGTGAATTTGCTGCGGGAAGGGCTAGATTTGCCAGAAGTTTCTCTAGTGGCGATCTTGGATGCTGATAAAGAAGGGTTTTTGCGGGCGGCGCGATCGCTAATTCAAACTATTGGTCGTGCGGCGCGTCATGTCCGAGGTCAAGCGATTTTGTATGCCGATAATTTGACTGATAGCATGGCGAAAGCAATCGAGGAAACTGAGCGGCGGCGGGTAATTCAACTGGAATATAATGAGAAGCATGGAATTACACCCCAGCCAATTATCAAAAAATCTAGTAACGCGATTTTGGATTTTTTGGAAGTCTCGCGGCGATTGAATAGTCAACAGCTAGAAACATTTGAACAGGTTGATGAACTGCCACTAGACCAGATTCCGGCTTTAATTGGCGTGCTAGAAGAGCAAATGAAGTTAGCAGCGAAGAACTTGGAATTTGAGGAGGCGGCAAAGTGCCGCGATCGTATCAAGCACTTACGAGACAAACTGGTGGGACATTAGCTATGTGTTGGTTCAGGGGAAGCTGAGAATTTCTTAGGTTTAAGCTTGTTCTAGACAACAGGCTTAAGCTCTGCTGATTCCTTGTGTCAATTTCTAGCACCTGTATTGTGTAATTTTACCTAGCTTTATTTTTTAAGTTATGCAACAATACTGAACGTTTACTGTAAAAGGTAGCGTAATTATCTAGACCACCGCAGTTGCAAACCTTAAAGCCGTCTATTAAATAAACTTACAGCCATAAAGTTATTAATTACTTTACTGTTACATAATGTAAAATTAGCTTGTGTTTAGCGTAGTTGTATGCATATGTCAAACTGCCTTACTCTGTACTGAGATTGGTTACACAGTAGTCAGCAAAGCTTTTTTAAAGATTCTGTGAAGGCAGAATATTACGTATTGCTAAGTAGCAGAATGATTAAGAATAAATTCTTAACCAGTAAAACTCTTAATCATTCTTTCCCTAATGCTGTAGATACAGCTCCAGGTTCTGTATTTATTTATAGTCCACTTGAATTAAGCTGCTCTACTTTGTCCTAGTTTTTCGCAATATAGTTGAGGATGTGTGATGCTAATACTAGAATTTTCTTCGCCAGTTCCCGGTACGATTCTGGATAAGGATGGTCAAGGTACGGGGTTTACCACTGTGCAGGGTAATAAAGCTGGCAATCAGAAAGTTCCCAGCCTGATCGATCTCAAAGCTGGTAGTCTTGCCCTCACTGCTACCAAGGGAACCAGTGTTGGGGGTATTAACACGCTCAAAAATGCCCTCCAGGTTGGACTTAAT
>JBGTCQ010000178.1:0-15272 GCA_041748755.1 Chroococcidiopsidaceae cyanobacterium | reverse complement strand
TTGGATTAAACCGACATCGCTAGCAAGGCGATAATTGATGCTATTGCTTTTAGCGCAAAAGGTGGAGATATTCATGGAGCACGATTTTAAAGCACTGACTGAACTCTACAAAACCGCGCTCCTCAACGATGTCATCCCATTTTGGGAAAAATACTCGCTTGACTGGCAGCAAGGCGGCTATTTCACCTGCCTAGATCGGGAGGGCAAGGTTTACGACACAGACAAGTTTATCTGGCTCCAAAATCGTCAAGTGTGGCTCTTCTCTATGCTGTACAACCAGCTAGAAAAACGGGAAGACTGGCTTAAAATTGCTGAAAATGGGGCTAATTTTCTCGCCCAACACGGCAGAGATGCTGACGGTAACTGGTACTTTGCACTCGATTGCGCTGGGAACCCATTGGTGCAGCCCTACAACATCTTTTCCGACTGTTTTGCTGCTATGGCGTTCAGCAAATATGCCCAAGCGTCAGGCAATGACTGGGCAAAGGATGTAGCATTGCAGGCTTACAACAACGTTTTGCGCCGCAAGCAAAACCCCAAAGGCAAATACAATAAGACATATCTGGGCACGCGCCCGATGAAAGCACTTGCAGTGCCGATGATCTTAGCTAATCTGTCACTGGAGATGGACTGGCTGTTGCCAAGCGGCCTTGAGCAAATCCTGGAGGCAACCGTTCAGGAAATCATCAGCGATTTCGTAGATCATGACCAAGGGCTGATCTACGAAAACGTTGCCCTTGATGGTTCGCACATTGACTGTTTTGAGGGACGGCTGATTAACCCCGGTCATGGCATAGAAGCTATGTGGTTCATCATGGATATTGCTAATCGTAGTAACAATACCAAAATGATTAACCAAGCAGTTGATGTGATACTCAACATCCTCAGTTTTGCCTGGGATAGTGAGTACGGGGGGTTGTATTACTTCATGGATGCGGACGCTCATCCCCTACAACAACTGGAATGGGATCAAAAACTATGGTGGGTACATTTAGAATCTCTGGTGGCACTGGCAATGGGGTATCGCTTGACGGGGCGTGAAGAATGCTGGGAGTGGTATCAAAAGATGCACGATTACGCCTGGTCGCACTTTGCCGATCCAGAATACGGTGAGTGGTTTGGCTACCTTGATCGGCGTGGGCAAGTTCTGTTGAACCTCAAGGGCGGTAAATGGAAAGGTTGCTTCCATGTGCCACGGGCACTGTACCAATGCTTACAGCAGTTCGAGGCATTGAGTACAAAATCAGTAAGGTGAATTCACAGAAAAACGCGGTGTTGCAGAGAAGGCATCTGACGACGGACTTGTTCTAACCGAACTGGGTTTATTTCGGCGATCGCAACTCCTGTTTTCTCACCAGCATCCGCTAGCACCGCCCCCCAAGGGTCAATAATCATCGCATGACCGTGAGACTGGCGCAGGGCGTAGTGTTGGCCCGTCTGGGCTGGGGCAATGACGTAGCACGTATTTTCAATCGCTCTAGCTTGGAGTAAAACTTGCCAATGGTCTTTGCCAGTGTAAGCGGTAAAGGCAGCTGGGACAAACAGAATATCGGCTCCCTGATGCGCTAAGTAGCGGTAAAGTTCTGGGAAGCGCACGTCATAGCACACCGAAAGCCCTAAGTTACCTAGTTGTTCCGAGTTATATACTGTGGGAAACTGGGTACCTGCCATGACGGTGCTGGATTCTTGATAAGTGTTGCCGTCAGGCAAGTTGACATCAAATAAATGTACTTTCTTGTAACGGGCCAGTTCTTTACCACTAGGATCGATTAGTAGGGCAGTATTATAGACTTTGTCGGTGTCTACGGGAACTGGGAAGCCGCCGCCCAGGATAGTTATTTGAAAGCGCTGCGCCATTGTTTTGAGGAATTTTTCGCTCTGTTGAGCGATCGCCTCTGCCTGAGCAATTTTGTTTGCCTCAAGTCCCAGAAAGGAAAAATTTTCTGGCAAAGTTACTAATTCGGCCCCTTGACGCACAGCAAGGTCAATTAGTTCTTCAGCCTGAACCAAGTTTTTTTCTAGGTTAGGCAGGCTAGTCATTTGAATTGCGGCAGCGAGATAAGACTTCATGTCAGTTGAGATCGTGCAGAACAGCTGAACGAATATACTTTACTTAAACGATGTAATTTATATATTAATATGTTTGACGTTTGCTTTTAAAAGCTTAAAGATAGCAGATTTAAGCTTGAATGATAGAATCCAGTCAGCGATGTCTACGGCGGCTACGCTACGCCCAAATGCCAACCAAAATATAGTTTATCCCTCACAATATATTCCACTTGACGATTTAGAAGCCACTTTACGAGAAAATTTACAGCAACATTATCTATGCCAACAGGACAAAACATTTATGTCCCAGAAAAATGCAACGACTGTTCTCGTTTTGCCCCTGCTGCTGATATTGGGATTGGTGGGCGGTGTTTTATGGTGGTTTACCAAGCATTCTAATCGTCGGGATACTCTGGTCAACAATCAATCTCAGCCATCTGAATTGGATAATACAAATTTTGCCAAGGTGCAGAATGTTCCATCTGGGCAATTTAACTACGGTGGTAGCACGAGTTGGGCAACTATCCGTCGAGACGTAGACCCAGTAATGAAATCTGTTTGGCCTCAGTTTCGGCTGCAATATACTCAATCTACTACAGGCGCTCCTGGTTCTGTCAGCGGTATCGACATGTTGTTGAAGAACCAGCTAGCTTTTTCCCAGTCTTCGCACTCTCTGAATACTAAGGAATTAGAGCAAGCCCAAGCTATGGGGGTTAACCTTAAACAAATACCAGTTGCAATTGATAGCATTGCGATCGCGGTCAATCATAACCTCAACATCCCTGGTTTAACCATTGCCCAGCTTAAAGACATTTACACTGGCAAGCTAACCAACTGGAACTCTGTTGGCGGACCCAATTTAAAAATCACACCCTACTCGCGCCGACCGGAAGAGAGCGGCACTAATGAAGTATTTACTGAGAATGTGATTGAATTATTTAGTGAAGACATCTTAGGTAAACAAAAGTTGGGAACTAATGTTCAATTCATCCCCACAACGACTGAAGCCCTAAGAGAAGTGGCCAAAACTCTTGGAAGCATTTACTACGCTTCAGCGCCAGAAGTAGTTAGCCAGTGTGAGGTTAAGTCACTGCCACTTGGTCGAAAAGCCTCGGAATTGGTTCCCCCTTACCTGGGTTCAAGCGTATCCCCTTCCCAATGCCCCCAAGAACGCAACAAACTGAATATAGCAGTCTTTCAAAGTGGTGAGTACCCCATCACCCGCAGGTTATTTGTGATTGTTAAACAAAACGGTCAAACTGAGCAGCAAGCAGGCACTGCCTACGCCAATTTGCTGCTGACAAATCAAGGTCAGAAATTACTAACAAAATCTGGGTTTATCAGCATCCGTGATGCTGATAGCAGTTTGCCGATAGATTAATTCTGCTGAATCGCTGTTCTTGCTTGGTCTATAAGAGGACAACTCTTTACGCTTTTTACTATAAAAGTTTACAGGCATACCTTTGAGTGTCGATGACCGAAAGTTATTGAAACTAACCGTTGGGTAGAAAATCTGACTACCAACCCAGAGAGTCTTGCCTGTCGTGGTACGGGTAAACCCGTGAATGCTGTCCATGTATTAGTCGCTGTGCAATTTTTAGCTTTTGTTAATCTTGCTGAATTACAAGCGTTAATCGTTTTTGGATAATTTGGATAATTCCGTTGATGATGTAAGTAAGGTCATCGGGGGTGGGGAGTGCAAAATTAAATATGTAGCCTTTGTGATTCAAGGGCAATTTTTGGGCAACCTAGTGATAGTAGGCATTACGCCAGACGTTAAAGATAGCGTTGAAAGGGAAGACTACAAAATTTGCTAGGGAGTCCAAGGTGCCAAAAGTGCGAGGATGCGGTGTGGCACATAGGAATCAACAGCTTTGCTTGTGAGTTTTAAAGCGCTGAACCAGGAACCGTTGCCAGGAATAGATGGGATGAAAAGACTGCCGTTTTGTGTTGTTCTGTTACATAGTTTGTTTTTAGGGATCGAGCCAGTTGCTGCGCAGGAGCGGATCAACAACATCTCATTGCCGGCAGCGCTGCCAGAGGTATGGGTGATTAAAGATAATCAGCAGACACTCCAACCTTTTGTGTGGGCAGTCAAAGATGTTAAGACGCTAGGGCAACCGTTGTTGCAGCTAGTTAAATCAAAGCCAGAGTCAGGTAGTAGTCCAAAATCCACTGACACCAAGCAGTCTAATTTACAGCCATTTCATCAGGTTATTAAAGATACTGAAAAGTTAGATGGACTTTACACACTCTATCGTCACAAAGAGACGGGCAAAATCTACTTGGAAATTAAGCCTATTCAGTTGAATAAAAACTACCTTGGCACTGTGACGTTGGAATCGGGCATTGGTGAACGGGGAATTTATAGTGGCATGCCTTTGCAAGATTTCCTGTTTTATTTCCGCCGCGTGAATAACAATCTACACTTCGTCATCCGCAACGTGAATTTTCGCACTCGTCCGGGTGACCCTCAAGCGCGATCGCTTGCCCGCTCATTTACTGACTCTGTGCTTTACTCGCTCCCAATTAAAAGCATTCATCCCAAACGCCAAACACTCCTTGTAGACTTAGGTGACCTGCTGTTAAGCGATTTACCTGGACTATCATCAGAATTGTCATCGCTGTTGAAAGCTCCTTACAAAATGGACGATAAAAAGTCCTATTTTGGCGATGCCAAAGCTTTTCCACTCAACATGGAAATTGAGTCGGTTTACGGGTTTTCTTCTGAAGGTAAGGAGAACCAAACAAACAACTTGGAAACAGTACCTGATAGCCGCGCTCTGACTCTCCGCGTTCGTTACAGTCTCTCCCAGTTACCCCAAAACAACAACTACCGATCGCGTCTAGCTGACGATCGCATTGGCTATTTCATCACTGCCTACCAAGACTTTTCCAGCGACAAGCACAATGATCCCTTTGTCCGTTATATCAATCGCTGGCATTTAGAAAAAAAAGACCCCAAAGTACCGCTGTCTCCACCAAAGAAACCAATTGTGTTCTGGATTGAGAATGCGGTGCCACTAGAGTACCGTGATGCCATTAAAAAAGGTGTTCTGATGTGGAACCTTGCTTTTGAAAAGGCAGGATTCAAGAATGCCATTGAAGTACGGCAGATGCCTAATGATGCTAAATGGGACCCAGCTGATGTGCGCTACAACACGATTCGCTGGATTAATACTGTTGATGGATTTTTTGCTTTGGGACCGTCGCGTGTCAATCCCCTAACTGGGGAAATCTTGGATGCCGATATTATTGTCGATGCCAGCTTTGTGCGTGGACTCAAGCAGGAGTATCGCAGCCTTGTGCAGCCACAATCTCCGTCAACATCTTTGTTTTCTTACCTGATGGGCGATCGCAATCTTTGCCCTAATCGGATCGGCAGGAACGAAACAGGATCTAACTCGCTATCGCGACTGGCAACAGAGTACGATCTTTGCTATGGCATAGAAGCTGTTAACCAGTTTGCGATCGGGTCACTGGCGTTGTCACTCCAAAACACAATGCCCAGTAGTAACCAAATGAAAGACTATATTAATCAATACTTGAGTCTAGTAATCGCTCATGAAGTAGGACATACTTTGGGTTTGCGCCACAACTTTCGGGGCAGTACTCGGCTATTACCTGAGGAGTTAAACAATACCGACATCACACGCGCTAAAGGTTTGACAACCTCAGTTATGGACTATGTTCCACCGAACCTTGCTCCCCAAGGCGTGAAGCAGGGAGACTACTTTCCCACTGGTGTTGGTGTTTACGATAAATGGGCGATTCAATACGGCTACACGCCAACTGAAGCGGCGCATCCTCTAGCTGAACGGCGGTTTTTAGAGCAGATTGCCCAGCTTGCTGCTAAACCTGAGTTAGCTTATGCAACCGATGAGGATATGTTTGACGTTGACCCGAGTGTCAACGCTTGGGACAATAGCGGCGATGTGCTGCGCTACTCGCAATGGCAACTTGATAATTCCCGTGTTATGTGGGAGCGTCTCAATAAGCGTTACCCAGCAAGGGGTGAGAGTTACAGTGAGCTGAGTGAACTGTTTGACAAGGTATTGTTACAATATCTGCGGCACATCTATTTCACTACTAAGTACATTGGTGGGCAGTCGTTTTACAGGAACCATGCTGGTGATCGTAGTGGGCGTTTGCCATTTGAACCAGTGGCTGTGGAGAAGCAGCGGCAAGCATTGGCAACGTTGCAAAAGTATATCTTCGCTGCTGATGCTTTCAACTTCCCCCCAGAACTGTTAAATAAGTTAGCACCTTCGCGTTGGATGCACCGGGGTAATCAAGTGATGACGGCGCGTCTCGATTATCCAATTCACGACAGTGTATATATGATGCAGAGCTTGGTGTTGAAGGAGTTGCTGTCTGGCGATCGCCTAACTCGCCTGCGCGACATCGAACTTAAAAGTCAGCCTAGTCAAGCGCTGACATTGCCGGAACTATTTGAGACTTTGCAAAATGGTATCTGGACTGAGGTAGTGCAACCAAAAGGCAAATCAGTCCAGATTTCTAGCCTGCGTCGGGCTTTACAGCGCGAACACCTGAGTATGATGACAAGCATGGTGTTGCGGACTGCACCCGTACCGGAAGATGCTCGCACACTTGCCTGGTACAAACTACGTCAACTGCGCGACAAGCTTGACAAGAGACTCTCAAACTCTGGCAAATTGGATGATTACACTCAGGCGCATTTGGAGGAGACGCGCGATCGCGTCAACAAAGCTTTAAATGCTCAGATCCAATCTAAGTAATTTGCCACGTCCAAAAATTCAGTAACAGGGCGTTGTAAGACTGCCTGATACAGTCCTTCCTTGCTACTCAAAGTTAGTAGTAAATCATCGCCTTGATTACGCCACTGGGGCAGCGATCGCCACGGATTGAAACCTACTGCGGCGCGTTGGACTATTGCACTCAAGAATTCTTGTTCAAAGCCTTTGACACAGGCAATTGAGAACACACTATCTACCTTTTTGCAACATCTCCTCGCTCAACGACCCAATTAGCGGATTACAGTGACTTGGGATGGCGGAGCGCACCGCTCCAAGGAACTCAAAGCCTATAGCCTCTAAAGTAACGTCGTTCGCTAATGTCCTTTAAACACTATCTGGGCATGATTTCAACGCTATATATTAAACTTTGTCAAGAAGGGAATATTACTTAGGTTGTCCCAACAGTGCTACGCGGCGATCGCGCAGCGCATCCGCAATCAACTGAACTCAGGTAGACTTTTATGGCACGTCAAGACACACTTTGGGAACGTTTCTTATCACCCGTTATTCGCCTGTTCATTGATGAGGAAGGATTGCGGCGCTATGCCAAAAGCATTGATTGGGAGAAAGAGAGTAATCGCTTCCGGCGACCAGATGTCATAGTTCCCTCGTATTACAGTAGCCAGAACTTTCATGGCATTGAGGGCGGATACCTCAACTCCGGTGCGGCGGTTTCCTACGATCCAATTACCCAATACGTTCTGCCCCCTAATGAGACAATGGTACGCCAAGCTTTGATTGACTCTATCCAGAGTAAGCCGAGGCGAATTTTAGACTTAGGCTGCGGTACTGGTTCCACTACATTAATGTTAAAGCAGGCTTTTCCCGAAGCGGAAGTGATTGGTTTAGATTTATCGCCTTATATGTTGGTGAGGGCTGAAGATAAAGCTAAAACAGCTGGTTTAGATATTCAGTGGTGTCATGGCGATGCTGAAAAAACTGGGTTTCCTGATGCATCTTTTGACCTGGTTACGGCTTCCTTGTTATTTCACGAGACACCACCAACTGTATCTACGACAATTCTGCGGGAAAGCTTCCGACTATTGACAGTTGGCGGGGAAGTTTTGATTCTAGATGGCAATCAGAAAACTTTGCGGCATCTAGAGTGGCTAAATAATGTTTTTGAAGAGCCGTATATTCGTGAATTTGCTGATGGGAGTGTGGATGCCTGGATGGGGAGAGCAGGTTTTGAAGCAGTGCAGACACAAGATTTTTGGTTGGTACATCAAGTGACTCGTGGTGTTAAACCTCTTAAGGAGGGATCAGGGGTTAGGGGTCAGGGGACGCTAACGCAGACCTTCGGTTCAGGGGAAAATGCTTATTCTGACGAGTCTTGGATTCCAGCACCTGGGTATTAAGGTGGCATGTAGGAATGACTTTGAAAGCAGTTCTGTTTGCTCTTAGGGGTGTGATTATTGATGATGAGCCGCTCCAGCAGCAAGTTTGTGAACAGATTTTGATTGAGGAAAATCTACGTCTTCAACCGAAGGAGTTCCGGCAAGTTTGTTTGGGAAGAAGCGATCGCGCTTGTCTTAGTGATTTATTAACTAACCGGGGTCGAGTCCTGAGTGAAACTTACTTACTCCAACTCATGAAACGTAAAGCTCAAGCTTACCAGCAGCAACTAGAGCAGGAATTGCTGCCGCTTTACCCAGGCTTGAAAGACTTGATTTTTCAACTGCATTTGCTAGAGCTAAAACTAGCTATTGTGAGTGGAGCAATCTGCTCCGAAGTGGAACTAGTATTAAATCGTGCAACTCTGGCGGAATACTTTACAGTAATTGTGGGCGGAGATGATATAACCACTAGCAAACCAGAACCCGATGGTTATATTCTGGCAGTGGAACGCTTAAATCAGCAGTATCCCGGTTTCAACCTCCAACCGTCCCAGTGTCTAGCAATTGAAGATACCCTAATCGGAATTCAAGCGGCAAAACTTGCGGGAATTCCCGTAGTTGGAGTGGCGAATACTTACCCGTTTCATCTGCTCCAAAGACAGGCAAACTGGACAGTAGATTATCTTTGTGATTTAGAAATAGATCGGGTAAAGCAGGTCTATGCCCGCGCTTGAGAGTGGGCAAGCTGTATAAAAACTGTAGTAGGAATTAGCAATCGTGGCGCAGGTTGTTCTTGAAAACGTTTATAAAAGCTTTCCCGCTGCTTCTAAGGGTGAAGTTGTTGTATCAGTAGCAGCGCCACCCCTCCTGACACCTGTGGACGCACCACTAGATAAGAGTGATTCAGTTGCCCACCGTTCGGATAGCGTTAATGTCTTGCGGCGCATTAACCTGACGGTGGAAGATGGCGAGTTTATGGTGCTGGTGGGGCCTTCTGGGTGCGGCAAAAGTACCCTTTTGCGGTTAATTGCTGGGCTGGAGGAAATGACTGGAGGCAATATCTGGGTAGGCAACGCTCTTGTCAATGATTTACCTCCTAAGGAACGAGACATCGCTATGGTGTTTCAAAACTATGCCCTCTATCCTCACATGAGTGTCTATGACAACCTGGCGTTTGGACTACGGCGGACGGGAAGGGGACAAGGGGACAAGGGGAGCTTGGGGTCCCCACTTTGTGGGGATGAGGGGCGAAGGGGACAAGGGGAGAAATTCTCTATGTGGGTGGAAAATATATTAGTGGGGATGACACGATCGCTGCCTAAAAAATTGCGATATATGACTAATCGAGAACGAGCAGTTGACCAGCAGGTGCGGAATGTGGCGGCGCTGTTGCAAATTGAAGTTCTGTTAAAACGGCTACCGAAACAACTGTCTGGGGGACAAAAACAGCGTGTTGCTTTAGGGCGGGCGATCGCGCGTAATCCCCAAGTTTTTTTGATGGATGAACCGCTTTCTAACTTAGATGCCAAACTCCGGGCTGAAACTCGCGCCCAAATTGTTAAACTTCAACGTCAATTAGAGACAACTACTATCTACGTTACTCACGATCAAACTGAAGCGATGACAATGGGCGATCGCATTGCTGTGATGAATCACGGTCAGTTGCAGCAAGTTGCTCGCCCGTTAGAACTTTACAACCGCCCAGCCACCCGCTTTGTGGCAGAATTCATTGGCTCACCACCGATGAATTTTCTGCCAGTACAGTTTCATGCTCCTTTGCTAATTACTCATCCTCAGTTCCGTCTCACTCTTCCTGATGTTTGGGCAACTGCCCTACAAAAATACGATGGGCAGTCTTTAATTTTAGGTATCCGACCAGAACACTTGAGCTTGAGTGTTGCTGCAACTAAAAATTTGCCGGTTCAAGTAGACCTTGTGGAAGCCTTAGGCAACGAAACTTATCTCTCGGTCAGTCCATCTGGGGTAAACACCGCTGCACTTGCTTCGCTGCAAGTACGAATTCCACCTGACCGAGTTGTGCACGTTGGTGAGCAATTGTGGCTATCGTTAGCACCGGATAAAATTCATTTCTTTGATCCTGAGACTGATTTGGCGATTTGGCCGCAATAGTTAGCGATCGCGGTTTTCAATTCACTGAAGTACAGCATATTACTTGTGGCAGGGTTTTAAATATCAAAGTTTCTAGAGCGTGGTTTCCTCCCAGTAAGGCGGATTACCAAATCGTTTAATTAAGAAATCGATGAACGTTTTGACCCGCAGCGAATGTCGGCGACTTGGCAAATAAAGCGCGTAAATGCCCATATCCATACTAGCTTGGGGATATACTTGACAATCGGTCAGCACTGCTTGCAACCTTCCTTTTCGGATGTCTTCACCAATTAACCAAGTTGGCATCAGGATCAGACCCGTGCCATCCAAACAAACTTGGCGGAGTACCTCCGAATTACTTGATACTAGGGAACCACTTACCTTAACTTCGCAAACTTCAGTGTCTCGCTTGAATCGCCAGATGTCATACCCCATGAAATAGGTAAACAATAGACAGTTATGGTGTGCTAACTCGTCTGGATGTTTAGGTTTACCATGCTGTTTGAAATACGTTGAGCTACCGCAGACGAGGCGTGTATGTGAGGCAATCTTACGCAGGATTAAATTTGCCCCAGATCTATTAAGATTCCCAATGCGAATTACAACGTCTAGCTCTTCTTCCACTAAATTAGACAATCCATCGCTCAGTCTCAAATCTAGACTGACTTCTGGATACTGAACAAGAAAATCATTGACGATAGGTGCAATATGAAGTCTCCCAAATGCGACTGGTATACTAACCTTCAGCAATCCGCGTGGAACATCCTGCTGCTCCATCACACACCGATTCACTTCCTCTACATCTTGCAGAATACGAACTGCCTTGTCGTAATATTTACGACCTTGCGGTGTAAGAGTAACACTGCGAGTTGAGCGGTTGAGTAGCTGAGTAGTAAGCATTTCTTCCAGAGCATTTACCTGGCGAGTCACAGAAGATACTGCAAGCTGCATCTGTCGTGAAGCTTCAGAAAATCCGTCAGTTTCTACCACTTTGACGAAAGCGCGCATAGCTGCAAACTGATCCATCGGCTTTCCTAGATTTTTATTGTTGCATAAAACGCAAAGGTGTTTAGCATATTAGCTATATTATCATTTTTTATGAATGAGGCTATGGTTAAAAGGTCAAGAATTAATGTGTAACGAACGCGACCATGACCTTAACAATTGAAATTACCTCAGACTTTATCTGTCCCTGGTGTTTAGTTGTGGACACACACTTGAGGCAAGCTATTGAGCAACTGAGTACTGCTGTTGATATCCAGCGTGTCTGGTATCCGTTTGAACTAAACCCTGAGATGCCAGAAGCAGGCATGGATCGCCAAACCTATCGCACCAACAAGTTCGGCAGTTGGGAATACTCGCAGTTCTTAGACGCAAAAACGTTACAGGTGGGCCGAGCAGACGGAATTGAGTTTCGCTATGACTTGATGAAGGTTACCCCAAACACCCTAAAAGCTCATCGCTTAACGTGGTTCGCTGGCGACAAGGGTAAAGCGACCGAGATGGCTGAGCGGATTCTAAGGGCGTACTTCACCGAAGGGCAGGACATCGGCAACATCGAGCCATTAGCTAACTTGGCGGCTGAGGTTGGCATCGATGCTGAGCAAGCAAGAACCTTTCTCTGGTCGGATCAAGGCATCCAGGATATTAAAGAATTGGAGCGGTGGACGATCGCCCAGGGTATCCATGGTGTCCCAAACATCCGTATTGGCAAGGAAGTATTGAGCGGTGCTCAACCCGTTGAAGTCATGTTAGCTGCCTTACAGAGCGCTGTGCATGAACTAAAGACAGCATAAAACCATATCTAGAGCGAAGGCAGGTCTAGGCGATCGCAGCAATGCATCTCCAATCTCTTCCTGTATATCCGAGTTCAATCCTAGAGAATTTTCAAGGAGGGTTTCATGATCATCAAACCCACAGGTAACCACGCCATGATCATCGGCGGATCACTGGGCGGCTTGTTTACCGGAATTTTGCTGCGCTCTATCGGTTGGGATGTAGACATTTACGAACGCTCTTCCCACAATCTTGACAGTCGAGGTGGCGGCGTTGTGCTCCAACCCGATGTTGTTGAAGCATTTCGACGCGTGGGCATCTCTGCTCAAGCACTCGGTGTGGTGGCACGTGAACGTTATTACCTAAACCCAGATGGCACTATTGCCCAACCGATGCCGATGCGTCAAATGTTGACCTCTTGGAATCTGCTTTATGGCTCTATGCGTCGGCATTTTCCATCTGAGTATTACCATTACAGAAAACAGTTGATCAACATTCAGCAAGCAGGTGAGAAAGTCACAGCCAGCTTTGCTGACGGAACTCGTGACACGGCAGATTTATTGATTGGTGCGGATGGACCAAACTCGACCGTGCGACAACGCTTCTTACCAGATGCTTACTACCGTTATGCCGGATATGTTGCCTATCGGGGACTGGTCAACGAAACCGAACTGGAGCAAGATGCCGCTGCTCTCTTTACAGAGCGATTTGTGTTCTACCAATTCCCCAACTCTCACATTCTTCAATATGTCATCCCAGGGGAGAATGAATCTCTGGTGCCTGGGGAGCGCCGCTTCAACTGGGTCTGGTATGTCAACTACGACGAAGCTACGGAACTGCCCCGCATTCTCACAGACAAAGAAGGTAGACGCCGTGACTACTCAATTCCACCAGGGATGCTGGCACCAGCAGTTGAGCAGGAGATGCGGGCGTATGCCGACAGGGCACTGGCTCCACCGTTCCGCAAGCTCGTTGCGGTAACTCAGGAGCCGTTCGTCCAGGCAATTTTGGATCTGGGAGTATCACAAATGACGTTTGGACGGGTGGCACTGGTTGGGGATGCTGCCTTTATCCCACGCCCCCACACTGCCGCTAGTACGTCAAAAGCCGCCGCGAATGCAATCGCCCTTGCGGATGCGCTAATCAAGTACAACCATGACGTTACAAAAGCACTGCCAGCCTGGGAGCCACTTCAACTTGCTTACGGAAGACAACTCATGGCATCCGGTCAGCAACTTGGCGATCGCTCTCAGTTCAGCTATGGAGCAGGTCGAGAAGGCGAGAAGTTAAATATTCTTCAGCAGAAGTCGTAGAGTAACGGGCTAACAACTGTCTACCAAACCTTCAAGGACTGATGCAATTGTCTAACTAAAGGGATCTCCCATTACTTCAGGAGACTAGGATGCCGCGTTCAGAAGATATGAGACAATTTCCCTTAATGAGTCTGAACCGCTTTGAGGCATTTAGCGATGGGGTGTTTGCGATCGCTGTGACCCTCCTTGTTATCGAAATCAAGGCTCCTGACCTATCTCAGGTAACACAACAAGAGGCAGTTACGAAACTACTCCAAACATTTCCTCAAGTTTTAAGCTACATCACCAGTTTTATTGTGATTGGTGTGATCTGGATCAATCATCATGCACTGTTTCACTTTTTGAAGCGGGTTGATCGGGCTGCCTTGGTAATCAACCTACTGCTACTGATGTGTGTCGCCTTCATCCCCTTTCCGACAGCGCTGATCGGGGAGTTCAAAACCTCGCTGCCCGTGGTTGTCTTTTACGGGCTATCACTGGCAGTAACCGGACTGGTCTACAACTGGCTCTGGTTTTATGTCGTCCACCAGTACATCGCCAGTGAGGGTCTAATTCATCAACAATCTGTCCGTAAAGCGACCATCTGGAGTCTCGGCTACCCAGCTTCGTATTTCATTGCAGCGGGCTTTGCTTTTCAGAGTATTAAACTGAGCATCGTGCTCTACGTGCTCATTCCGTTGTTCTATCTTCTCCCTGGGACTATTGACAGGCAATTAATTGAACGAACCAGGGGTTAGAAAGCTCTGTAGTTGTCGTGGTGGATCAGTGCAGAAAATTGATACCCAAAGACTATTTGTTTGCATTGGTGGTGCACCAAACACCGAATGGGCAAAGGACACCAACATCATCCGCGATCAGGCAGGCTATCTGATTACGAGACTGGACCTGCTCAAAGAGGGCCGTCCATTGGAATGTTGGACACTTGAGCGTAATCCCTTCTTCCTCGAAACCAGTGTTCCAGGCTCTTTTGCTGCTGGCGATGTCCGACACGATTCTGTAAAGCGCGTGGCTTCAGCAGTTGGTGAAGGGGCTATGGCTGTGACCTTTGTCCACAGATATTTAGAGCAAACGGCTTAGATCTACTGATATAAGCTGAGGATTATCAGGGTCGGTTTCTAAAACAGTAACCAGTCGATGAATGAACAGGCAAGGTGACAGAGTAGGAACACCATTCCCATCTATTAATTGATCCAATAATGTTCACTAACTTCCACAAAAGTTCCAGGTCGCTCCCTCGAAGTTACTGGAATCACCTGCAACTGTTGACAGTTATGCTGATCAGCCTAAACTTTGCGCTTCCAGCCCTAGCCCAAGAAAGACAGGCAAAGACTTTGACCGTTACCGGTCGCGGGGTAGAAAATGTTCAAACCACCAAGGCTCAAGTCAACCTGGGAGTTGAGGCCCAAGCTAAAACGGCCAGGGAAGCTCAGCAAGAGGTTGCTCGGCGTTCATCTGCTGTAGTTGCGCTCTTGAAGTCCCGCAACGTAGAGAGACTAGAAACCACAGGGATCAGCCTGAACCCTACTTACAATTACCAGGATAATCGACCCCCCCAGCTCACTGGGTTTACGGGCAGCAACATTGTGAGTTTCCGGGTGGCGACTGAACAAGCTGGAACGCTTCTGGACGAGGCAGTACGAGTCGGGGCGACCCGGATCGATGGCCTCAGTTTTATTGCGGCAGATGAAGCAATTAGCAAAGCTCAACAGCAAGCCCTGCGGGAAGCGGTTCAGGACGCTCAGGCCCAGGCCAGCGCAGTTCTAGGTGCCCTTAACTTCACCCAGCGCGAGATTGTAAGTATTCAAGTAAACGGAGCTACTGTCCCGCCGCCAGACCCTCGCCCGCTTTTAGACAGGGCCGAGGTAGCGTCCCAAAAAGCTTCTACCCCAATTGTTGGGGGTGAACAAGAA
>JBGTCQ010000177.1:0-5746 GCA_041748755.1 Chroococcidiopsidaceae cyanobacterium | reverse complement strand
TACAAAACCACCATGACTCTTAATAATCCCAATTACAGTTGAAAGACCAAGCCCTGTGCCTTTACCTTGCTCTTTTGTCGTGAAAAATGGCTCAAAAATTCTATCTACTATTTCTGGCGGAATGCCCGTTCCAGTATCGGCGACAGTAAGCACAATATAGGGACCAACAGTTGCCTCAAGATGCATCCGGGCATAATTTTGATCAATAAACAGATTTTCGGCAGAAATACTCAAAGTACCGCCATCAGGCATCGCATCGCGGGCATTGACACAAAGGTTCATCAACACCTGATGCAGTTGTGTGGCATCTCCAGAAACCGTCCACAGTGGGGCTATATCTGTGTAGAATTCGAGGGATTTGGGAAACGTTTCTTGGGCAATATGCTTAATTTCTAATATTAAGTGTTTAATTTGAAGAATTGTACGTTCACCCGCAAGCCCTCGCGCAAATGACAGCACTTGTTTTACCAAAGCCGCTCCACGTTTAGCATTTGTTACTACTATCGGTAGCAGTCGCTTGCTGCGCTCATCCTGAAGTTGTGTCTCCAGAAGTTGAGCTGTCATTAAAATAGGTGCTAGCACATTGTTCAAGTCGTGGGCAATACCGCTAGCGAGGGTGCCAAGGCTTTCCATGCGCTGGGCGCGAAGAAATTGGGCTTCGAGTTGTTTCTTCTGGGTAATGTCGGTATTAACAACAAGGATTGATTTTGGGTTTTCCTGGCGATCGCGTACCAGTGTCCAACGGCTGGCGACGATGATTTTCTCTCCAGATTTTGTAAGTTGATGCAACTCACCTTGCCACTCGCCTTGCTCAACTAGAATTTTCATCAATTCTTTGACTTGAGAAAAAGCTTCTGGGCACAAAAGCTCAGTGGCATTTTTCCCCACGGCTTCCTGTGCCTTCCAGGCATATAGTCGCTCAGCACCTTTGTTCCAGAATAAAATTTTATTGTCTAGGTCTTGAACGAAAATCGCGTCTGTGGCGATATCAAGTAGGGCTGCTTGTTCGCGGATTTTTTGTTCTGCTCGTTTGCGCTCAATCGCGTAGCGCATGGAACGTTCTAGTAAAGCTGCTCCCAACTGACTTTTTTCTAGATAATCCGCTGCTCCAGCCTTCATTGCTGCAACGTCTATTTCGTGGTCGCCTTGCCCAGTTAGCAAAATTATTGGAGAGCATTCGACGTGGGCGATTACTTCTTGCAAAAGTTCCAAACCATTGCGATCGCCCAAGCGATAGTCAAGCAGATAAACATCATGCTGATTTTGGGCAATTAGATTCATTGCAGTGTCATAATCAGCCACCCATTCCAACTGAAACTTAGCTCCCTGCATTTGGGAGAACCAATCGCGAGTTAAAACGTAGTCATCCTCGTCATCATCAACTAAAAGCACTCTGACCAGGTTGTCCATGTCAGTCTCCAACTTCTGCTAATGGCAGTTCAACAATTTCAAACCAATATTTTCCAATAGTCTTCATCACCTCAACCAAGGAGGCAAACGTCACTGGCTTGGTAATGAATGAGTTTGCACCCAATTCATAGCTAAGATAAATATCTTCTTCCGCCTTGGAAGTTGTCAGTACGACAACGGGAATTTGCCGTAAATTGGGATCTACCTTGATTGCTTTTAGCGCCTCACGACCGTCTTTTTTCGGCATATTCAGATCCAGGAGGATTAAGCCTGGACGCGGTGAATTGCTCTTTTGGGCATATTTGCCACGCCGATACAGATAATCCATCAATTCCTCGCCATCTTGAACAAAGTGCAGATCGTTTGCCAATCGACTTTCTGTCAACGCATCACGAGCCAATATACAGTCGTCCTCATCATCATCAGCCATCAAGATTGTGACGGTTATGCGGCGGCCCTTCACTTAATACATCTCCTTGACGCTGTGTAATAGGCAGCGTAGCAGTAAATGTCGCTCCCTGTCCCGGCTTGCTTTCTGCTGTGAGACTACCGCCATGACGCTCGACAATTTTACGACAGATGGCTAGACCTATGCCCGTCCCTTCGTATTCGCCGCGGCTATGTAGGCGTTGAAAAACGTTGAAGATGCGGTCGAGATATATTTCGTCAAACCCAATACCATTATCTTCTACAATGATTTGCCAAGAATCAGCAAGACCTTCACTTGGTTGCCGCTGCTCTCCAAATCGGCTATAGATCCTGACAACGGGTGGTTCCTCGTCTCGGTGGAATTTTAGCGCATTGCCGATCAGGTTTTGCAGCAATTGACGCATTTGTAACGGTTCGGCTGCAATGGTTGGCAGTTCACCCACTTCCACACGCCCTTGAGTTTGCTGAATTCGCACTTCCAAATCGGACAATACATCTTGCGTAACTTGGGCAAGATTAACGCTCATGAATGGCCGCGCTCTAGTTGTAATTCGAGAAAGTATTAACAAGTCGTCAATCAGGGTCTGCATACGTGACGCTGCATTCTGCATCCGATCTAGGTAGTCACGTCCTTGGTCGGTCAGTACCTCGCTATATTTGTCCTTGAGGCGGTTGCCGAAAGCAAGAATCTTCCGCAGTGGCTCTTGGAGGTCGTGTGAGGCGATCGCAGCAAACTGTTGCAGTTCAGCATTGGAACGATCCAGTTCCTGCCGCCGCCGGATTTCTTCTTCGAGAAGTTGCGCTTGAGCCAGGACAATACTCATTTGGTTGGCAAGTTGTTGCAGCAGTTCAATTTCAAAGCTTTGCCAGTGCTTAGAAGTGGCACATTGATGGGCAATCAGCAGTCCCCAAAGTTCTGACTTTAAGAGAATGGGTACTACCAGTTTGGCTTTCACTCCCCACTGCTGCATAAACTCCACCAGGCAAGATGGCACCTCAGTATTTTCTACGTCTTCTATGATCCCAATCCGTCCCTGTGTGTACAGCTGTCGGGACTCTTCGGGAAAAACTTCGGCTGGGAATGTCTGTTTTAAAATAATCGGCCAGCCAGGAACCACTGCCTCTGTCACGGCACTTCCAGTGCCATCGGGCCAAAGGCGGTAGATCAAAACTCGGTCTGCCTGGAGCAGCTGTTGCACTTCTGTAACGGTAGTTTGGAGAATTTGCTCAATTTGTAAAGACTGGCGAATTTTTAGCGTAATGTCGGCAAACAATTGCGATCGCCGAGTTTGGTGTTGGAGTTCTGCTTCTGAGCGCTTGCGATCGGTGATATCCATTGATATGCCAACCATCCGGATCGCTCCAAAAGTGTTGTCATAGTAGACTTGACCTTTGCTTTCTAACCAGTGCAAGGTTCCGTCAGACCAAATTACTCTAAATTCAGTTTCATAATCTTTCCCGGCTTCAATAGCATCAGTTACGGCTTGAGTGACATACTTGTAGTCCTCAGGATGTACAGCATTGAGAAAAGCTTCATAAGTCGGATGAGCAGACCCTGGAATTAGACCAAATATCGATTCTAGATGGTTAGAATACTTCAGACTGTTTTGCCGGATGTCCCAGTCCCAAGTCCCCATCTGAGCCGCCTCTAAGGCTAATCTAAGTTGCGCCTCACTCCGGAGCGATCGCTCCGTTTGCTGTCGTAATTCCTCTATGACCCGATTAGACTGGAGCAAACGATGCACCCGTTGCCGTAATACTGCCCAGTGAATTGGTTTTGTAATGTAATCAGTAGCGCCTGCCTCAAACGCCCGATCAACCGACTCTTGATCCTCAAGAGCAGTAATCATTAATATCGGTGTGCGCTCTGCACCTGAAACTGTTTGCAGTTGCGTGCAGCAAGTAAAGCCATCCATCAACGGCATCAAGGCATCCAGCAAAACAATATCTGGGTTTAGGCGACTGTAAGCAGCTAATGCCTGTTCTCCATCACTCGCCTCTGCCACTTGGTATCCTACTTGTTCCATCGCTCGCCGCAGTTGCAGCCGCATAAATTTGTCATCATCTACAACGAGGATCAGCGGAGAATTTTTTTCAATGTCGGTAGTATTCATACCTGTTGGCGGCGTTCTATTAGCACTAGCTTAACTCTGGCAAAGCGGCACTTTGTCTACCAGATTACTACTTCCAGTACGGCTGATTACTTCCAACTCTTTGCAGAGATGAGAAAGATCAGTACCACGTCCTACA
Source organism: Chroococcidiopsidaceae cyanobacterium (assembly GCA_041748755.1). Lineage (GTDB taxonomy): Bacteria > Cyanobacteriota > Cyanobacteriia > Cyanobacteriales > Chroococcidiopsidaceae > JAHHHE01. The sequence continues at coordinate 1,657 of JBGTCQ010000177.1, read as the reverse complement.
CCTGGCGTAATGCTGCCAACACACTATGCCGCCATGTCAAACAACAGCACTTCAGAATCGTTAGATGCACCTTGCAGCGTGACTTGTGATTCTTGAGTAATGGCAGCGCCATCTCCGAGGGTGAGCATTTGGCCGTTTAGTTGTACCGCACCTCTGACCACTTGTAGCCACGCGACTCGTTTGTTTGCTAAGGCATGGCTCACTGCTTCACCTTTCTGTAAGGCGGTGGCGTAGAAATTTACATCCTGGTGAATCGTGATTGAGCCATCACGCCCATCACGGGAGCCAACCAACCGCAATGTGCCGCGCTTTTCTTCCTCAGAGAATGTTTTCTGCTCGTAGCCTGGCTCAATCCCTTTTTGCTCTGGCAGAATCCAGATTTGGAGAAAATGCACAGGCTCGGTTTTAGAAGCGTTGAATTCACTGTGCTGAATGCCCGTTCCGGCTGACATCCGCTGTACATCTCCCGGACGAATTACAGACCCGGTGCCAATGCTGTCTTTATGTTCTAAGGCACCTTCGAGGACGTAGGAAATGATTTCCATGTCGCGGTGTCCGTGAGTACCAAAACCTTGACCCGGAGTTACTTTGTCTTCATTGATCACCCGCAGATCAGCAAAGCCCATCTGGTTAGGATCGTAGTAATTGCCAAAGGAGAAGGTGTGACGACTATCGAGCCAACCAAAGTTTGCAGTGCCACGGTTTTGAGCAGGTCGAATTGTAATCATGTCTTGTGCCTCCAAATGGATCAGAGCAATTTGTTTTAGCCACACTGTTATTATGAATTGAATTTAAATAAAAGACAATATAGTATTATATATACAGATTGTCTCTAAAATGTCTACAATGTTGGCTCATGGACAAGTTTGAAAGTATTCGCGCCTTCACCCAAGTTGTGATTTCTGGTGGGTTTGCGGCAGCAGCGCGGGAAATGGGATTGTCGCGATCAGCAGTGAATAAGCTCGTCATTAATTTAGAGAATGAACTGAGCGTACAACTGCTGCATCGCAGTACACGGGTAGTGACTCCGACTGAGACGGGACTAGCATTTCATGAGCGTTGCCTGGAGATTTTAGCAAGTCTCGCAGAAGCGGAGCGATCAATTACCCAGCTTCACGAAGAGCCAAGAGGCAGGTTGCGAGTGAATGCACCGATGTCATTTGGGACGATGCATTTGGCTCCTGCTTTAGCCGATTTTCTGGTGCAGTATCCTGATCTTCAGGTGCAGCTAACGTTGAACGATCGCTTCATTGACCCGATCGAAGAAGGCTTCGATGTCACTGTGCGAATTGCAAAACCTCAAGCAAGTGCCAGTTTGATTGTGCATCCACTGGTTTCGGCTCAACGAGTGCTTTGTGCCGCCTCAAGTTATCTGGAAGCGCATGGAATTCCGGTTCATCCGAATGAACTGCGTCACCATTCTTGTTTGCATTACGGTCAGCTTGCCGTTGAGGATCAGTGGATGTTGATTGGAGCCGATGGAAACCATCCGATTTCGGTGAATGGTGTGTTGTGTTCTAACAATGGGGAAGTGCTGAGAGAGGCGGCGGTTCGCGGGTTAGGGATTACGCTCCTGCCCCGATTTATTGTGGAACTAGAACTTCAACAAGAGAGCTTACAAATTGTTTTGCCAGACTATCATCCTCCTGAACTCTGC
>JBGTCQ010000176.1:0-10273 GCA_041748755.1 Chroococcidiopsidaceae cyanobacterium | reverse complement strand
GCGGGATTATTTAATTCATGTGCCAAACCCGCTGACAGTTTACCCAGCGCCGCCAGTTTTTCCTGTTGCCGCAGTTGTGCTTCAACATCTTTTGTTCTGCCTGCCATAGCCGAAAGAATCACATCAGCTAAAGGCGAACATTCGGCAATGATTTGTTTGAAGGTATCTATGTTAATCCGCAGGACGCGAGAAGGTGCGATCGCGTGAGCACTAGCAATCGAGCCAGAACCAGTCAGCATCGAAAGCTCACCCATAAATTCACCACGGCGATGAATTGCTAGCAGTTTTGCCTCCGCACCGACTTGCTTAGTCATTTGAATTTCGCCCTCCAATACAACGTGAAAGTTGTAGTCCGAGTCGCCTTCTGAGAACAGCACATCACCTGCATCGAGTTGAATTTCAGTGCCATGCTGTTTCATCTCCTGTAAAGCCTCATCGGGCAACTTGGGAAACAGTGTCGTCTCGTTAGGATCGTGCAGCATTACAAAACCTTAAAGCGTGTTTATGTAAGGTAATCAAAATTTCCGACTCAAGCTCTTTCTAACTCTCTCCAAGACTGAGAGAGAACCTTTCCGGCTGACTTCGCAAAGATAAACGCAATTAGAAGCCCGACAGCCAGATCTGGCAATGATGATCCTGTTATAAATACAAGCCCAGCCGCCGCAAGTACCGATGTGTTGGCAATAATGTCGTTCCGGGAACAAAGCCATACCGAAGACATATTGATATTGTCATTTTTGTGTCTTGTCAAAAGAAAAAGACAGAACAAATTTGCCCCAAGCACAATTAACCCAACGGTACTCATAACTCGAAGCTCAGGAGTCGTGTTGGAGAACACCTGATATATAGCTCTTGCAAAAACCGCTATGGCAGACAAAAACATGATAAATCCTTTGAAAATAGCGGATTTTGCCTGTGATTTTCTCCCCCTGTTGATTACGTAGAGACTGCTTCCGTAGGCAATAGCATCCCCAAGCATATCGAGCGAATCCCCGGTTAGAGAGAGGGAATATGACTGAATGCCGGACAAAAGTTCTACAACGAACATTACAGCGTTCACACCGAGAACAGTCCATAAAACCTTGCTCTGGCGTTTAGTCATTTTTTCCAGTTCGGATGATTTTTTTGAGCAGCAGTTGTCAGACATTGTTCACCTCTCAAGTAATTTGTCTTTCAGTTCGTCAGGGGCAGCGATCGGCAGACGAACCTGAAATTTTGTATCTCCAGGCGAGGATGTGAAGCTAATATTGCCGTTATGTTTGCTAACAACAATCCGGTAAGTCATGTCTAAACCCAACCCAGTGCCTTCACCCACACCTTTAGTAGTGAAAAACGGCTCAAAGATGCGGGATTGAATTTCCGGCGGGATGCCTGGTCCGTTATCGGCGATTTCTACCAACACATGGTCATGCTCACAGCAGGTGCGGACCCAAATCTGTCCCTGTCCACCCATTGCATCGATCGCGTTGTCGATTAAATTCGTCCACACCTGGTTAAGTTCGCTACCGTAGGCACTAATGCGCGGCAAATTCTGGTCATACTCGCGCGTTACAATCACGCCCTGCTTCAGCTTATTACTTAGAATTGTCAGCGTACTTTCCAGCCCCTCATGCACATCCACCTCTTGCAGCGGGGCTTGATCCATGTAGGAGTAATCCTTAATCGCTTTTACTAAGTGAGAGAGCCGCGCTGTTCCCTGCTCAATTTCGCCCAATAGCCCAACGCCTGTTAATGTCTCTGTTAGCCAAGGCAGCACATGGGACACCGAGGCAGCGGGTAAGTGATCTGCAACGTTGTCTAGCCACTCATTGTCCAGCCCCGCCCCAACCAAAATTGGGGCAAGTTTCCAGCCGTTGGTTATGTCGCGCTCCTCAAGCCAGTCTGTAACCTCGTCTTCTTTGTCGCTTTGCGTCAGCGGATCGAGCCGTGGCGCTGTTTTAGCACGCTTTATCGCGTCACGCTGCAAGTCGGCAAGAAACGCTAGTTGGGCGCTTGTTAGCTGCTGCTGATTCAGCTTGAGCGCCAAGGACGGCAACTCTTGAAAGATGTCTTGCATATTCCTGGCACCCCTCGTGACTGCGGCGGCGGGATTATTCATCTCGTGAGCAAGTCCAGCTGCTAAAGTGCCGAGTGCAGCCAGCTTTTCGCGCTGCTTTAATAACGACTGAACATCTTGTACACGCTCTGCCATTGTGCGGAAAATGGCAGTTGTAATGCAAGCACAGCTAGCGATCAACTCCCAAAAAGCGGCTTTTCGCAATTCAAAAATATGGCAACTAGTTACGGCGCGTCCAGCTGCCCAGAAGTATTCATCACCCATTAAAACTGGTATCTCGCCATACAGCGTTTTCGATCCGTATGTAGCTAACACGAGTTCTTGATCGCCAACCTTCTGGAAAACTCGCACCTCGCCTTCAAGCATCACAAAAACACAATCAGCAGGAGCGCCTTCTGCCCGATGCAGTTCACCAGGCTCTAGCCTGATTTCTATACCTTGTTCTGTTAACCACTGCAACCGCGTCTCTGGTAATTGGGCGAACAGCGGTACTTGGCGTAAAGCTTCTTTGAGAGTCATCACAACACCTTATTAACTATGTGTATGCTGTCTAACTACATAAAAGCAAAATATATTTGGCTCCTGTTGATACTCACAACACCTTGCTTTTTACCCCTTGCTACTCACCACAGCCGCTCAATCTGATAGCTATCAAAGGCAGAATCAGCACTTAAAATGGGTATTTTTTCCACCATTGCCTGGGCAATTAAAAGCCGATCAAATGGATCTCGATGATGTAAAGGTAACGCTGCAACAACATCGATATGGTCTAGATTGACATTGAGTTACTCAACGCTGTTAAGACTAAGTTGCTCCTCTATAAACACCCTAAAAAGCAGACCAAAATACAACTTACCCGTACTTTGCTTAATAGCTATTTCCCAGATACTAGCTATACTAAATAGCTTCTCGTTATTTTCATCCTCAATTAGTACTTTTACTATGATGCTGAGTCTAGGGCTGTCTATAACGAACCAGATAAAGGCATGAGTATCTAGCAATAGCCTCACTTACATATAATCCTTGAAGTCTTCTAGCGGCTCGTCAAAATCATCTGATATTGTAACTAACCCTTTAGCACTCCCAGCCTTAGCAGGTCTACGTTTTTTTACTGGCAACACCGGAACCAGTTTGACAACGGGCTGATCGTCTTTTGTAATCACAATTTCTTCGCCCCTAAGTGCTGCCTCAATTAAGTTGGGCAGATGTTTAGATGCCTCAATTATATTTATTTGCTGCATGGCTATAACCTCTCTGTTTCTAAATTGATTCTGATATCAAAAATTGGTTTCTTGCTTCAAATCTAGCAATTGCTGTAAAGGGCGATCGCTTTCTAAGGAGAGCGATCGCCGTTATCCATTGACGTGATCAAAGCATCCTAGAGTCAAACTTGCTCACGTCACAACACCTTACTGAGATATTGATGGACAAACTGAACACAAATCGAACCCTCGCCGACTCCGGAAGCAACTCGCTTCACCGAGTTATGACGCACATCTCCTACTGCAAAGATGCCAGGAACATTCGTCTCCAGTAAATAAGGGTCACGCTCAAGCGTCCATCCCTTCGGGCGGTGATCCTCGTGCTTTAAATCTGGTCCAGTTAAAATAAAGCCGCGATCGTCTCGCTCTACCACACCGTCTAACCAATCGGTACGCGGACTTGCACCAATGAAGATAAACAGCGAAGTCGCGGGGACAGTTTGCGTTTCCCCAGTCACAGCATTGGCAATAATAATCGCTTCTAGGCTGGGATCACCTTTGGCCTCAATGACGCTGGAATGTACCTGTACTTCAATATTCGGTGTTTCGGCAATCTGCTCAATCAGATACTGTGACATACTTTTCGCTAAAGAGTCGCCGCGTACCAACATTGTCACTTTGCGGGCATACTTAGAAAAGTACATTGCCGCCTGTCCTGCTGAATTCGCTCCACCAATGATATAGACATCTTCATCTTGACAGGATAGTGCTTCAGTCTGGGCTGCACCGTAGTAAACGCCTGCCCCAGTCAGTTGCTCCAGCCCTGGTACGTTAAGCCGCCGCCAGGACACACCTAGCCCCAGGATCAGCGCGTGGCAGCTGATTTCACTACCGTCTGCCAAGGTGACAAAACGATAGGGATCTTCTAAACGAATCCCCGTCACTTCTTGCGGCGTGAGAATCTCCACCCCAAAGCGTCTTGCTTGAGTTACAGCCCGACGTGCCAAATCGCTGCCACTTAATCCGACGGGGAAACCCAAGTAATTCTCAATTCGGGAACTTGTCCCTGCTTGTCCTCCTGGAGCTTCGCGTTCAATCATCACTGTTTTTAGCCCTTCTGATGCGCCATAAACAGCAGCTGCTAAACCCGCTGGGCCGCCACCGACGATAATTAAGTCATAAAATGGCTTGCCAGCTTGCGTTTGGAGCCCAATTTTCTCAGCAATTTGGATGTTTGTTGGTTGGAGGAGACTTGATCCATCAGCAAACAGTACGAGTGGTAGAGACATGCGATCCTCCTTCAGAGGCGCTTCGCTAACGCAGTTGGCATATTTAGCCAGGCTTTGTGCTTCTTCTGATAACTCGATATCCAACCACTGATAAGGCACTTGATTTCGCGCTAAGAAGTCTTTAGCTTGATGAGAAGCAGGTGACCAACGGTTGCCAATCACGCGCAGTCCTTCAAATGGCGGATGGAAAGTTGCCAGCCAGTCGTCGAGCAAATCGTCAAGCACTGGATACAACCGTTCTTCCGGCGGGTCCCAAGGCTTCATCAAGTAGTAATCAATGCTGGTTGAATTAATTGCGCGGATTGCAGCATCAGTGTCTGCATACGCCGTGAGCAGTGCCCGTTTTGCGGATGGGAACATGGACAACGCTTGTTCAAGGAACTCTACGCCTGACATTTGTGGCATGCGTTGATCTACCAAAAACAGCGCCACTGGCTCGTTACGGAGTTTTAGTTTTTCCAGGGCAACGAGTGCTACTGCTCCTGATTCAGCACGTAATACTCGGAAGCGATCGCCATATTCCTGTCGTAAGTCCCGCGCTACTGCTTGTAAGACTTCGGGATCATCGTCAACTGTTAAGATTACAGGTTTAGCCATGAGTGAGGAGCTTACTTAAACTAAATACAAGAGGTAGCACAAAATAATTGTCTATGATTGCAAATCCAAGTTCTGAGTACATCTCTCCAGAAACCTATTTGGAAGTAGAGCAAGATAGTCCGCTCAAACATGAGTACAGACAAGGACAAGCTTACGCAATGGCAGGCGCAAGTAATGCTCATGTGCTGATTGCCCTCAACGTTGCTTCAGCATTAAGAAATCATTTGCGGGGGAGTGGTTGTCTTACTTATATATCAGATACGAAGGCTCACATTGAGTTGATTAACACCTATTATTACCCTGATGTGATGGTGAGTTGCGAGCAGCGGGATAGAGCTTTTGACAACTTTCTGCGTTATCCCTGCTTAATTGTGGAGGTGTTATCTTCTACGACTGAAGCATTTGACCGAGGTGACAAGTTCGCTGATTACCGCCAAATCAACTCGCTCCAGGAATATGTATTAGTTAGTCAAACACGGATGAGTGTGGAGTGTTTTCGCCGTAATTTAGAGGGACAATGGGTACTTTATCCTTATGGAGAAGCGGATGAAATTCATCTAGCAAGTGTGAATTTTCGCTCTCGCGTCGTAGCTTTGTATGAAGACGTATCTTTTGGGTCTTTTCAATCCTAGTGCGATTACTCGTCAGCAAAGGCTAGGAAGTAATCGCTGTATTCAAGAGTGTTCTCCCTCACTCTAGGAGCCTGATTGTTTAGTCTTTGCTATTGGCAACTAGCGGTGAAGTTTGCTGCCAACTACCAGTGAACACAAACTTTTCTAAAACTTTACGGCTACGCGGCGCTACTTCTCTTTGCTGCAATTTTTCAGACAGAGTTTGAGGCTCTCCTTGATATCCTAGCGCGATCGCTGCTACTGGCTCATAACCTACGGGAATACTAAATAACTCCCGCGCTTTCTCCACATCAAATCCTGCCATTTGGTGGATAAATAACCCTAAAGCCGCTGCTTGGAGCGCTAAGGTGGCAGCAGCTGCCCCGACATCGTGAAAGGCATGTCGATTTTCCAGACCATTCCGCTCAAAGTGTAGTTTTGCCACAGAGATCATCAGCACCGGAGCATTCCGCGCCCACTCCTGGTTTCCCTCTGCTAGGCAACTCAGTAATCGCTCAAATTCAGCCTCGTTGTCTCTAGTGGCAATAATAAAGCTCCAAGGCTGCTCGTTGAAAGAAGAAGCTGCCCATCGTGCTGCTTCTAAAACACTGCATAACAATTCTTGCTCCACTAGCCGATTTGAAAAGGCTAGAGGACTCCAACGCTGCCGGATCATGTCGTCGTCAATCGGATATTGGGTATCAGCAGGTTTATCTATCACCAGACTACTCCTTAGTTGCTATGAGCGCTTGAATCAAATAAATTAAGCACGATTTCGTTTTGCTGTTATCTTGTCAACGAATGCAAAGTTGATTCTGCCCTTAGATTGAAGTTTAGCGCTACCAATGAAGTAAGTACGCCTAAGAAATAGCTATGGGTACTGTTACTGCCTGATTCGATTGAAATGCCTGAAAATAGAAATATAGTTCTACTGCGTGCAAGGCAAGCGTTATCTCAATGACCTACTACGTAATCTATGACGGCAATTGCAATCTCTGCTCTTCTTTGGTGCAACTGCTGGAAACCTTAGACAAGGGGCAAATGTTTCGGTATGCACCAATGCAAGATGAACAAACGCTTCAAAGTTGGGGAATTACACCCGAAGATTGTGAACTGGGAATGATTTTGATTGATGCAGTTAAGCCTGAGCGCCGTTGGCAAGGCAGTGCAGCTGCTGAAGAGATCGGGCGGCTATTACCACTGGGTGATGTGTTTGTTACAGCGTATCAATTGCTACCAGGACTGAAGTGGGTGGGCGATCGCGTTTATGAACAAGTCCGCGACAACCGTTATAGTTTGTTTGGCAAGCGTGAGAGTGTTTACCAGACAGCATACTCAGTGGATTGTGGCTGCCCTAAGTAAGAAAGCAGGGGGAGCAGGGGGAGCAGGGGGAGAGATTTTTAAACCTCTAGCCTTTAGCTGTTGAACAAATTCAGGATTTGTCTACAAAACTGTTTTAATTTTTCGCTTGCCTCCGGTTCTGGTGCGGTTGCTCCTTCACATCGCCAGTCTTCTACAGTAGAGAGTCGCCACTGTTTGCCACGATGATCAAACCCAGCTGCTTCAATCCCAATACAAGATCGGGAGCCGTTTAAAGGGTCTTGGTAAAATCGGATCTCAATCAGAATACTACGACTCTGAAATGATTTGCTTCTGCCAGGGAAGTGAAAGCCGATATCGATAGAATCTGGATCAACCAACTCCCTGGTTTCTGGGTCATTCCGCCAAGGTTTCAAGTCAGATCTGATATCTGGGAACTCAGATTTGAACAAATTGACTACCGTTGCAATCTTACTGGCAAGTTCAAGGTTTGTTGCTTGTTCAGCTGCGTTCACAAGGGAACACTCCTATAGTGTGCAGGGTGGAGATGTGCCGACAGAAGAACCGCCAGGAAGCTTACTATGTTAGTGCTTCAGCTTATCAAGACATTCTGTATTTTGCAACGAAGGTCGGTGTCAAAAGACTGGATCTGCTCTCCAGTTGAGTTCGGGGTGTACGGAAGCGCTGCAAATATCTGCGTAAGTCCTGTAAGCGTTTTAGGCTAGTTTCCTGCTAAATAATAACGAGTGATTGTTTCTGGATCTAAAATTACACTGTTCACCAGCAAACAAAAGAAATTCAGTTTATGGCGCGTTATCGGTCAATTCTGTCATTGATGCTAGTAATTGTGGCAACCTTTGTCGTTAGTTGTAGCAGTCCTAGCGCGGTAAAATTACCCCAAACTTATACAGTGTCTCAGATCGATCTAATTCAGCGATCTATTCCCGAAATTCTTACTTTGCGCGATCGCATGAGTAAGGAACTCCAAACACTGATCCAAAAACGTGATTGGATAGACGTGAGTAATTTTATTCACGGTCCTCTAGGGGAATTGCGACTAGAAATGATTAATATAAGTCGCAGCCTCCTGCCTCCAGATCAAGACAAGGCACGTCAGTTAACGCGGGATTTGTTTGATAACCTGGTCAAAGTTGACCAAGCTGCTAAAGAGGGTCAACTCCAAAAAGTCATGCAAAACTACCAAGAAGCATTGGCAGATATTGATAATTTCTTGAAGCTAGTTCCAACAAGCTCTCAGCAACAAAGCTAGACGTGAGAGGATAAGGATTGAGGGGTCAACTGACTCCTCACCTTCTTCGGGTTGATAGCGAGAAATGAGTCGTGTAGTAATTATTGGATGCGGTGTAGTTGGTGCGGCGATCGCCTATGAACTTAGCCTCGTTCCAGGGCTAAAAATCACAGTTATCGACAAGCAATCACCAGCGCAGGGTGCGACAGGAGCCGCGCTAGGCGTTCTCATGGGAGTTATCAGTCACAAAATTAAAGGCAAGGCGTGGCGGATGCGGCAGGCTAGTATCCAACGCTATGAAACTTTAATTCCCGAACTAGAAGCGCTCACCGGGCGTAAAATCCCCTTCAACAGACAAGGAATTCTCATGCTCCTTCCCACTCAGGATGGGAACAAAGAGGATTTAGCGGATTGGGAAAAGCTGGTAGAAACTCGCTCTTCTCAAGGCTTGCTCCTAGAAATTTGGGATGCCACACAATTACGCTCACGTTGTCCTCATCTCGATTGTGAACAGATTAGGTCTGCTGTCTATTCTCCTCAAGATAGACAAGTTGAGCCATTAGAATTGACTTTAGCAATGGTTGACGCGGCACAGCGCAACGGTGTCACTTTTCATTTTGGTGTCACCCTTGAGGAATATCTCAACACCACTTCAAATCAGCGCCTAAAAATACGGAAAACAAGTGTAGAGGATGAAACGTTCCTACTAGAAGTAGACTGGCTGGTAGTGGCAGCTGGGCTTGGTTCCTCGCAATTCCTCAAAGAGATTCAAGCTTGGGGGGCTACCGCTGCTCCAGGTAATGTCAGCTTAAATTCTTTGCCACAATCAAATTATTACCAACCAAGTGCTGAATTGCAGCAGGTCAATATTAAACCTGTCTTGGGTCAAGCCATACACCTAAAGCTAAATCGTATTTTGGGTAATCCAGATTTCCAACCTGTAATTACTGGTAATGATGTTCATATCGTGCCAGTAGGTGGGGGGGAATATTGGGTTGGTGCGACGGTTGAATTTCCTCTAAATAGCGGAGATCTCTTAGCAGATTCAGCCAAGCTTGATTTAGTAATGGACAAGGCGATCGCATTCTGTCCTGCGTTAGCTGAAGCCACTGTAATTAAAACTTGGTCGGGGTTACGTCCCCGTCCCGAAGGACGGCCAGCGCCGATTATTGAGCAACTGCGAGGTAGCAACATTCTTTTAGCTACAGGTCACTATCGCAACGGCGTATTACTAGCACCAGCAACAGCTCAAATCATTCGTCAGATAATTGTATAATTTTAAACCGCAGATAGACGCAGATAGGATCAAATTTATCTGCTGCAATCTAGATTTAAGTTACGTGGGAAAAAAGCATGTCAATTACAGAACATAAAATTAAAGTCGGATCACTAGAGTGGTTTTATCGGTTAGCTGAACCAATAGGCAGGACTGATTTGCTACCTGTTTTGTTACTTCATGGTTTACCCTCGCACAGTTACAATTGGCGGAAAATTATGCCAGCAATGTCCGCCCAGGGTACAAGAGTAATCGCCCCTGATTGGATTGGTTATGGCTTCTCCGCAAAACCAGAACGGCGGGAATTTAGTTACACGCCCGATGCGTTTATTACAGGTTTTGCTGAGTTCGTTAAAGCGCTTGAACTTGAAAGATTTTCTCTAGTCGTCCAAGGATTTTTAGGCTCTGTTGGCATCCAATATGCCTTGCGTCATCCAGATCAAATTGCCAGTTTAGTTATTCTCAATACACCTATTTCAACAGCAGCAAAGTTGCCCTGGAAAATGCAACAATTGGGGCTACCTGTGGCGGGTGAAATTTTGACTCAAGATCCCCTCTTGGTTGATCGAACGCTAGAAGGTGGTAGCCGTCACCAGATATCTGATACAGATTTGGATGTTTATCGTAAACCGTTTCTCAAAAGTTCTCAAGCAGGGCGATCGCTCTTGGCAAC
>JBGTCQ010000175.1:0-8936 GCA_041748755.1 Chroococcidiopsidaceae cyanobacterium | reverse complement strand
ATGCTTCAGGTGCATGAATTGAAAGAATTGACCGCAACGTATTAAACCTAGGGAGAACCAACTTGTAAAACTTGTACTATTTCGCCGGATTGAACTAACGTTTGATCCACAGATAAAACAGCTAGACCATTTGTTTGAGCTAAATTAATTAAATTGCCAGAACTATGGCTACCACCAGCTAAGTAAAATTCGTAGTTGCCGTTTACTAAGTGTAATTGACCCCAAAGGTAAGTTTCTCGTTTGCCGTCTGAGCGTAAGTCACTGCGCGATCGCGCCTGCACAAACAGTGGTTTCCAACTATGGGATCCAGAAAGTTTCTTCAGCGCCGGTTGCACAAACCGCCAAAAACTCACCAAAGCTGAAACCGGATTTCCTGGCAAACCAAAGTACAACACTGTACGATTAGAGGCATCTAAGGCTGGAAACGTAGCAACTGTGAGCGGTTTACCTGGTTTAACGGCAACTGCCCGAATATGAATGTTTGCTCCCAGTGACTCCAGAATTTGCTCAACGTAGTCATAATCACCTACGGAGACACCGCCGGAAGACAGGATCATGTCAGATGTTGCTACAGCGTGAGCGATTGCTTCTTGAATTGCCCCAGGATCATCTCTAACAATACCCAATTGCAATGGTTCTGCCCCCGCCTGCGCTACTAAAGCGGCAAGAGCATACTGATTTGAATCTACAATCTCACCTGGTTGTAAAGGTTGATCGGGTGTCACCAGTTCGTCTCCAGTGGACAGAATCGCCACACGCGATCGCCGATAAACTGTTAACTGAGTACACTGAGCGGCAGCTAGCACAGCAATTTCTGGGGCATTGAGCCTAATTCCCGGCGGCAATAGTGGTGTTCCGGCTTGGTAGAAATCCGCTCGGTGACGGACAAAAGCTTGCGGTTCTGGGGAAGTTAAGATAAATACGCGGTTCTCCTCCCGCCGTGCCTGTTCCTGGATGACTACTGTGTCCGCACCAGATGGCATAACTGCACCAGTTAAAATTCGTGCTGCTTGTCCCGCTTGGATAGAATGCTGCGGCTCTAACCCTGCTGAAATCTCCTCCACAATCTCTAAAATAGCTGGCTCAAGCTCGTTACAGTGCTTCACGTCTTCATAGCGCACTGCATATCCATCCATTGCAGAATTATCCCAGTGAGGAAAATCCAGCCTACCTACGACTGGTGCTGCTAAAATACGCTCAATTGCTGTTAACAGAGTTACAACTTCTTTATCTTGCTGTGCATCCAGTGGTTCCACCAAATCTAAAATAATTGCCTCTGCTTGGCTTACTGACAGCATAGTAATTGACTCTAACTTCTATATTTTTAGCTTAATGATTAAACATTTGTCCAAATTGCTTGTGCCATAATGGTTTCCACATGCTGGGGCGACTCTCTTGATGTTTAAGTTAACCGATCGGTTGCTTAAGTTCGCAGTCGTGTGAGAGAATAAATGTTTGTGTTAAATTTCGTCCAGTAATTTAGTGTTTGTAAGATTATGGCTAAGGGTAAGGGTGTCAGGATTATTGTGACATTGGAATGTACCGAGTGTCGCACTAACCCAGACAAGCGATCGCCAGGTGTTTCCCGCTACACCAGCACAAAAAACCGCCGTAACACTACGGCAAGACTAGAACTGAAAAAGTTCTGTACCCACTGCAACCGCCACACTGTTCATAAGGAAATTAAGTAGAGATGAGTTACTTCCGTCGTCGCCTATCTCCGATTAAGCCAGGAGACCCGATCGACTACAAGGATGTCGATTTGTTGCGTAAGTTTATTACCGAGCGAGGTAAAATACTGCCGCGGAGAATTACAGGACTGACAGCTAAGCAACAACGAGACGTAACACTAGCGATTAAGCGTGCTCGACTTGTGGCTTTGTTGCCTTTTATTAACCAAGAAGGGTAATGAACAGGGGCTAACCCCTAGCCCCTAATTTTAGTCAAACATCTCAAATGTTGACCGCTGCCTTGAGCTAATTGCTAACCGCTAACTGTTAATTGCGATCTTTGTGGACAAGGGAACGCTAGTTGAATTTAGATTGCAAGGCGAGTCTGGAACAGGCAAGTCGCCTGTGGCCCATCGCCGAGTTGGCGTAGTAGATCGTCCAGACGGCAAAACACGCACTTTTGTAGTAGATGAGCGTGGTCAATCTCACAGCCTTGCTCCTCGGCAAATTACTTATGAGGTTTCCGGTCAAACCTACAAACCGACAGAAATTGCCAGCTTCCTAGCAGAAGTATTGCCCTATCTTGATCCTTCGAGCTTGGAAGTAGCTTGGGAACTGCTGGTTGAAGAAGGTGAAACCGTAAACCCAGCTCAGATGGCGAATCTACTGTTTTCCGAACAGAGTCCACCCCAGTGCTATGCTGCTCATTGCTTGTTATCGGAAGATAAGCTATATTTCAAGCAAAAGGGAGACACTTACGAGCCTCGAACTGTTGCTCAAGTGACAGAGCGGAAGCACCAGTTAGAAGTAGAGGCAAAACGTGAGCGGGAACAGCAGGAGTTTTTGACACGGGTTTCGCAAGCGCTTAATAGTGAAGCGGTGGAGTGGGAGCGCTATGATCGCCAACGCTTGGAAGCCATAGAACGTTATGCAGTTCTGGTAGCAGACGCTGTCAAGTCTGGAGTCACTCCAGACGTTTTAGCGCGTACTTATCCGCCCCAGGCTCCCGTTCTGGAAACTATGACCGCTTTAGGACGGCCCGCAACCCCCCATGCAGCCTTTCAACTGTTGGTTGATTTGGGGATGTGGAACATTCATGAGAATCTGTTTCTGCAGCGCTCATCAATTCCGGTTCAGTTTCCTACTAAGGTATTAGAAGTGGCGCAGCAGTGTTTGGATTCCCCACCGCCTGATCTTGACGTTTCATTCCGCCTGGATCTGACGCATCTTAAGGTCTACACAATTGACGATGAGAGTACCAGCGAGATTGATGATGGTCTGAGTTGGGAATCCCTCCTGGATGGGCGGCAGCAATTGTGGGTGCATATTGCTGATCCCAGCCGTTGGCTAGTGCCAGAGGATGAATTAGATTTGGAGGCGCGGCGGCGTGGCACGACAGTGTACTTACCGACTGGGATGATCCCGATGTTCCCGTCGGCATTGGCAACAGGACCAATGAGTCTGATCCAGGGCAAAATCTGTTGCGCCTTGAGTTTTGGGGTGATTTTGGATGAAACTGGAGCAGTACAAGACTACAGCATTCAGGCAAGTTTAATTAAACCGACTTACCGCCTGACCTACGAAGATGTGGACGAGATGCTGGAGTTGGGAGTGCAGGCGGAACCAGAAATCGCGGCGATCGCAACTGCGGCAAAACTTCGTCAATTGTGGCGGCATGCTCAAGGGGCAATCAGTATTAACCTGCCGGAAGCGATGATTAAAGTCAAAGAAGACGAGATCGCCATTGAGGTTTTAGAAGATTCTCCAGCGAGGCAACTAGTAGCAGAGATGATGATCTTGGCGGGTGAAGTTGCAGGTAGATACGGTCAAGTTCACAACATTGCTCTGCCCTTTCGAGGTCAGCCTATACCCGAACTACCTTCTGACGAAGAGTTACTCCAACTACCCGCAGGATTTGTTCGTGCCTGTGCAATGCGCCGTTGTATGTCCAAGAGTGAGATGGGTATTACGCCTGCTCGGCATGCTGGTTTAGGTCTGGACACATACACGCAAGCGACCTCTCCCATCCGCCGTTATAGCGACCTGCTCACCCACTTTCAGCTAAAAGCGCACCTCCGTGGTGAAGCTTTGCCCTTTTCGGCTGACCATCTTAAAGAAGTGATGATGAGTGTCACTACGGCAACTCAAGAAGTTACTTTGGTAGAACGACAAACAAACCGCTATTGGGGTTTAGAATATCTCCGCCGCCATCCTAACGAAGTATGGCAAGCATTGGTGTTGATGTGGCTGCGAGAAGATAGCGGTCTGGCACTGATTTTAATAGAAGATTTAGGGCTACAGTTACCAATGCCCTTCAAACGTTCTGTAGATTTGGGAGAACAAGTGTCACTTAAAGTGGCTTATGTTGACCCCCGGCAAGACGTGATCCAGTTTCAAGAACTGAGTTATTCAGAAGCCCAGCTAGCTGCTAATTAAATAACTGGGCTGTATATTTTGGCTCTACGCCACTTATAAAGCTACCATCTAAGCGCGATGCTCCTCGTCTTCCCAACTGAGCTTAGAAGATACTAACTCTTTGAGCGATCGCCATTTGAGATGGGCATCCTAACACTAGTTAGGCGATCGCCACACCTATAAGTTGCCGAATCGCCATATAACTACCAAAGTCAACACTACAAGACGTGTAAAATGCCTTATCAAAACATCACCGCCACCCTCAAGGAAGCGGATGTCCAAGAAATCAAAGCAGCACTTGAGACAATTCAACAAAAGCTGCCCTTTCTCATTACTCTAAGTGTCGAAGAACGACGCAAGCTGTACAAAATGGGTGATAAAAGCCTCGCCTTTGTCAACAATAGTCTTACAGCTGCTCAATCTAACCGTGATATCTTACCAGCTAGTTTTGACTTAGAAGAATTTTTGCGGGATTATCAACTAGCCGCTACGCTCACAGAACTTTTACTGGGACTGCGGCAAGTGACCGAACAGGTAGATGATACCTTAATGGCAGTCGGTAGCGAAGCCATGACCAGCAGTTTGACTGTTTACGACTACGTGAAGACAGCTGCTAAAAAGACTCCTGGTTTAAAAACCCTTGCTGAACAGCTAGGAGAACGCTTTAAGGCAATTAAAACCAAATCCTCCAAGGCTGCTGTTGGCGAATAGGCTTCAAATAGACTTGTTGATGAGTATCAGAATCTCGTCAACGAGTCTTTAACACTTGTGCGTGAGTATCAGAACCTCGTTAATGAGTCCTTGGTACTTGTCCACGAGTCTCAAAATCTTGTTAATGAGTCTTTGGTACTCGTGCGTGAGTATCAGAACTTCGTCAGTGAGTCTTTAGGACTCGTAAATGAAGATCAGAACCTTGTTAGCGAGCCGTTAACACTCGTGCGTGAGTATCAAAATCCTGTCAAGGAGTCTTTAGGACTCATGCATAAATATTAGAATCTCGTTAGTAAATCATTGTCACTTGTGGATGAGTATCGCAATCTCATCAGTGAGTCTTTTCAGCAGCTTGTAGAGGCAAATTTAGCAACAGCATCAAATCTCTCAGCAAAGGATGATGGAGAACCCATCTAGTGGTAATACAAACTCAGAAGAAATTATCAGTTAATCAAGCTCAGACAGTTCCAGCCAGCGCTCAGTTGCAGTGTTGATCGCCTTACCCAAAGATTCCAGCTGCTCATAGAGTTTTTGTACCTGAGTAACTTTGCCAGAAGAAGCATGATAAAGTGCTTTCTCTGCCTCGGCTTTTTCGGCTTCCAACTGGGCAATCTTACCCTCTAGCTGCTCAAACTCGCGCTTTTGCCAAGATGAAAGTTTACGCGATTTGTTAGGGAGGGACGAGGGATCAGATTCTTGTTGCTTCTTTTTTGGTTGCTTTACTTCTGATGTTTCTTCTGCTTTCTTGTAATCTAGATAAACTGAGTAGTTGCCGGGATATTGACGCAGGTTGCCCCCTGGTTCAAAAGCAAAGATTTTGTCTATAGTGCGATCAAGGAAGTAGCGATCGTGGGAAACGGCAATTACGCAACCTGTGAAATCTTCTAGATATTCTTCCAGCACGGAGAGCGTTTGCACATCTAAGTCATTCGTCGGTTCATCAAGAATTAGGACATTAGGGGCGCTCATCAAAACGCGCAGCAGAAATAGACGGCGTTTTTCACCACCTGAGAGTAGATGGATCGGTGCATACTGTTGGTTGCCAGGGAATAGGAAACGCTCTAACATTTGGGATGCACTAATTTGAGTCCCGTCAGCAATTTTGACAAACTCCCCGACTTCTTTGATGTAGTCAATCACTCGCTGGTTTTCGTTGAGCGCGTCAAGCAATGCTTCAGAGTGCTGATCGAAATAGCCGATGTGAATTGTTGAACCGATTTCGACGCTGCCAGAATCAGGCTGGACTCGTCCGGTGATAATATCCATTAAAGTCGACTTGCCTGCACCGTTGCCGCCAATAATACCGATGCGATCTTCGGGACTGAATTCGTAGGTGAAGTCTTTGATTAAGGTTCGTCCATATCCTTTAGAAACATTCACCAATTCAATAACTTTTTTACCGATGCGACGGCTAGGAGTAGAGATATCAACTTTGCCGTGAACCTGTTTAAATTCAGTTGCTTGCATAGCGTGGACGCGATCAATGCGGGCTTTTTGTTTTGTACTACGGGCTTTGGGTCCTCGCTTCAGCCATTCCAACTCACGGCGCAACACACCTTGATGTTTGCGCTGACTACTGACGGCAGACTCTTCCGAGAGGGCTTTTTTCTCCAGATAGTAAGAATAGTTGCCAGCGTAAGAGTAGATATCACCCCTGTCAATTTCGATAATTCGGTTAGTGACACGATCCAAAAAGTAGCGATCGTGGGTAATCAATAGAATCGCGCCGCGATAGCGGTTGAGATAATTCTGTAACCACTCCACAGACAAAGCATCTAAATGATTGGTAGGTTCATCCATCAGCAACACTTCTGGTTCTGAGAGCAAGGCTGCTGCCAAGGCGATGCGCTTTCGGTAACCACCAGATAAACTACCGATCCGCGCATTGAAATCTTCAATTCCCAGCTTGGTGAGGATAATTTTGGCATTCGTCTCCAATTCCCAAGCGCCAGTAGAATCCATCCGCTGCATCACGGCAGATAGGCGGGACATCAGCTGACTTGAATCATCACCCAGTGCGTGAGTCAGTTTGTCTGAAATTTCCTCATACTCACGCACCAGCGCCATCTGTTCACCATCTGCAAACACCTGCTCTAGAACTGTGTGGTTTTCATCTAAGTCAGGCTGTTGAGGCAAGTAGACAATTTTAGCTCCAGAGTTAACTAAGATTTGACCACTGTCAATTGACTCTAGACCAGCAATCATTTTTAACAGCGTTGACTTGCCAGAACCGTTAGTACCAATTAAACCAACTTTATCTGTGGCATCCAGACTAAAATTAGCATCCTTCAAGATTTCCTTGATGCCAAAGTCTTTTTTAACTGATTGCAGCGTAAAAATACTCATATATAGTTGCGATATTGTTTAGTGAAAAGCTGCCGCTCAGGGCTAAAGATTAGTAAAGTAACAGGGTTTTAGGGCATCGATAGGGTGTGGATCACTATTTTAGTTAATGTTCCCTAATTTGATTGTGCCGTCTTCGCTGCCAGATAATGTCAGAAGTAGCGTTATCACTACAGATGTTAGATAAACTACTCGCGCCCAATGTAACCTAATTTTGACGCAACCAATTATAGGAGCGAAGTATGGATGTTAAAGCGGCAGTAGCTATGACAGCAGGCAAGCCGTTAGCGATCGCCACGGTGCAACTTGAAGGACCAAAAGCAGGAGAGGTACTGGTTGAGATTAAGGCTACTGGAATATGCCATACCGATGCTTATACTCTCTCTGGCGCTGATCCAGAAGGTTTGTTTCCGGCAATTTTGGGACATGAAGGTGCAGGAATTGTTGTTGAGGTGGGAGCGGGTGTAACTAGCGTCAAAGCAGGCGATCGCGTTATTCCCCTCTACACTCCAGAATGTCGTCAGTGCGAATACTGCCTCAGCCGCAAAACTAATCTCTGTCAGGCTATCCGCTCAACCCAAGGGCGCGGTGTGATGCCCGATGGTACAAGTCGGTTTTCACTTGATGGGCAAATGCTCCATCACTACATGGGAACCTCCACTTTCGCCCAATATACAGTATTACCCGAAATTGCTGTAGCAAAGATCCGTGAAGATGCCCCTTTTGATAAGGTTTGCTACATCGGCTGCGGTGTGACAACAGGTATTGGTGCAGTAATTAATACGGCCAAAGTGGAACCAGGAGCAAATGTCGTAGTTTTTGGTTTAGGTGGCATTGGTTTAAATGTAATTCAGGCTGCTCGGATGGTAGGGGCAAATATGATTGTGGGGGTGGATATTAATCCAAGCAAGCGATCGCTTGCTGAGAAATTCGGCATGACTCACTTCGTTAATCCTAAAGAAATTGAAGGTGATTTGGTTGCTTACTTGGTTGACTTAACAAAAGGCGGCGCTGATTACAGTTTTGAATGTATTGGTAACATCAATCTTATGCGCCAAGCTCTAGAGTGCTGCCATAAAGGTTGGGGTGTAAGTGTAATTATCGGTGTCGCTGGAGCAGGTCAAGAAATTAGTACCCGTCCTTTTCAATTAGTTACTGGGCGTGTTTGGAAGGGTTCGGCTTTTGGTGGTGCTAGAGGGCGCACAGATGTACCGAAGATCGTTGATTGGTATATGGAAGGCAAGATTAATATCGACGATTTGATCACTTATGTAATGCCACTTGAGCGCATCAATGATGCTTTTGATTTAATGCACAGAGGTGAGTCTATTCGCAGTGTTGTAACATTTTAGCTATTATTTTGTTAAGATAATAAGTATTAAGGAGTACAGATTATTCCTACAACAGCACAAATGTTTACTTGCTTCGTTCTCAGTTGTTGGGCAACAAAAATGTATTTGCCCATCTTCCTAGTTCGGATAGATGAACGTACAAGGGAAGTATTCTTCTTAGCAGGGGAAGAAACAGCTATCTTGATTTTTCAGAATGGACTGTGGAGCTTTGTATGATGGAATCCGATTTTCAAGCAATGTCTCGGAAAGAGCTACTAGCTTATATACTTGCACATCGAGAAGATGACGAAGCATTCCGAGTTTATATGGACAAAGTTCATGCAGAACCGCCTACAGAAGTATATCCGGCACCACAGTCAATAGATGATTTGAAACATTTTCCTGAGTTACTAGAGAAGCACCGTAAAAAGCGGGAAGGACGCGAATAGGTTTAGAGAGCGATCGC
>JBGTCQ010000174.1:0-22318 GCA_041748755.1 Chroococcidiopsidaceae cyanobacterium | reverse complement strand
ATTGCCCATGAGCTCGCAGGACAGATGTTTGAAGATGAATATGACCTGGCTATGGCTGTGATCAATGGCATGGAAACGCGAAGTAAATCAGGTGGTTACTCACTAGAGCGTTTTATGTTTAAATCCACCTAGCTACTTAGCCTAAAAGAAGGTAATCGCCTTCTAGCTCGAATACTTCTCTTCGGGAGCCTCATCACTGGTCACTTAGTCCTAACATCTTCTGATGCACAAGCCGGGATTGCTTATGCTCCAATAATAGAGGGGAACTGTGGTATCTATCGCCCCTTTGTTCGAGGAATTACGAAGTGGTCAGGGTTCTCAAGCACTACTAGAGGGAATGCCAACGCACTTTTGTATAGATATTGGAGTTCTAGCGTTGGATGTGTTGAGGTAGACAACGCCTTTGATGAAGTAATAGGGGCTACAGAAACTGTAGACGTTGAGGCCAACTTACTTAACGTAGCAGGATGGTATCAAGGAAAAACCTATCACTTCCTTACTGCTTATGTGGGTGGAACCACCAAATCCAAAATTACTGGTGAATTCTACTGCTACGCACAATACTAATGGAAAAGTACCAGTATTTTACTACTAAATTAGCAATCACTTTCCTGGCGTTGATTCGCCAATACTTTTTGAGGATTCAGTACACTTATCGTAGCCAGCATGTTTAATAAACTCAAACTTCTGCAATTTTTTGTACTTACAACCATTTTCTCTGCCCTTGGTGCAGTCGCTATGAACTCTGAATTCGTCAATGCTCAAAATTCTTCTGAGAAAAAACAAAATCCTGATTTAGTGAGACAGCTCAATTTCTTAATTCCACCAAGTGGGGCGGTGACTTATGTTGTGCTGCCACCAGGTGAGAAAATTACGGGTCGCCTAGGTCTTCCCGCCGCGCAACTTGTTGACCCCCCGGCTGAACTGGCTCAGGAAGTCGCTGTTATGGTACCAGCAAAACTAAAAGATCCCAAGGGTAAGGTTATCTTGTCAGAACCACCTGTCCCACCAAACGCGATCATATACGAATTCATTTCCAGTACCAGGTATCGGGGGAATGGGCACACCATTTTTGTGACTACTGCCCGCATGTCGCCCGCAGCGGCTAAACTGAAATACTCTTTCGGTAAGCCGGATAAACTTGCTGACGGCACGGAAGTGGGTATCACGGTTGCTTGTGAATCCCTAGCCAGTGACTCACTTGAGGATGATTCCTGTGTGGAGGGTAGCCCTACTCCAAATCGGGTAGTGTTTATGAGAGGTAATTTAATTGTCACCGTAGCTAGTGATTTGCCTATTGAACAGGTTAAGGCTTTGGCAAAAAACGCCTCTCTCAAGTAGCGCACATTAGCACTGTAATTTGTAATCTATTTTCCGGACAGAGGTAGACCTGATATCTGATTCTGTCAGGGAATAGTATATTCAGATTAGTTGACTGGAGATGGATCGTAGGTTGCAGCAAAGCGCAACAGATCCTCAAATCCAACTTGATGACAAAATTCACCAAACCTTTCTGGCTCTACCTGGTGCTGGCACTCCCAGTTGCAGAATAATCAGTCTTTAATTGGGTGAGAGCAGTGTGGGGATTACAAAATGACCTTAATCAAGTTCCTGGGAATAACTTTCATAACTTTAGGGGGTTTGGTTGTGGGTCAAATCGCTCCACGCTTACTGATCAGGAGCGATCTAGAAAGATTTTTTGGCGTTGAAGGTCCATCAATTCAGTATGCAGGAATAGCTCATAACACTTTACATCATGCTTTCTGTTCAGGAGGTCCAGGAGTATTTGTGTGTACAGCAGTACGGATAACAGATGTGATGTTTGTAAATCCTGGATTAGGAATGGAGAGCTTGCGGACACCAAAAGGGTGTGCCTATCCTTACAAAGCTACAGCGAAGTTATATAGCTGGTTTGGTATTCCAATCCAAAAAATTAATATTAACTGTAGCTTTGGTACAACCTTTGAAAAGCAACGGTTCTTTTAGAGGTTCGAGTTGAGTATGGGGCGATGGCTACGCCGACACTTTGTGTACGTATCCAGTAGCCGATATACCTGCCCTGTGTCAGTAATTAGATAGCAGTCTTAAAAAAATACCGTCATAGGCAGGATATTTAGCAATGGTTGCCGCTAGTCGCTTACGGTACACTACAAATTTAAATCAGTCACAGCACCGACACTGCTGGAAGATACTAACTTGGCGTATTTTGCTAGTACACCCGTTGTATAACGTGGTTTAAGTGGTTGCCAGCTAGCGCGGCGTTGCGCTAATTCTGCATCGGATATATGTAGTTGTAACAAGCGGGCATCGGCATCAATCGTAATCGTGTCACTTTCTTGAACAAGAGCGATCGCACCGCCAACAGCTGCTTCTGGAGCTACATGACCGACTACCATGCCATAAGTACCACCAGAAAAACGCCCATCGGTAATTAGTCCCACCGCATCTCCTAAGCCAGCACCAATAAGCGCCGAGGTGGGAGCCAGCATTTCCCGCATCCCAGGACCACCTTTAGGACCTTCGTAGCGGATTACAATTACATCGCCAGCTTGAATTTGATGCCCCAGAATTGCCGTTAGGCACGCTTCCTCGGATTCAAATACACGGGCAGGACCAGTAATTTTAGACTTTTTGATACCCGTAATTTTAGCTACAGCGCCTTCTGTTGCCAGATTTCCTCGCAAAATAGCTAAGTGACCTTGAGCATACACCGGATTATTCCAGGGACGAATCACATCTTGGTCAGCGCGTGGTTCAGCTGGGATATCGGCTAACACTTCAGCAATTGTTTGACCAGTAATTGTCAGGGCATCTCCGTGCAGTAAGCCATGCACAAGGAGCATTTTCATCACTTGGGGAATCCCACCAGCTTGATGTAAGTCCGTTGCGACATATTTACCACTGGGCTTAAGGTCGCATAAAACTGGGACACGGGCGCGGATAATTTCAAAATCATCAAGGGATAGCTCTACATTAGCTGCGTGGGCGATCGCCAGCATGTGTAACACTGCATTTGTCGAACCACCCACCGCCATAATTACAGAAATGGCATTTTCAAAAGCCTTGCGCGTAAGTATCTTGCGCGGCCACAACTGATTGCGAATCGCCTCTACTAAAACAAATGCTGATTTCTCTGCACTTTCTGCTTTTTCTGCATCTTCAGCCGCCATTGTGGAAGAATAAGGTAAGCTCATTCCCATCGCTTCAAAAGCTGAAGACATGGTATTAGCCGTAAACATTCCACCACAGGAACCAGCACCAGGGCAAGCGCGACGTTCTACTTCCAACAGTTCTTGTTCGTCAATTTTTCCAATGCTGTATTGCCCTACAGCTTCAGAAGCACTGACATAAGTTAAGTCACGTCCGTTGTAATTACCAGGTTTGATTGTGCCACCATAAACAAAAATCGCCGGAATATTCATCCGCGCGATCGCAATCATTGCCCCAGGCATATTTTTATCACACCCCCCAATCGCCAGCACGCCATCCATACTTTGCCCAGTACAGACAGTTTCAATTGAATCTGCAATTACTTCCCGCGACACCAGTGAATACTTCATCCCCTCTGTTCCCATTGAAATGCCATCGCTAATCGTAATTGTGCCGAACATCTGGGGCATAGCAGCAGCATTGCGAATTCCAACTTCTGCCCGCGCTGTTAGCACATTTAGTCCCATATTGCAAGGGGTAATGGTGCTGTAGCCATTTGCTATCCCAACAATTGGTTTAGTGAAATCTTGATCGCCAAAACCAACAGCACGTAACATCGCTCGATTAGGCGATCGCTCTTTCCCTTGCGTCACAATTTGGCTTCTGAGATTGTCCGGCATCTTTTTTCCTTAACGAGATAGTTTTATCAAAACATACTGGAGACTGTAAGTCGCTGCTGTATAGATAAAACCCGCGTAGGCGGGTTCTAGAACCTTTGTTTTGCGTTGAGTCCGCGTAGGCGGACTTGGTTTGTGTAGGCGCGATTTATAATCGCCACAACTAATTTTCGCAAAAAAAGCCAACCTTAGTTAACTAACAGTGATTCGCTTCCGCCGGACAATAAATAATAGGGCGATCGCCACCATGCCAATCAGCATCCATTCTTCCGGTTCAGGAACAGCTGACACGGTAAAAGGATTGTTTGGCTGACTCAACTGCTCTTTTCCAGATTCTACTTCCCGCTTAAAGCGATTACTCTGGGCTTCAGCGCGTTTAAGAGCCTCCCTTTGCTGATCGTTAACCAATACAAGCATCGACGAATACGGAGTAACGATGTCAAAGTTCTTGGCTATAGCATGAATGTCATCAAGCTTAGTCAGTTGATCTGTATCTATTTCTTTGCTTAACCCAAGTACCAGTTGTCGCGCCGCTAGCTGCTCAAAACCAGGTTGCTCAGTTGCTTCTGACTGTTTTAACTCACTCCAAGCGTAACCATCCACAACACTTACCGTATCACCTAACTTCGCTTGAGTTGCCAGTCGTTGCAACACTTCTGAAACTTCGGTAGATACTCCGCCACCGCTATCTTGAATAGCTTTTAAAGTGGCATCATCATAAGCTGGTGGCAGGACTCCTCCCAGATGCACCATCCACAACGGCGCAGCCATCTTTGGTAAATCGCTGCTGTCATCGGATAGCTCATAACTGCCCTCATCAGTTACTAGCAAGACGGCATCGTAGGAAGTATCACCGCGCAATGTTGTAAACTGCCGTAGCATATCCTTGGGTTGAATTGTGCCATAAAAGATTATTTTCCCAGGATTAAAGCTACGTATGTCATTAATCCGCTTAACGCCACTAGGGGAAGCTGTAACGTATAAATCGAAATCATTGGAATTATTGTCTATCAGGTTTGTGAATGTCTGCGTCACTTCCTTGCTGTGGGCTGCCATACTCCGTGAGGTATCGAGAACGATCGCAAATCGCTTACCTTGCGGTAACGAGTAATCCTGTTTAGTCAATGGCTTTGCTGAGATGCGGTAGCCTCCGGGCAAGTTAACTTGATGCAAACTAGGTTGGTTTTGCCCAGAAGCGCTGATAAAGGTGGGGAGCCACTCTTTTTGCTCTGCTCCTTTGTAAACGCGCTTGGTATCATCAGTCCAAAAAATGTTGCGTTTCTCTGCTAATTGAGGCAACGCCCATCCAGCCTGTTGTTGCATCACCTTGTAAGTTAGCCATAGATGCATCTCTTGTGGTTGAGATTCTCCTTGCGGCGGTGTTGAACGGACAGGAATTGGAAATGCCCTGAGACGATAATGGCGCGGCCCCACCTGTTCTAATAACGCCGGATCTACACGTTGTCTTACTTGCTCGTTATAAACCTGTTGAGCAGCACCACGCGGCGAGACAACAAAGGGAAAGCGATCGCTAAGCTTTTCAGTATCTCCCAGCCATAGTCCTGTAATTACAGCGCTTTCTGGTAAGGAAAACGAATAAAACACTTCTTGCACTTGCGGCGTTTGATTTTCATACACCTCGTAAAGCTCGACATCAGCCCAATCACCGTGTTCTTTGACAGTAACTTGTTGCCTATTCAGCCACACTTTTTCTTGGTTAATATTCAGCAGTCCTGCTTTGACTTCATCCTGGTTGAAGGTAGATTGTAGAGCGTGTTGAATTGTCTGTCGTTCTGCTTTTTGAATCGGTGCGTCAAAGAACTGAGCGTATAGTTTTTCTGCTTTATTAATATCTGCGCGATCGCCTTGGTACAAAAAAGGCGACATCAAGTGATTGTAGCTGTCCTGTAAGACCTGAGAGGCTGACCCAGGTAGACCAAGAACGTTTTTATACATAGCGCTGATATGGTTATTCTCTTTCCTGGTGCTGAGATAACGATATGACAACAAGTAGGAGTTAATTAGCCCTTCGCGAATTACGTCTGATTTTGCTAATAGTGTCTGCCTACTGCTATCGTTACCTGCTGGATTTTTTAGTAAATTAAATGCCTGTAGTTGGGGCTGTTGCTGCAATGAAATAAAAATAACTATCCAGGCAGTTACCACTGCACCAGCGCCTACCCAAGCACGGTTTCGACCATACTGGGAGCCAAAAGCACGTAACATCTGCCGCCCAGATAAAACGTACAAAGCCGCCAGTGCTGAAGGCATGGCCACAAACAAGGTAGAGGTAAATACAAACAGCACCAACAATGCTGGTATCGCCCAGATAGCGTTTGGCGTAAACAAGTAAGGTAGCCATCCCACCCACTTGAAGCTGAAGAATTCACGCAGCAGAACTGCTACTGTAGGCACGGCATAAAACATCAACACCGCCCCTATATATAAACCAACCAACAGCATTAAGCTGTGAGCAGTCATTTGGAGCCACGCAGCGGCACGATGACGATGGGCATAGCCGTACAGTAATTCAATGAAAAATGCCGCGATACATACGACAACTGTGCCTATAATTAGGGCGCTAGCTGGGGTAAGTTCCCGTAGTAGAAATAAGCGAATTAGGCATAACAGAAATAGGGGTGCTTCAACGCCATAAAACAACCGCATCAGTTGCACGGGTTGTTTACTAAAGCGTAATGCTCCAATCAGAGTACATACAGTTGGGACAGCAATGATACCGACAAAAGTAAAGAAGAATTCAATTGGAATCTGACCAGCAAACGTAGCTGTAATTAATGCAGGTGCAATTAGTGGCAAGATACCTGTATATACAACCAGTAAAAATGTCAGATTCCAAAGCCAAAAAATGGCGTGAAAAACACCATGAAAAACCCGTTTCATAACTGACCTCCATTAAGGCTATGGTCGATGACATCGTGGATAGTGGTAGCGAAGGTACGAATTTCTGGACTATCGGGGTTCTTGAAACTGTCAAAGAGGATGGAAACCATCGCCCAAGTCTTCTGGCGGCGCGTGACTTGACTCCAAAGGCGTGATAAAAAATCATCTGTAATCTGCTCTGGTGATTGAAACCAGTAGGTAGCAGACAATTTACCGTCTTGCAGAGACAGCCAACGCGCTTGTACACTCGGTGTCAGCCACTTT
This sequence comes from Chroococcidiopsidaceae cyanobacterium, assembly GCA_041748755.1. Taxonomy (GTDB): domain Bacteria; phylum Cyanobacteriota; class Cyanobacteriia; order Cyanobacteriales; family Chroococcidiopsidaceae; genus JAHHHE01. The sequence goes on along the minus strand of JBGTCQ010000174.1, from coordinate 15,326 downwards.
CTCTCTGTCCCGTCTACCTTCAGCCCACTCCCAACAAAACACAACTCCGGTGAATGGTAGCTGGCCCAAGACGTACTAGATACCAGCAGGATAGAACCAGAAAGTTCACCTAATCCAAAGCGTCGTTTTTCTGGAACGGCGGCAGAAGTATTGTCAAAAAAACGTTGTTCGGCTGCTGTTAATGGGACGCGCTCAGACACCATTTGCTGCGGCCAGTTCAAGGAAGTAATAGATAATGGTTTTTCTTGCGGGTGGTGTTGGGGAATCAGCGCCAGGATTATAATGCAAATTAGTAGTAAAGCTTGGAGTTTGATAGCTGGGGGAGCTGGGGAGGCTGGGGGAACTGGGGAGGCTGGGGGAACACTTTGCAGCATCACCCACGTTAAGCCACAGGCGCAGATAAAACCTAAAAGCCCTAGAGGTAGGTGCAGCATCTGGGCGGATGTTGGCTGTTGCAAAACATTAGTAATCAGCACCAAGATCAGCACACGCACAATATTGGACACGACTAGTAAGAACAGGCTTGCTCCACATACTAGTAACCATCGTGTCCCGATCAGGCGACCTTCAAGCCATGTGACGGCAAGTAAAAATAGGGTTCCTGTCCACAGGCTTCTAAGACCACTACAAGGTAGATCCACATGGGCAATGCCATTTTCTAGAACAATAATGTCATAGGAAGAGACGGCGGCGATGTGCCAAACAGAAAGTATTTGTTCTACTACTCTCGCTGTCAGCACCCGCACCGGAAAGCCAAGACCAGTGCCAAACTGAGTACAGAATGGCAAAATAGCAGCAATTAAGGCAGCAGCAGGCAGTCCTTTACGCCAAGTATCAGACTGAAGAAACAGACCACATAGCCCGTATGTACCAAGGACAAATAAAATTACAGTAATTTGTTCAATATCAATCAGCCACTGGAGGGCTAAAGCACTAACAGCCGAACCCAGCATCAGCACCACGGGTAATGGTCGCATCCTGAGTGTGGCGGATATCTCAAGCTGCTGACGATAACGCACTATTTGTACCAGTAAGCCCGCTACTATCAAGCCAATTGATACAACGTTGAAACTTGATCCTTGCCTGAACGACTGAAAAAGCCATTCCAGGGATGAGATATGTAAATAAAGCCAAGCGCTTACAAGTAATGTTGTGCTAAGTATGCCCTTCCAGCTGGTGAGTTCTGGACGAATGCTGGCGTGCATAATACTTCCTGATGTTTCCCATTTTCAATAGTAAGAGTAAAAACGGGAACATCAATCATACGCATTTTTCAAGGCACTGTCAACTTAACTACGAGCCTCCAATCATTGAGAATCACTGATAATTCAATCTAATCGTGGATTGTGCCATCCGGCATAATAGTACCCCGCAATTTTGCTGCCGCTAGGGATGCTCCCCAGAGATTAGCACCTTGTAAATCCGCCCCACTCAAGTCTGCTTGAGTAAAATCTGCCATCTTCAAGTTTGCCCCGCTCAAGTTAGCACCTCTAAGGTTAGCCCCAAATATATTTGCCCCATCAAGGTTAGCTTCACTCAGATTTGCCTCGCTCAGGTTCGCCATACTTAGCGATGCCTCTGTTAAATTAGTGCCAACTAAGTCTGCTTTACTTAAATTAGCTTCACTGAGGGATGCCTCGCGCAAGCTTGCTCCACTTAGATTCATCCCACTTAAAGATGTGCCAATCAGGTTTGCGCCTTTGAAATCTCTCTCTCCTGTCGCATACCGTCTTAGAAGTTCATTTGCATCCATAACATTTGCTCACTACCACTATTTTGTAGTAGTGTGACTTAAACAGAGGCTTTTAAAAGTAAAAATAGGTACTAGGCAAGGTATTAACATTAATTGGTATCTCACACATAACTTTAACTTTGCAAGGCAATTAGTATTCTCCATAACGAACTAGCAATGCAGATTACTCAATGTCTCCATGCCGCTGTTCTGATTTCTAACTTGGAACGAGCTGAATATTTTTACGGACATGTGTTGGGACTATCTAAGGTAGAGAGAACACTTCAATACCCCGGCGCGTGGTATCAAGTCGGACAGGTTCAATTTCACCTAATAGTTGCACCTGATTTTATTCAATCCAAACCACAAAACCCTGAGAAATGGGGTCGCAACCCGCACATTGCCTTTGCTGTCACTGACTTAGAAGCTGCCAAGAACCAGCTAGTCGCTCACAACTGCCAAATCCAAATGAGTGCCTCCGGTAGAACCGCACTCTTTACTCCAGATCCAGACGGTAACATCATAGAACTAAGTCAACTTTAAAATTTTACCTTGGTGTTTAACGCGAAGAGCGCACAACGCGATCGCTCTTGGTGGTTCGTTTATGAAAATCATTGCCTACTCCTACAGTGACCCACTTTTGGAAACACCTAACCCTGATGCTTGGGGTTGGGAAGTGGAGCGGATTTATCAAGATTTAGGGAAACGCGAGGAGCTACAGCAACTGGTTCGCGATTGTCAAACAGAGCCAGCGGATTATCTTTTGGTTCGGCGGCTGGAAGAACTGGGGGATTCTGTACAGGAAGTGAGCTCGCGCATTGCCGCATTAGAAGCGCTGGGAATCCACTTGATTGCTACTGAACAACCCTACAATTCATTTCATCCGGATCAATCCAACCCTACTAACCTCCAAGCATTGCTCCTCCTGCAAGAAATTCAGCGCGAACAGCGTAGCCGCCGCATCCGCCAGGGACACGCCCGCAATCGCATCAGCGCCCTACCACCGCCTGGAAAAGCGCCCTACGGCTACCGCAGAGGCAAGGATAAATACGCCCTTGACCGCAGTGCTTCTCCAGTAGTCAAGGATTTTTTTGAACAGTTCCTCCTCTATGGCTCTTTGCGGGGAGCGGTTCGCTATCTAGGGCAAAAATACGGTAAGAAAATTTCTGTATCCACGGGGAGACGCTGGTTAACTAACCCGGCTTATCGTGGTGACACGGCTTATCAAAATGGTGAGGTTGTCTCTAATACCCATGTCCCGATCATCTCTAGGGAAGAAGCCGCGCAAATTGATCGGCTGTTGCGGCGCAACCGTCGCTTGCAACCTCGTAGTGCTAGTGCGCCTCGATCTCTTGCTGGGTTGGTTGTTTGTCGAGAGTGCCAGTCGCCAATGACAGTGGCTCATGTCACCACACGGCATAAAAAAAATGAGTATCTCTACTTGCGTCCTCTTAGCTGTCTTAAACGCCCTAAGTGTCGGGCAATTTCATACAAGCAGGTGTTGGAGCAGACAATTGCAGCGATTTGCCATGACTTACCGTGTGCGGTGGCTGGAATGAATGTACCCCAGATGGATGCAGTTAAAAATTCGTTGACAGATGCGATCGCCCGGCAGCAAGAAATCCTCGCGCAACTGCCTACTTTAATTGAAACTGGGGTTTTGGATACCGAAACAGCGCAACTTAGAGCTTACAAACTCCGTACTGAAATTTCGGAAATCCAAGCAAAACTGGCAACTCTGCCGCCAGTAAATTTGCTCTCTGTTGCTCAGGCTGTCTCAATTCCCCAATTTTGGCTAGATTTATCTGAATCAGAACGGCGATTTTACTTTCGAGAATTCATTCGTCAAATTGAGATTATCCGCCAAGATGCAGTGTGGCAAATCCAACTAATTTTTATATTTTAGAAGTATGGGCCTCGGAGAAATTAACCTTGCCTTATCCAGTTGTTCAGGTTCAACCACCCCTAGAATTTATTCCACCAGCCCTAAATCCAGTGGTTTTGAGGGTGACTCAACTGTTGTTACCTGCTTGGTTGCGATCGCGAGCAGCAATTACCCATATTCAAGCAGACAATGTGGAAGTTCTGGTAGATTTTTATCGTCAGTTTCAGGCAGGTGAAATCCGCTTTTTGATGGCGTTTCGTCATCCCAGCACCAACGATCCGCTGTGTATGGCATACCTGCTTTTCCACATAGTTCCACTGCTAGCACGACAACAAAAAATATCACTACAGCACCCGATTCATTCCCACTTTATTTATGATCGAGGAATTCCCCTATGGGCTGGAGCGCAAGTGGGTTGGCTATATTCTCATCTGGGTGGAATTTCTATCCATCGCGGTAAAGTAGATCGGCTTGGTTTGCGATCGGCTCGCAATTTGTTTGCCAACAGTAACTTACCAATGACAGCAGCGCCAGAGGGAGCCACTAATGGTCACAATGAAATTATCAGTCCACTAGAACCAGGCGTAGCTCAACTGGGATTTTGGTGTGTTGAAGATTTAATCAAAGCTGGACGTTCTGAGCAGGTTTTTATTGTACCAATAGGAATTCAGTACCGTTACGTTGAGCCTCCCTGGAAAGCCTTGGAAGAGCTTTTGAGTAAATTAGAAGTGGATAGCGGGTTACCGGAAGGGCGAGAAGAAATCTATCGACGGCTGTATCGATTGGGTGAACACTTACTGTCGTTAATGGAGGAGTTTTACAGTCGGTTCTATCATCAAATGCCTATAGCCTCAACAAAAGAAAGCACTTCAGAATTAAAACCGCCCAGTTCTGATCAAGAGTTTGCAACTCGACTTCAGGCGTTACTTGACGCAGCATTACAAGTAGCAGAGCAATATTTTGGGATTTTGCCCAAAGGTAGGTTGAGCGATCGCTGTCGTCGTCTAGAACAAGCAGGTTGGGATTATATTTATCGAGAAGATATCAAAGATATTGAAGCACTTTCCCCTCTAGAGCGAGGACTGAGCGATCGCATTGCTGAAGAGGCAAATCTGCGAATGTGGCATATGCGGCTAGTAGAAAGTTTTGTAGAAGTAACAGGCGGGTACGTTCTGGAAAAGCCTACGGTAGAACGGTTTGCTGAAACAACCTTGCTGATGTGGGATATGATTACCCGCATTAAGGGCGGCAACCCCTTTCAGCGTCCTCGACTGGGTAAGCAATGGGTACAAATGACAGTAGGTGAACCAATATCAGTTTCTAACCGTTGGGAAGTTTATCAAGGCAATCGCCGTAGTGCGAAACTTGCTGTTGCGGATCTGACTCACAATCTCCAAACTGCGCTAGAGGCGATGATTCATAAATAGTAACGATTAACTTTAGGTTCCACTTCGGGTTGATGCCTTTTGATCTTGAGAAGTAGCCTGATTTTTGATAGACGATTCGGGTTTTGGACCTGTATTACGAACATTGATAACTTTACCAAGTAGATCAAACCAAAATGGTGCTCCCATTGAAATAGCCACAGCACTTAAGAACCATCCCATAAGCACTCCCAAAATTACTTTGACACCTGTAAAAACAACTAAAAAAGTAGTGAGGGAAGATAAAAATGCGAACCATATATATGTTGATGTTGTCACCTTTTGATATTTCCAAATTATTTTAATGCCCCAATAAATAAACAAAGCAAAAAAGATAATAGGCAGTAATACATGAATTGATGACCAAATGAACCAATCAGTATTTGATTTAGGAGTTTTAAGATTGCCTTTATATTGAGGATACAATTTTTTTACTATTGTGTCAGCGTTCCAACTCAAAAAATTCCATTGTCGTGTCCTTTTTTCGCCAGTACTCAGCTCGTATGGAAGACTTAATTGATCTGTTAGAGTGTTATTACTCCAACCGATAGGAAAAGGAACTTCCTCCAAAACTGCTTTTGTTTTAGCACCGACACAAACTAATTCGTTGGTTGAAGTGGTAGTAGCAGATGTTAACGAAGTCGCAGAGGTTAATTCTTGGATGGGTATAGCAGTTAATGTTGTGGGATTTGAACAACTTGTATTTACTACCTCTGCATTTTGAGTGATCGCGTTACGTAGATCTCTATCCGTAGATAGTTTGTTGACTATATAAAAAGTATCAGCATTAGCAACAATAGCAATCAAGAAGCCAATTAAAATAGCCACTCCCTTAGCATTGCGCTTATAGACACCAGAAGCACGCTCCATCGAGCGATCAAACCATACTTCAATTTCTTTGCGTAGTTGATTTATGTCTTTATCAAGAGTATCTACTTTCGATTGAGCACGATGAGCAAGAGCAAAAATACTTTCTTTTACAGATTTTGGCAAACAATCAATTAAATGTTTAATTTGCCTAAAAGTTTCTGGGTCTATATTTCTAATTTCTTCTAGAATTTGTTGATGTTCTTGGCTGTCTTTATCAAACACCTTAGCTATTTCACCTAAACTTAGGTTCATTCTTGATATTATTAACTTGCGTTCATTATCGTCAAGGAAATCTTTAGTTAAAGACTCTATCTGCTCTTGGAATTCAGTTTGATATTTGTCGTGTAGCCCCCAATTTTTTGCTGTTAAACTATATTCACTAAGCCTCTGATGTATTCGTTGAATACTTATTTCTAAAGTAGATTTTTGTTCCTTGAAATCTTCACACACTTTATCAAGTTTTTGTTCAAATTCACGAAAGCCTTTTACAATTGACGTACCAGGCTCATTTAAGGGTATAATTTTTCCTTCAAGAGTATCTTTAGCCACTTCGCTAATCTTTAAACCCGACAAATACAGTTTTATATCTATTAGCAAGTTATTTTTAAATTCACATAACTTTATCTCGCAAAATTTATGAGTTAAATTTGGAATTTTTAATGTTTCTAATAAAGTGGTTGCAAAAGTTTCTGAAGGAATGTAAGAAGGGCCAGTGTGCTTGCCATTTCCAAAAATAGTTTCTTTATTCTCAGTAATTAATTGATACTTTTTACCAAGTTGCCATGTAGGTTTACGCAACAAATTTACAATTAATCCTGTTGCTTCTTGGTTAACATTCTCAATCAAAGGATTGGCATAAAGTTGATTTGCTAATTTTTTTGCAGCCAACATTTCTGGCAGTTCTTTTTTATTATCGCCAACCAGCAGATTTTCTATAGATTCTTTTAAGTGTTTAGCCCTCCATTGAAGAACAGTAGCAACAAGTTCTTGAATTTCAGAAGCTAGCAAGCTTAAAATTAAATAAATAAAAATTAAACCAATAGCAATATCTAAAAACAAAGGTAAGTTCATAATTTTACAACCTCCAGTTAGTTTGCAAATGCTTAATAATGTATTGAGATTATCTTGTTGCTTTTCTAAGTAATTTATACAGCAGCCCAGATTATGATTCCGGAATATGCACAATCAACTTTTTAATTGGGGAAATTCAAAAAACTCGAATCGCCGTGCTGACACTTGGATTGATACGTTATGGATTCTAGGTCTGCTGTTAGCGGCAATTATCCTATTTAGCATTAATCTTGGTGTGTTACCGCTGCGAGATTGGGATGAAGGTACTGTGGCACAGGTTGCGCGTGAAATTTGGCGTAGTCCCGCTAATTCTTGGCGCTGGCTTTACCCGACACTAGGCGGTGAACCTTATCTGAATAAACCACCCTTGATGCATCTGCTGATTGCTTTTGCCTACTCAGTGGGTGGTGTGAATGAGTGGACATCACGTCTGCCAGGGGCAATGCTAACTGCTATTTCTGTACCGCTGCTGTATGGTGTTGGTAGGGAAATCTTTTCCCAACGCACTCCAGCCGTTTTCTCCGCCTTGATTTACCTGACTTTGCTACCAGTAGTACGTCATGGACGATTGGCAATGCTAGATGGGGCAGTGGTGTGTTTTTTTCTATTAACGATCTGGTGTTTATTGCGATCGCGCCGCAATCTGGGCTACTGCTTGGGAGTAGGCATTGGTTTGGGGCTGATTTGTCTGACGAAGGGAATCCTGGGAATATTATTAGGGGCGATCGCGCTGTTATTTCTTATCTGGGATACGCCACGATTACTCACCAGCTGGTATCTATGGGTTGGCATCTTCATCGGTACTATGCCCGTAGCTTTGTGGTATGCAGCCCAATGGCAGCAATATGGTCAGTTTTTCACTAATACTGGCATTGTAAATCAATCCTTAAGCCGGATTTGGGCAACGGTTGAGGAGCATGCCGGGCCACCCTGGTATTACATTTTAGAAATGCTGAAGTATGCGTGGCCGTGGCTATTGTTTTTGCCGCAAGGCTTAGGCAAAGCTTGGGAAAATCGCAATCTTAGCTGGGCAAAGCTTGTACTAGTGTGGATTAGCGGTTATCTACTAGCGATTTCAATCATGGGAACTAAACTTCCCTGGTATATTTTGCCCATTTACCCAGCTGTTGCCTTGGTTGTGGGAGTGCAGCTAGCCCAAGTGTGGAATTTACCTCGTCCAGCATTTTATCCCCGTGCCTGGGTTGCATTTTTGGCACTAATGGCTGTGGGCACTACATGCGGTAGCCTTTACTTCGGTTGGACATCCGATTCGGAGTTACAACTGATTTTGGCAGCGGCGGCTGGAACAATGACTTTGGCAACTATTTTAGCGGTGCAAGGCGATCGCCAATTCCTGTTAATTTTAGTTTGGGGGATGTATGTCTCGCTGCTGTTACTCATGACTTCTCATCATTGGGTTTGGGAGTTAGCAGAAGCCTATCCAGTTAAACCAGTAGCGGCAATGATCCAGAGTAATACACCAGCTAATCAGAAGATTTACACATCTTATCCCTACGGTCGTCCTTCCTTAAATTTTTATAGTGATCGCCAAATCATTCCAGCTGCTATCGGCGAACTCCAACAGCATTGGCAGCAGCAACAACCCTATCTTCTACTTGATAATACCTTTGACAATCTGACACTAGAAGCGGTGAAACAGGTTGATACAGCCGCAGGTTGGACGCTAATTACAAAGAGTAATGGAGAGTAGGGTAAAGATAATTATTCCTGTCGCTTTCTTGACTTCTAAGGATTTTCCGGTGGATCGACGAACTCTGTAACTTGCTCTAATAGCCCCTGGATCGGTTGAGGCTCAAGGTTTAAGCTTTCTATAGTGATGACGCTAACCCCAAGGAGGATAGCACTTCCTACAGCAATAATTACGGAAGGGCGCTTCAAAAAGCCAATATCACGGAGAATTCTAGCCCAAGGTCTACTTTGACGGCGTAACACATGAGCGATCATAACTTGTTTACAGTTATGAGGATCGCGGACGTAATGACCACTCCAACTGACCACCAGGCGTTCCTGGCAATGCGGACACGTAAAAAGTCCACTGCACATCTTGATCGGCTTTAAGTTGCCAGTTCGCTGGCAAATTGGGCAAGTAACAGAATGATTACCAAAGGTATGAGTGTTCATTAGCGTCAACCTAGTTCACTTACTCGCTCTATTAAGGAGCAATATCGGATTTCTGACCAAAAGTTCTTGTATTCCCCTAACTTTAGTTTGCCCATTTTTAACCTAAAAAATACATATCAGCTTGCATCCTCAAATAAATTAATGCCTTTAAACTCAGTCTAGGCAAAGACTCCAGCCTAATTCTTGTCGGTTTTTTATTTTCCAGCAAGCAATGGCTAAAAAAAGTGAGATGTGAATCCTTAGATGGCGTAAGGACAGATAATACTCAATAGCTCTTACTCATTTAAACATTCTCATAATCAAAATTTCTCAGTGACTAGCTTTTTAAGCAAAACTTCTTAAATATAACTCCAACTTAACTTGTCGGGTTGTTAAACGATCAATCAAAATGAAAAGGAATACATAAAAATTTAAGTTTTTTTCTCACATTTCCCCTGCCTTTTAATGACTGCTACGCCTCCTACTGAGTTAAGGAAGGAGTCGGAACCACCGGTAATTCCGACTCCTTCCGCTGGTTTAACCCGCCTACTTAACCGTTTCCAGCCATCTCCAGAAAGTGTTGTCCTGCTATTAGCCCTGCTGATTGGCGGTGGCACTGGCATAGGGATAGTAACATTTCACCATTTGATCGAGCTGGTTCACCAGCTAATGCTAGATGATCTGATGGGAATAATTTCAGTTTGGGGAGCTTGGACTTTAGCCTGTATTCCCACTTTAGGGGGCTTAATTGTTGGGTTGATGCGCGGCGTAAACCAAGACTTTGGACCTGGGCTTTCCTCCTTAATTGCGGCAGCCCAAGGAGGCACGGCACGGCATTGGTCACCCCGACCAATCACGAAACTGGTAGCGGCATCAGTTTCCTTGGGTAGCGGTGCTTCTTTAGGTCCAGAGGGACCGAGTGTAGAAATTGGCGCTAATTTTGGCATGCTGTTGGGTCAGGTGCTGCAAATGTCTCAAGAGCGACAACGTTTGCTTTTGGGAGCTGGCGCTGCTGCTGGCTTGGCAGCTGGGTTTAATGCCCCGATCGCTGGGGTTTTCTTTGCCCTAGAGGTGGTGTTAGGAACCACGTTTGCTACTTCAGCAGTCAGCGTGGTCCTGCTTGCGGCGGTGGTAGCGGCGTTGATTGCTCAGATTGGCTTGGGAGGACAACCAGCGTTCACTCTACCCGTTTACGAAGTCCGCAGCCCACTCGAATTCCCTTTGTATATGGGATTGGGTGTATTTGCTAGTCTGGTTTCTATTACTTATACTCAATCGCTGCGGCTGGCAAGAGCCTGCTTTCAAGGTGAAGTTTCAGGTTTTCGCTGGCTGATTCAAATACCGCCATACATTCATCCTGTAATTGGCGGAGCCTGCGTTGGCGCAGTGGCAGTGCAATGTCCCCAAATCTTAGGCATTGGTTATGAAACCATTGAAGCGATGCTGCAAGATGTGGAGTTTTCCTTGCAGCTTTTGGTCGTACTGCTGGTGATTAAGCTGCTGATGACGGCAATTAGCCTGGGTAGTGGTTTAGTAGGCGGTGTTTTTGCGCCAGCAATGTTTTTAGGGGCATCTTTAGGAGCGGCTTATGGAAAAATCTTGGCGATACTTATACCTTCATTAAGTCAATATATGGCTGCTCCTCCCGCTTATGCAATGGTGGGAATGGCAGCGGTTCTAGCTGCAAGCGCCAGAGCGCCTCTGACAGCGATTTTGTTACTGTTTGAACTGACACGAGACTACCGCATTGTTTTGCCGCTGATGGCAGCAGTGGGTTTGAGTGTCTGGCTGGTGGAGCGAATGCAGCCGACATCAACTTCAGGAGCGCATCTCCAACAGCTGGTGAATGTAGATAAGACGGATTTGCCGCAAATTCTGGTAGCGGAAGCAATGCATCAGTCGCCGTTGATGCTATCAGCGGCACTACCTGTGTTGCAGGCAGGTTTAGCAATGACACGCGATGCCTTCGGCAAAGCCCCCTTGGGGCATCGCTGTCGTAGTGCTTTGGTAATTAATGCAGATCAACTGGTTGGTATTGTTACCCTTGAGGATATTAACCGCGCTATTTCTTGGGAGTACGTAGCTAAAGACGCACATTACGCACCTGATGAAACCAATAGTAATTTACCCTTTTCAAAGCTGATTGATATTTGTACTACTGAGATTCTCTACGCTTATCCTGATGAACCAGTATCTGAGGCTTTAGCCCGGATGAGTGCCAGAGGATTGCATCAGTTACCAGTAGTAGATCGAGACAACCACGAGCGTGTTTTAGGCTTATTAGAACTAGATCAGATTGCCTTAAGCTGTAGCTTAGCAGCAACCCGCAAAGCCCTCTGCTACTATTTTCCAGTACCACCAATAATAGAAGAATTGCCTTTATCTACTCCTTAAAAAGAGTCAAAAGACTTTGCTACTTTTCTAGAGGTTCTCTCTAAAAAGCATTGCAGCATCGAAAATAAGATCCCTCTAGATAAGCGATTTTTGAGTAGAATAATCCCTCTGCAATTCACCTCGTAGATTTAGAGACACAGGACTTAAGCTGCCTTGTTTCAACGCTTGCCCTCCATCTCGGAACAAATATTTATTCCTTCTCCAGGGGTTGGGAACATGCAGTCTCCCTGATGGAATTTGCGATCGCGGGGGGAACTCAAAGTCCTCTTTAGGGATTGGGGGGAAACCCCCGCACGCAAGTTTTCACTATTTCTAACTTTTGAATGCGTGACTTTGAAATGCAGTCTCAATCAAGTTGCTTCGGTTGCTGCAAGTTCTTCTTCATCTAATTGCTTTAGACGAATGTGCTTGCGACCTAATGTAATTTCAAACTCGTCCCCCGGCTTCAAACCCATCTGTTTTGTATAAGCCGAGCCGATCAATAAGTTTCCATTTGACTGTACACTAATCCGAAAGCTAGCACTGCGTCCTCCACGCCCATTCGTATTTGGAGTGCTGTCTAACTGAATACCTTCTGCATCAATCAGCGCATTTAGGAACTTCATCATATTGACGCGCTCGACACCATTTTTGGTCTTGGTATAGTAGCCGCAGGCTCTAGCTTTTTCTTCCTTACTTAAGGTTTCTTGCTCTTTGACTTTCTTAATGAGTTCTTCACCGACTAGCGGCTCCATCTTTTTTGTTTTTGACATCAATTTAAGTAGAAAACGAATGGATTAAGTGGTTAACTGAATTATATCCTAGCTTAGGAAAGTATATTACACCGCTTAAGATAATTGTTTAACCTTATTAAATCTAATTAGTGCCTTGCAATCTGTTGTAAACAATAGCAGGACATAAGAACTATCTAGATTTAAATACCTGATACACTTTAATTGTTTAAGTCACCTAAAGCATCGCTAACCTAAGTGTTGTCTGCAAGCTTAAATTTTCTAATTGGGCTGGAACCTTATTGAAACCCAAACCCAGCAATTGCCTGAAAAACTGCAAGAGTGATATGTATATTAGAAAAATCTATTCGTTTGCACTTTGACTCCTCCCTTACTGACACTCTGGCATTTAGGAGTCAAGAAGAAAAAATGTTCTAGGACTGACACATCAGTAGTTAGGTGCGATCGCTCTTTCTATCTAGAATCAAAAAGAGTAACACGTATAAGTTCTATATTCTGACTTTCAACATTGGATGAAACTAACAACCCGCGGACATTATAGTGTTAAAGCGTTGCTTGATTTGAGCTTACAGCGGGGGTATGGGCCTGTATCTGTAAAAGTAATTGCAACTCGCCAAGATATTCCCGCTCCTTACCTGGAAAAACTGCTGATTGAGATGCGCCGCGCTGGACTAGTTCAATCAATTCGGGGGAGCATGGGCGGATACAAACTAGCGCGCTTACCTGCACAAATTTCTCTAGGACAAATCTTAGAGGCGGTGGGCGAAACAATTGAACCGCTACCCCACCACGCCCCTACCCAATCTCAAACAGAAGATTGGGTAACTTTTACAATATGGCAACGGCTGCACCAAAAGCTTAAAGAAGCGTTGTACAGTATTACTCTGGCAGACCTTTATTATGATGCCCGTAGTTGGCAAGCATCTCTTGGGGAGGCAACGAGTTTTGTTGTTTGAAAGAGGAGTCATTGGTCATCAGTCATTAGTCATTGGTCATTAGTAAAGAACTATGGACTAGTGACGATTGTTTTAATCATTGCGGCGATTCTGGATTACCTAATTGGCGATCCTTGGGGTTGGATTCATCCAGTTCAAGTTATGGGCTGGCTAATTTCTCGCTTTACCCAATTTGCTGTCAAACATTGTCACCATCCACTAACACAGCGTTGGGCTGGAATAGGATTAGGCATTGGGCTGGTGACTGGTAGTGGTGTGGTGGGGTGGTTAATCGTTCAAGGCGCTAGTTGGTTACATCCGCTGTTGAGGATTGCCGTAGAGAGCATCCTCCTAGCTAGCTGTTTTGCCGGAAGAAGCTTAAGAGCAGCAGCAGCAGCCGTTTTGCAGCCTTTAACAGCTGGCGATCTGAGTCAGGCTCGTTCCACTTTAAGCCTTTACGTCGGTAGGGATACAGAGAACCTTTCAGAGCCAGAAATCTTGCGGGCAGTTCTGGAGACGGTAACAGAAAATACTACAGATGGAGTGATGGCTCCTTTGTTCTATGGCGTAGCTGGGGCATTTGTGCCAGTTATAGGCGCTGTTCCCCTAGCTCTTGCCTATAAAGCCGCAAGCACCCTAGATTCTATGGTTGGTTATCAAGAAGCGCCGTATACTTATTTAGGCTGGTTTAGTGCGCGGCTGGAGGATCGGCTGACTTGGTTGCCCTGTCGGTTAACAGTGCTCACTCTAGCGCTTCTATCTGGTAAACCTCAGCACGTTTGGCAAATTTGCTGTCGGGATGCAATTAAAGATGCTAGCCCTAATTCTGGCTGGAGTGAGTGTGCCTATGCAGCGATACTGGGTGTCCAGTTGGGGGGTACGAATTGGTATCGTGGGGTTGCCAAGCATAAACCATTACTGGGAAATGCAATTTATCCAATTACTCCGGCGCGGATTCACCAAGCTTTGCAGTTGACTCGCTATTGCTTTTTAATTTGGTTGGGAGTAGCGATCGCGTTAGCGGAGTGGTAGCAGCAGAAACTCAATTTCCAGCTTGCAGCGCCTATGTGTGCGACCGCTATAGTTGTACCAGCAAAGTCTTATTTTGTGATAGCTATTAAGAGTAGCCTGAACAACTAATCTTGACATGACGATTTCAAGCAAGCCTGGAGTGATCGTTCGCGCTTTTTGGAGAGCTGTTAAAGTCGATGCCTCATCTCCTTATGACAATGTGCACCTTAAGGTTTTTTACCCGGCACAGATGTCGGGGAGTCAACTAGAACGTGATCAGGGTATTATCCCTGCTAACTCCGAACAGGCTCCTTTTCCAGTAATAATTTTCTTCAATGGCGTTAATTGCGATCCCCAAATGTACCAATGGCTGGCAGTTAAGCTAGTTGAGCGGGGGTTGGTGGTAGTTACCTTTGCCTGGGTTGCAGAAAATTTGCCAGGTATAGTAGGTCTTACTCCAGGCATAAATATTGCGATGTGGCAACCTCAAGCTTATGGAACTGGTCCTAGCGCTTCTGCTTTACCAGCATTATTAGTTGAGCTAGAGCGTCTACAGTCAGAGGGACTATTAGCGGGTTTACTTGACTTGCAAAAAATCATTTTGGGTGGACACTCCGCTGGTGGTCGAGTAGCACTTGAAAATGCTAATCCGCGCTTTTTTCCCCAAGTGGCGGCGGCTTTTGGCTACGGAGTACATACAGCTGCTCCTGTAATGCTGGGGTATGAACCAGGTAAAATATTGCCCCTACCTAATACTCTACCAATGCTGCTTATGGGAGGAACCTGTGATGGGGTGATTGCCAATAGTAGCGATCGCTATGGTTCGACTACCGACGCAACTACCTTAACTGTTCGCACATTTAAGGAGGCGATTTCTGGGGGACGAAATGATACTTATTTAGTGCTTTTAGAAGGAGCAAATCATTTTTCTATAGCCTACCCCCAAGACCCGACAACAGGCAGCTCATTTCTCGACTTTCCCGCTACTCAGCCAGAAGATCAAATCCGTTTTTTGTTGGTTGAAGCGATCGCTCTGTTTATTGATGCTCATGTTCGCCATGCATCGGTCGCACCCCAAACACTTAACCAGCTGCTTACGGCTAATCCTTTAATTGCATTGTTTGAGTGCAATTGATTAAGTATTAAGAGGGA
>JBGTCQ010000173.1:0-40550 GCA_041748755.1 Chroococcidiopsidaceae cyanobacterium | reverse complement strand
CTTAATACGTTTCTACATGCCAGCGCCCAGCCTTTTTTATTTCTTTTTGATAGTCCATCCAGTTCACACTGTCTTTAGCAGCAGCAGCGGATAGCGCTTCATCAATGCCACCTTCCATACCCTTCAAACCGCAGATGTATGTGTGGGTGTTTTCTTGCTGAATCATGCTCCAGAGTTCTGCGGCGTGTTCAGCAACCCGATCTTGAATATACATTCTGCCGCCTTCTGAGTTTTTCTGTTCGCGGCTAATCGCGTAAGTCAGGCGGAAATTATCTGGGTACTGCTGCTGTATTTGTTCCAGTTCTTCTTTGTACAAGATGTTAGGAGTTGTGGGAATACCAAAGATCAGCCACGCGAATCCATTAAACTTATAGTCTGGGTTAGCGGCTCTTTCGGCTTCTTTAAACATCCGCCACAGGTAAGCCCGGAATGGCGCAATTCCAGTTCCTGTTGCAAACATAATCACATTGGCATTCAGATCTTCTGGTAACAACATCTCCTTCCCAACTGGCCCAGTAATCTTGACATCTGTTCCAGGTTCGAGCTTACAGAGATGAGTCGAGCATACGCCGTAAATCATCTCGCCAGTTTCAGGGTGTTTGTACTCTAATTGTCTGACGCACAGCGATACAGTTTGATCATTAACGCGATCGCCGTGACGGGTGGAAGCGATCGAATACAGCCTGAGTTTTTCCGGTTTGCCGTTTTTATCAGTTCCCGGCGGGATAATACCGATACTTTGACCTTCTAAATACCGTAAATCTCCGCCAGAGATATCAAATGTCAAATGGCGCACCGTACCAATTCCACCCTCACCAACCAACTCTTCATTAGAAATACACTGACCTATATATGGAGCATTCGGACGATAAAGGTTAACAGGAACATCAGCGTGATCTTTCTTGAGCTTCGCTTGAGTCATGAGCTTGCCTTTTTCTAACTTCTTGGACTCTGATTTGGCTTCGCCATTTTCTTCACTTTTAGCAGTAACAATAGATGTAGCGACATTCGCTCCACTATTAGTAGTCATAGATGTGGTGCCATTTGTGTTATCAGCATTCATTAGTTGAATATTGACAATTTTGCCGCCCATCCGAGTGAGCCGCCGCATTTCTTGATTCATGCGGTTGTAAGGCACTCTAATAAACACACTGCCACTTTGACGAATGGGGTAGTTTGTTTTGTCAGTTTCTGCGTTCTGACGTAGACCAACCACTTCGTAAATCAAGACACGGCTACCAGATAATGTATTGGCTGCCCCGTCAGCGGCGCTTGAGTTATACATCGATGAATCTCCGAACCTTACTTAACTTTTTGTTGAAAGCCCTTTGCCCAAAGACAATTTTTCCTACCGAATGCCGGAGTTAAATGCTATGTCTGAAGGAAGTAGCATCTTTAACCATACCCAGTTGTGGTCACTTGTTAAACGGCTGTTGCGGTGAGTCCAACCTTTATTCTTTCATCACCGTACAGTGTAAATAGCCTGCAAAATGTTAAGAGTGAGCCAGTTTTTATTTTTTTATAAAAAAGTGCAGCTAAACATTAGCATAAATATTAAGCAGAGACTTTAACGCTTAACATCACGCTTGTAGAGGGGATCTCATTCTGGTAGGATCTACTATAACAGTAAGACTAAATACTTACCAGTAAAAGTGGTAGGAGTAATTCATGTAGACGCGCAGCGTTTTCCCGTAAGGGTATTACCCCTACAATCTTTACTAATGGGCAGTAATCAGACAGTGCAGTGTACCTGTACTAGTTCTTGCCAACACATCTGCGGTGCTTGCAGCCACAGAGCAGACAAACAGAGTAACCTCCGGGCTACATTAGCAAACAACTTAAAAATTGACCCATCTTGTCGTTAGAGGAAACCTATGAGTAAGCCGGATCGCGTGGTTTTAATTGGAGTTGCCGGAGACTCTGGATGCGGTAAATCTACCTTCTTACGTCGGTTGACCGACCTATTTGGAGAAGAATTAATCACCGTAATCTGTCTAGATGACTATCACAGCTTAGATCGCAAACAGCGTAAAGAAACGGGAATAACTGCACTTGATCCCAGGGCAAACAATTTTGACCTGATGTATGAACAGATTAAAGCACTCAAGAGTGGTCAAAGAATTGATAAGCCTATCTATAATCACGAAACTGGCTTGATTGATCCACCAGAGCGGGTGGATGCAAATCACATCATTGTGGTTGAGGGGCTGCATCCGTTATACGATGAGCGGGTGCGATCGCTGATGGACTTTAGTGTCTATCTTGACATCAGTGATGAAGTCAAGGTAGCGTGGAAAATTCAGCGAGATATGGCAGAGCGGGGTCATCGCTACGAAGACGTTATGCAGGCAATTAACGCTCGAAGACCCGATTTTAACGCCTACATCGAGCCACAAAAAGAATTTGCCGATGTTGTGATTCAAGTATTGCCAACTAACTTAATTAAGGACGATAAAGAGCGTCGAGTACTGCGGGTACGGATGCTGCAAAAAGAAGATATAGAAGGCATGGAGCCGGTGTATTTATTCGATCAAGGGTCAACCATTCATTGGACTCCTTGTGGACGCAAGCTCACTTGTTCTTACCCCGGTATGCAAATGTTCTACGGACCAGATGTCTACTATGGTCGCTATGTCTCAGTCGTAGAGGTGGATGGTCAGTTTGACAAGCTGGAAGAAGTTAGCTATATCGAGAGCCATTTGAGCAATACTTCTACCAAGTATCCAGGTGAGATGACACATCTGTTGCTCCAGCATAGAGAGTATCCTGGTTCTAATAATGGAACTGGGCTATTCCAAGTGCTTACTGGTTTGAAGATGCGGGCGACTTATGAGCGCTTGACCAGTAAGAAGGAAGCGAGGATACCAGCTAGGGTTTAGGGCATCCTTTGGTGGAGTTTTTGGGGCGCGTGGAGCGTCCCTTTTTTAACGACCCGCCTAAACGTTGCGTCAGCTGTAGCAATCTTAAGCGATCGCTTGACATTATTCTGCATATTCAACGAAGATATAGGATTGATTGTCTATATTCCTGCTCGGATCAGGTAGACACCTTAAAAAAGCTGGAAGTCTAGTTAGCATAGATATTTACCAGCTACCTGTACGGCAAATTAAAGAACCATTCCATGACTTACGCAATTATTGAGACTGGCGGCAAGCAACTAAGAGTTGAACCAGGTCGCTTTTACGATGTTGAACTGTTGCCTACTGAACCCGACCACACAATTACCCTAGAAACAGTCTTATTAGTGCAGCATAACGGCGATGTAACCATCGGGCAGCCTTTTGTTGAGGGGGCGACAGTAGAAGGTACAGTGATGCGACACTTGCGAGGTCGCAAAGTCCTCGTGTACAAGATGAAGCCTAAAAAGAAAACTCGCAAGAAGCGGGGGCATCGCCAGGAAATTACCAGGCTAATGATTAACTCCATCAGCCTCAATGGTTCAGTGATCACCTCTGAAGCAGCAGAACCATCTCAAGTGGCTGCTGGAACAATGGTTGCTGAGGCAGATATTGAGTTGGCTGAAGAAGTGGCTACTGGTAATATCCTGACAGAAGAAGTTGCTGCCGAAGTTACCGCAGAATATTCTAATGAACCTGTTGCCGAAGTTGCGGCGGAAGTCGTAGAAGCGGATGTTCAACAATAAATCCTAGATACTATAGAGACGGAGGAAATTATGGCTCATAAAAAAGGAACTGGTAGTACTCGCAACGGTCGTGACTCTAATGCCCAACGTCTTGGAGTTAAAAAGTATGGGGGTCAAAGTGTTCTGGCTGGAAATATTCTGATCCGTCAGCGTGGCACTAAATTTCACCCAGGTAACAATGTTGGTCGTGGCAGTGACGATACCCTCTTTGCCCTAATCGACGGCGTGGTGACATTTGAGAGAAAGGGTAAAACCCGTAAGAAGGTCAGCGTTTATTCAGTGGCAGATGCACCTGTGGTGTCGGCTGAAGCTGAAGCAGTTGCATCTTAAGCTTTAAGAAGTGCGTAGGAAGTGTAAGTACTAGGGTTAGCCCATACTACCTTGTGCCTGATATATGCAATGAATAAAGGCTACTCATCAAATGCAGTAGCCTTTTTATATTTTCAAACGTCACGTCCAAACAAACTACTTATATCAACTGGCACAAATTTCAGCTAACCAACATCAACTCGTAAATCCTTTTCAAGAATTGAGATAAATTACAGTTTGCGCTGCTGCACCTAGTCCTAAGCCAGCTAGGGATATAATCGCCAAAATCCAGAAAGTTTGTCTGTCACTTAACCGAGCTTCTTGAGCTTCTAGCCTGACTAATATTGCAGCTGAAATGGTAACCAAGGCATGGACAAATATGTGAAGCCTCCAAATGATGATCACGCTTAAAAAAGCAGTTGCAACAACCAAGAAGAAAGTCCTAGTGTCCAATTTAAATAAACGGGAATTATCTCTAAACTTTGTCCCAGGGGATGACAGAAACGCCGCTAATAGCAAAATAACAACCACAATCATCACCCAAACCAACCAAGGATAGTCGAAAGCGGCTAATACCCACCCCAAGGTACTATATGTTATCAGTAGTAGCGTCAAGGAAACCCAGGGAAGTTTTTTCAAGGTTGGCATTCAGTGAAATTCCCTCCTGATGCGGACGTATGCTCTGAAGCTACTGTATAGTCAATTGCGGGTTAACTAATTCAGGAATTGAACAGCAGTGTGAGTTTGAGAGTTTATTCTAGCCACAATTATCAGATTTAATTGAAATTACCTTGACATTTAAGAGTATTTAAGGTAGGGACATACAATTAATAACTCTACACAAATGGATAAATGAAAGTTCTTAAATAATTTTATTAAACATTTGTAAACTATTAAGAGGCGCTTTCCAAGTGTCACGTCTTTTTAAGGAATCCTCATGAAGCAACTTGTTAGAGCTGAGCGCTTCTGCCTAATTGGTCATATTGTGTCCATGGCCTTTGGACTGGCAGGATTGCTGCTGGTCGTTCCTCATGCTGAAGTGATTTTGAACTTAGGTGAGACTGGTCAAACCGCCATGCAGTGGAGTATGGCTGGAGGCGGCGTAGTTTATATGGTCTTAGGAGCGGCAGCTGTTGCCATTTATGCTTATCGGCAACTGGGACTCAAAGCAACGCTGGCGTTTATGCTACCAGCTGTGTTTCTTTCATTAGGAAGTGAATTACTGGGAACCAGTACCGGTTTTCCCTTTGGTCACTACAGCTACTTAAGTGGGTTGGGTTATAAGATTGCAGGGCTTGTTCCTTTTACAATTCCTTTGTCCTGGTTTTATGTAGGATTAGTTTCTTACTTAATTGCTCGTGCTGGTCTGGAAGTGGACAAAAAACCCAGTTTGCTGCGCCATACGGGTGCGATCGCGCTGGGGGCTTTAGCGCTTACTTCCTGGGACTTTGTGCTTGATCCAGCCATGAGCCAAACTGCTCTGCCTTTTTGGTACTGGCAAAAACCGGGAGGCTTTTTTGGGATGCCTTATCAAAACTTTGCTGGTTGGATGGGGACTGGAGCATTATTTATGAGTGTGGCAGCAGTTTTATGGAGAAATACGCCACTGAAATTAGAGCGATCGCAACTGAGTCTACCGTTAGTTGTTTATTTAAGTAACTTTACCTTCGCCGCAGTCATGAGCTGTGCGGCTGGGTTCTGGATTCCGGTGTTACTTGGTTTATTAGTGGGTGTTGCTCCAGTTGTAACTCTATGGTGGATAGCACAACCCGGATCGGCAAACACTGCCGTTGAAGCAGCTGCTGGCATATCAGTGGCTTCTGTTGAAGTTGCCTTTAAGTAAATTAGACTGGGTGCCATTGTGGTTGACTGGTTGACAACAGATGCGTCATTATTGCTACTTATCCAAGTACCGGCAACGGCAATTTTGCTATTGCGCCTGCTTAAAGGTCCCAGCCGCCGTTCCCCTATTGAACCTTGTTCCGCCACGCCAGAGCTTTTGGCGAAGGTTAGCGTTGTGGTTCCCACTTTGAATGAGGCTGACCGCATTGGTCCCTGTTTGGCTGGGTTAAGTCGGCAAAGTTACGAAGTCCGAGAAGTAATTGTCGTAGACAGTAACTCCCAAGATGGAACACCGGAACTGGTGAAAGCAGTGAGTCAAAAAGACCCCCGCTTTCGCCTGATGACGGATGACCCGTTGCCAGCTGGTTGGGTAGGTCGTCCTTGGGCTTTGCACAACGGCTTTTTGCATAGCTGCGAACAGAGTGAGTGGCTTTTAGGTATGGATGCTGATACTCAGCCTAGCCCTGGTCTAGTTACAAGTTTAATAACTACGGCGCAAAGTGAGGGATATGATTTGGTGTCTCTTTCACCCCAATTTATCCTCAAGTATCCAGGGGAGTGCTGGCTGCAACCGGCATTGTTGATCACCCTGCTCTATAGATTTGACCCAGCTGGTGTAAATACTCAAGTCCCTCAGCGGGTAATGGCAAATGGGCAGTGCTTCTTGTGCCGTCGCTCTGTTTTGGCTCAGGTGGGCGGTTATACCAGTGCTAGAAGTTCTTTCTGTGATGATGTCACTTTGGCACGGAATATTGCAGTCCTGGGATTCAAGGTAGGCTTTTTGGATGGCGCAAAGGTGCTGAAGGTGCGGATGTATGAAGGGGCAGCCCAAACGTGGCAGGAATGGGGGCGATCGCTTGATCTCAAAGACGCTTCTTCCACGGCCCAACTATGGGGAGACTTATGGCTACTGCTATCAGTTCAGGGTCTCCCCCTCCCAATCGTACTCACCTACATCTTTTCTCCCCAGCTCCCCCTGCCTCCTTGTCCCCTTGTCTTCCTATTGGGACTTAATTTATTCCTGGTAACAATTCGTTTTGCCTTACTGTTGGCGATCAGTCCATCCTATGATCGCACCCAAGCACAAGCTAGCTGGTTGTTCTGGCTTTCTCCCCTAGCTGATCCTCTGGCAGTGTTGCGAATTTTCTTATCTGCCTTTCATACCCCTACTCAGTGGCGGGGTCGGAGTTATGGTCCTCAGCAGGAGTAACTTCGTCTCCCCGTTCCAATTCCCAGAGAATTTGATTTCCTTCCCGTCGCACTCGTGACACAATCCAATTACGCCAGCGCCACTCGTCTCCTCTGCTAGTGACAGCACTGGCGTGGACATCCATCAGATCGGCTAGTTCAGAACTGGTGATTAAGTAGCCTCTAGCAGCAATTTCGTCAGCAATACGGAGGGTTTCTAATAAGTTGCGGAGTTGCACCACCCTGATCTCGCGGGGTAATTCTTCAATTGCAGTAGCAGAGGAAGGCGTAGGCGAATCCATTAGGGTCATGTCCGAGGCGAGGTGGCTATTTTGGGTCGTTTTGGAAATTATCGTATTATTGCTATTTAAATTAGATACTCCTGCTACCGATGAATGATGAGTTTCCGCGGTGGATTCACTCTTCATCGTGGGAGGTGACTGTTGTAAGACTGGGGATTTGCCATTGGCGAAGGCCCGCGCGATCGCATCACAGCGTTCGTTGCCAATATTACCAGCATGACCCCGGACGTGTTGCCACTTCACCAGCGGAGTACTAAGTTGATCCAAAGTTTCCCAGAGGTCTTGGTTAAGGACGGGTTTACCTTGTGCTGTTTTCCAACCTTTCTTTTTCCAGCCTTTAACCCATTTAGTAACGCCGTTAATTAGGTATTCGCTATCGGTATAGAGGGTAATGGGTTCAGTTTGGCTAGCTGTGTCCAAGAGTTTCAAAGCGGCGATCGCCGCTTGCATCTCCATCCGGTTATTGGTAGTTTGGGCTGCATTGCCGCCTGATTCGTAAATTGAGCGATCGCTGTAATAGACGACTACACCCCAGCCACCAGGACCAGGATTACCAGTGCAGGCTCCATCGGTGTATATACTTTGAATTGTGCGGGGAGTAGGCATGGTTAAAGATTTGAACCGCAGATATAGACGCGCAAGCGGCTTGCCGAAGGCTACGCAGATGTTAGCGGCGAAAGAGGCAAAGGATTATTCAGGGTAGCACAGAAGTGCGATCGCACTGATACCCAAAATTTCAGATGCGCTCCATCTTCAGATAATTCTGCCAAGTCTTAGCTATCTTTGACAAAACTATTCATTTATGGGCTAAATAATTTCTTCAAAATTAAGTCCGGTCATTATGATTCTATAAGGTGCATCAAATCCACCCTCTTGCTTTCTCCTCCTAATTTTCTTCGTTAACTCCTCAAGATGCGGTTTAAGCCAGCGCGGATGATTATCAGCGTGAATGCAGATTTCCCAAGGGTCTATATGCATTCCACGATTTTTAATCTCAACAGACTTCACCGCAGCACATTGGTAGAAAAAGTTTGCACTACGGTGGATAAACTGTTCCCACTGTTTTGGATCACCAGTTTGCGCTGGTTTTGGCAGTTCTAAGTCGGGAAAGTTAGATGGTGATTCTTTTAAGAAAGTCTGATGTTTACGGAAATCAATCTCTCTTGTTCCTTTAATTCGGTTACAAGTACCGCAAAGAGTTTGCAAGTTGTCTAATGAATCATCACCGCCATAGTATCTGGGCTTGATATGGTCAATTTGCAGCAAACGGCTATTATTTTCACCACAACAAAGGCAGCGGTAGCTATCTCTTTTTTTAACCTGCTGCTTAGTCTCATCAGATAGTTCAGAGGGCGGTGGTGGCGGTGGGATAATAGGCGGTTCTGGAGGATTTAGAATACGGTTTGCACAGTCATCATACTGTTCTTTAAAGCGGATATAGTTGTTGTAAATTACATTCCAGTAACGGTCTTTTTTCTCGTACTCAGCTTTCAATTGCTGGTTTAGAGCTTGAGGACCAAGATTACCATCAATAAACTCTTGAGCCATAGCATCTAAATCGTGATCCTGCCTTTGCTCAAAGTCAAACCATTTTGGTGGTTCTCCATGATTTTGAGCAATGTGACGCACAATATGAAAGATGTTTCTTAAAAGATTTTCGCCCAGAAACTCCTCTGAATTTTTGAAGAATTCCTGTTTCCATGCCTCAAGCTGACTATACTCCTCTTCAAAACTAACGTCTATTTCGGCAAAGTCTTGAATATTTGCTGTGGTAAGACTTTGAATGAACTTTCCATAACTCTCCTTTTCATTGTCAAATACCAGCAACAGTTGGCGAATCTCATCATCTTCTTCGCTTTCTGAAACAAGAGTCTGGAACTGAAGTAGGTACCATCCGAGAGGGAGTAGAGTTATAAAAGGCTCAAGAGGGATACCTTCTCCTCTACCTGCTTGAGCAGCCCATCGACGAACCAACTCAATAGAAATGAGTTCTATAGGAGTTTGCTTAACGTACTCAATCTTCTCAACATCCTTCTCTCCACTGAAGTCAGATTTACCCCACACAATCATCTGCTTCCAGTTATCAATAAAAGAGACGATATTTACCTTATCCGTTCCACCAAATTTAGGTCCACGTAAACCTCGTCCGATCATCTGGGTTAGCAAAATACTACTTGTAGTCTGCCTAGTCAGGAAAACCGTTTCAGCGTTAGGAACATCTGTACCTTCTGTCAGCATTTGGATATTAATTAGCACTTCCAAATCACCGCTACGGAATTGTTCTAGAACTTGCTTTTGGTCAGCAATTACACTACCAGGACCGTTATTTACTCTTGCAAAAATTGCTCCAGCCTTTACTCCCCGGTTCCGCAAGAACGTACATAATGCCTCGCACTGAAACCAGCGATCTGCAAAAATAATTGTTTTTCCGTAGCGTTGTTTATCCTTTACATAAGTCTCGGCAATGAATTGATTACGATCTTCACTCTCAGCTAGCTTTTTAATGATGTCTTCTGGCAGGTCTTTGTAAGTATTAACCCACTTTTTGTATTCTTGTTCGTCAAATTCAACGTCAAAGTTAGTACGATGTTGCTCAAATTCTGGCTTGGCAAGTATGCCCTCTGCTGTGAGTTTACCTACAAGGTCTGCTTCATTCTTTGGGTAAATTACTTCTTGAGGAAAAAGCTCTTTCAGCCATCCGCGTTTACTCTCATCTGTATAAGTCGGAGTAGCAGTTAAACCCAAGAGCCACATTTTGTTGAGAAAACGCTTACGTAAATCCAGGAGCAACTTGCAGTAACTGGAGGCTGGAGCGTGGTGAGCCTCATCAAAGACGATAAAGAGCTTATTCCCTGCTGCGTTAAGGAATGGTTCGAGTTGGGTATCATGGCGTTTATAAGCTGCTCTCACTGTCTGGAGCGTAACAATCACAACGTCATCGCTGGATTTGATTGAATGGACGGGGCAGTGTCCTGGTGAGACAACCCGCACGTTTAACTGCTGCTTTTGCTTAGATATATGGCCTACTTCTGGAACAAAACTATATAAGGCTTGCTCTAGCAGATGGTGGGTGTGTGCCAGCCACAGAACTTTGTAGCCCTTGGAGAGCGGACCATCGTAGGTATCATGAGACAGGCTAGAGCAGAGGAAGCGACTAGCCGTAAATGTTTTACCGCTACCTGTTGGCAAAGCGAGAATACTACCAGCAGAGTCGTTAGTGTGTTCCTGTTTGAACCATTCCTTAAGTTTGGCTAATGCTTCAATTTGATGGGCAGCAGGTACTTTATTAGACGGCTGCACCTGTTTTAGGTCATATTCGCGGTAAAAGCCTTGTTGCTCAGACATATTTCCAGAACTCTAGTTTTTATAACAGACTAGGAATGCAGAGCAAATTCTTACTAACCACGCAGATATACTGCTGCGTCGTCTGCACCCGCTCTTGTCTTAGAGTTCCCAAAATATAACGAATATCAACACTATATTCCTGCAAGTAGATAGCCAAATAAGTTCCCAGCTCTTAAGAGAGAATATTTTGGAGAATAGGCTGCAAAATCGCGTCTTATTAGCCTTCTGTCTGGGAACTCCAAACGAGTTTGTCCTCTACTTTGGAAAGCACCTCAGCTAAGTTTGAGACAAAATTTTCAGGTAAGCTTTTACCGTGTTGAATAACCCCATTTCCAGAGCCTCAGCAATTAATGCATGACCAATGGATACCTCAAGTATTTGGGGAATAGAGCAGAATTTTTCCAGATTTTGTAAATTCAAATCATGCCCAGCATTCACTCCTAAACCCACTGCTTGAGCCGCTTGAGCTGCAAGGACGTACTGCTGAAAAATAGATTCTACCTGATTTTCACGAAATGCAGTTGCATAGGGTTCTGTATACAATTCAACTCTGTCCGATCCAATCTTCTTTGCTAATGACATTTGAGTTGAATCTGCGTCCATAAATAGACTGACTCTAATGCCAAGGTTTTTCAACCTTTGAATAATAGGTATCAGCCTATGACTATTCTCTGCCAAATTCCAGCCACAATCTGACGTAAAAGCATCAGGAGCATCAGGTACTAAAGTACATTGTGTTGGTTTTACTTCACAGACTAGATCCATAAATTTAGGCTGAAAAGGATTGCCTTCGATATTAAATTCAACGGTTAGTATTTCTGCCAATTCATAAACATCTACGGACTTGATATGTCGTTGATCTGGACGGGGATGAACTGTAATGCCGTGTGCACCAGCATCAATAACCGTTTTTGCCGCATCAATAACGCTGGGTATCCCAATATTTCGAGAATTTCTGAGCAGGGCAATTCTGTTGAGATTGACGCTGAGATTAACCATATGATTTTACTTTTTAAATTAATATCTTACGAGCCGCTGCACTATAAATATCGCCCTCAAACCTTTACTATTTGGTAAGGCAAGATACGATGCCCCTGCCGTAGGATGCAAGGGAGGGCTGTAGGGGACAGGCCCCGTGAGGACTCGCGAGCGATCGCATTGATTCTTAAAATGCCTTAATTTGGCTTAAGATGCCATAGGTCGAGCGATCGCTCTTATTCTCCACTTTCTTTCGCCTTCTCTTGCATCAAAGACTCTAGCAAACGCTTTCCCTTCTCGCGGCGGTAAACATTTACGGGATTGTTGCGATTCTCAGCCTCTACCTGGGCAATCAATTCATCCAGTACCATTATTTGAGCATCAAACATTAAGCAGATATCGCGCAGCTTGGCAATAGAACGCGCTCTCGTTTCTGGATCAGGGACTCTGGGTTGGTTAGTCATGGCAGATTCCAGTTCCTTTTTATTTCTTGGGTACTTGCTTCTCCGGCATCAGCAATAGCCTGTGTTTCTTCGATTGACTGAGCCAATAAGTTCAGCGTAGCAAAACTAGCCACTGGTTGGGATTCAGCAATCTGTAACAGCAGCCTATAAAAACGTATGTAGTATGAAGTTGCCCGTTCTCTAACGTTTTGAAGTTCATCTAGTTCAGGAATTGTTTCCGCTGTCTCGCCAAATTGTTCAAGTATAATGAACCCATCTGCTGTTGCTTCATTGATTAGTTGCAGTAGTCGCCGCTGCAAGTTTAAAACAGTGGTTATGGTTTCGTTGGGTAAGTTTGCCATAGGCTTTATTTAAAATATTGAAAGCTGAAGTCTGTATTCTATAGAACTTAACTGCTTTAGTATTTAAATGTGATTAAAACTATCATCTTTATAAAATCATACACTTTAATATTGACATATTTTATGAAACTTTTTTGATATAATAATAAATATAAATAAAGTATGGAAGAGCGATAGATTCATTGTAGAAGGTAATCTATAGCATTTTATTAGCAATATTTAAAAGTGAAATAGTAAAAGATACTAATTAGTAAAAAAGCCGATTTTGTTATTTTTGATTTATTATTCATTTACCACGATTCGCGCTGTAAAATAGTAAAATATTAATAAAATAGCTTGGGCGTTAATAAGGAATTTCTTTGCGGAAATTGAAATTTTAACTTTATGTTTTACGAACCCCTGCACCACAAGTATCGGCCTCAGACATTTGCGGAACTGGTAGGGCAAAACGCGATCGCCACCACCCTCACCAACGCTATCCGTACAGCAAGAATTGCCCCTGCCTATTTATTCATTGGTCCTAGAGGTACTGGCAAAACTTCCAGCGCCCGGATTCTGGCAAAGTCGCTCAATTGTCTTGCGAGCAAGGTTCCTACAGAAAAACCCTGTGGTGTGTGCGCGGTATGTCAGGGAATCACCAATGGTTCCGCCCTGGATGTGATTGAAATTGATGCCGCCAGTAACACTGGGGTAGACAACATTAGAGAACTCATCGAACGCGCCCAATTTGCCCCAGTGCAGTGTCGCTACAAGGTATATGTCATAGATGAGTGTCATATGCTCAGTACAGCGGCGTTCAATGCCCTACTAAAGACTTTAGAAGAACCCCCAACGCGGGTGGTATTTGTCCTAGCTACAACTGATGAACAGCGGGTATTGCCAACAATAATATCTCGCTGCCAACGCTTCGATTTCCGGCGAATAGCAACAGATGCAATGGTGGCTCATTTGAGTGCGATCGCATCTATTGAAAACATCACTATTACCCCCGAAGCGCTACTGCTGGTAGCCTCCTTTGCTCAGGGAGGATTGCGCGATGCCGAAAGTCTCCTCGACCAGTTGAGTTTATTATCGGGTCAAGTGACGGTAGAGCGGGTTTGGGATTTGGTTGGTTCTTGTTCAGAGCCAGACTTGATAGAGTTATTGCAGGCGATCGCCCACCGTAACCCCGAAGCCGTTCTCGACTGTGCCCGCAGAATAATGGATCGCGGTCGAGAACCTCTAACTATCCTCCAAAATCTCGCTGGTTTTTACAGAGATTTGCTGATTGCACTCACTGCACCCAGCCGTAGCGATTTAGTTGCTGTCACACCCTCCACCTGGATTGCGCTATGTGAGCAAGCTGTTCTTTATGACGTTCCCAGTATTTTAGCTGGGCAACAGCACCTTGCTAAAAGTGAAGTCCAAATAAAAAACACTACCCAGCCGCGCCTGTGGTTGGAAGTAGCACTGCTGGGATTATTACAATCAGCAAATAACGAGCAAGCTATCAGCAACTTATCAGCACCTAGTAGTCAGTCTGTAGGAAATGGTGTAAAACCTCCTAATACCCAATCTATAGAGCGTTCAGAAGTCAGTCCACATCGCACACCAGCCCAAACTCCTCACCCAATTGCCCCAGCCAACAATCCTACTGATAATAACAGTGCCTCTCTAGCTCAGTCAGAGCCACTTGCGGTATCACAACCACCCTCACCTGAGCAGCATTCAGAACCAAGTAGCGAAAGTATCTCTAATCCGCTTGAAGTTGTACTACCCGCAGCAACGCATACAGATGCAGTAACCACCCCCCTATCTGATCTTGAGCAAATTTGGCAACAGCTGCTTGAGTATCTCCCACCACTGGGTAAAGCCCTCTTCGGAGAACACGGACGATTATTAGCTATCAACGAGCAGCAAGCTCAAATCGGGATTCGTTCCCAATCGCTGATCAAAATGGCTCAAAGCAAAGTAGCGGAGGTTGAAGCCGCTTTTCAAAAAGTTTGCCAACATAAAGTGAAAGTGAGCTTTAAGATAACAACACCTACTCAGACCAAAGCTGCTCCTGTTAATAAGTTATCAGCACCTAGTAGGGATACTGCGCCAGAGAATTCCTCTCAAATTGCTAAGTCGGGGGCAAACGATTTTGCAGCAACATCCACGTTTCCAGCAAATGCATTAACCTCGGTTCAGCCTGCAACCCCACCAGAGAAGTCAATTACACCCAATTCAGCACCAACAATGGATGTGGCGACGTACAATCCGGCAAACACTGTTGAGTGGCAGGATGATGAAGTAGCGATCGCTGCTCAACGACTCGCTGAATTTTTTAATGGCGAGGTTGTCAAGCTTAACTCAGATTCAGCCTTCTCCCAGGCAACAACACATATTCCATCGCCGCCGATTGCCACACCCGCACCTGAGTTATTCGATGCTGAGCCTGACGCAGATATCGACTTTTAAGAGACATAGCACCAGAGAAGAGAGCAGGGGGAGAAGAGAAGCTGGGGGAGCGGGGAAGCGGAGGGAGCTCTCTTGAGCTACTTAGAGCGAAGGAGTAAGAATGTTTCTTTCTCCCCCAGCCTCCCCAGCTTTTTCTACTCCTAAGCGCCCCTGTCTCCTTGATGCACGGTTTTTACCCATTTCAGCCGCTTTGGTCGCACCGAAATTCGAGTAGTGGTACTTGCCATTACTACTAACCAGTGGAACATATAAATGGTGCCGCGCAGCGTCTGGAGCATTAGCACGAAAGGAAATGGATGCTTGCTACCAAACCGCTTCAGCCCGATAAACATCCACACCATTGATATAGTCATCGCTAATCCGGTAAATGGACTCAGCACTGGTGGACGGTTACGCGCGATCGCCATTAATAAGTCCGGTACTTGAGCTGTTGGCAAAATGTACTGAATTAGCAAAAAAATGAACAGATCAAAAGTTTTGCGCGTCCCCATTCGGTTGCTGGCAATCAGCCGCCAGTAATCCAGATAACGCTGATATCCACCTTCTGCCCAACGGTTGCGCTGATGCCACAAAGCATTCACCCGCGTCACAGCTTCTTCTTCTACCACCGCGCTGGTAAGAATTTCAATGTCCCACCGATCCAAATGCAAGCGGAATGTTAAATCCAAATCATCTGTAATCGTTTCCTCATTCCAGCCGCCGCAACGTTCCAACGCTGTACGTCGCACAAACTGACCATTGCCCCGTAGTTCCCCAATACCACCAAAGGCAATTCTCTGCTGCTGCACATAGGTATCCAGAGCCATTTCTGCTACTTGGCCCTGAGTCCAGAAATTTTCTTGGGGATTAGCAATTACTTTCCGCACCTGTACCGCCCCCACTGCTCGCTTTTGAAATAACGGCAGCACCCGTCGCAGCAGGTCTGATGACACCTGAGCATCGGCATCAAAGACAGCCAAAATTTCTCCATGCGTTAGGGGCAATACCTGATTTAGCGCTCCTGATTTACCTCCACTGGCTCCGCTGTCGCGCCGCAACACCTTCAACTGGTCATATTCCTGCACCAGCTTTTCTAGCAACACTGGTGTTTGATCGCTGCTGTTATCATCAATTATCCAGACTTCATAACGCTCCATTGGGTAGTCCTGGCTGCAAAGAACCTTGACTATGTTCCCAATAACCGCTTCTTCATTTTTCGCCGCCACTAGCAGAGAGACGTAGGGATAATCCGTGAGGAGATTATCCGCCATTGTTTCTGGTTCGCCACACGGTCGAGTGGATACCACACGCAGGGCATGAATCCCAAACATTGTGGTCAGTCCTAGTACAAACCAAGACCCCCAAGAAACTAAATGGAGGGCGATTGTACCACTCCATACAATTGTCAATACAACAGCCGCTTTGCGTCTCCGACCTTGATAGCAGGATGGTAGAGATGTTGGTGTCTCTACCCCTGAGTGCTGGGTGCTATTGTCTGACTCCTCTGAATTGGATAGGTCAACGTTCTCCTGGCTGGAACCTCCAGGAACTGCGTTGACTGCGTCAGACAATAGTGATCCTATCGCATCAAGCTCGTTGTAAGAATCGCTTTCGGGCCAGGAATTCGCTGGCATAGGTTACTTGATTTAACCACCAATATTTGTCTACACCCATAAAGAAGCTGGGAATTAGATAACACCAGACTGTGCAACCTTCGCACACCGACAGCTTCCCCTGAGATTTTCGATATTTTTCCACCTCTTCCGACTGGCGATAGAGGTCGTATAGTTGCCCATTGATGGGTACACCAGACTGGGCAAAGTGATAACAGGGTAAAAGCAGTTGGTCATCCGGAGAAATTGCAATTACAGCATCTACCGCCTTGCAGCGGGGATTTTTAGTGTCATTGCCCCCAGCTTCAATAAAAGCCAATGCTGCTTTATTGTAGCCGACACTCTGATACTTCTTAGCACTGGCTTGGATCGCCGCCGCCATCTCTGGTGTGGGATTTTTCTTAGAGTTGTAGTTGTCATAGGCGGTGAAAGCGGGGTTGAGCCAAACCCGGACACCCAATTTCAGCGACAGTTCTCCCACTTCGTCAATGCGTTCGTAGTTTTGGGCAGTGACGGTGTGGTTTAGCACAGGGTACTCACCAAAAGACTTGGCGATCGCTACTGATTCTACCAGAGTGTCAAAAATCTTCACTCCCCGCGAAGAATCGTGAGTCTCGGCATCCCCACCATCAAGAGAGAAATTCAAAAAGTCCACCAACCCCTGAATCTCTTTTGCTTTCTTGGGATAAAGAATCGTGTTCGTCGTCATGCTGGTGAAAAAACCCTGCTGTTTCGCCTCGGCATAAATTTGCCCAACATCAGAGCGTAACAGCGGTTCTCCGCCTGTAAAGTCAACATATTTGACTCCAAGACGGCGTAAATCATTCAAATTATGCTTAATCGTCTCAAAATCTGATTCAGTCGGTGGATCTAATGCCCAAATGTTACAAAAATGACAACGAGCATTACATCTGTATGTCAAATAGTAATTGGCAACCAGTGGAGCCATAGTGTTTGCTCACAGAGTTTTCTTATGTCATCTTCGGCCGAGCTAGCCTCTGAGTCAACTAATTCCGTGCCAATGTCAAGCTAAATCCCTTCAGGCGGACGAACTTTACTTTTAAAGTGATTGTGTGTAATCGGTCAATTTTTGGGAATACTATGGGCAGCGACTAAAATTCTTACTTCCTACCTCCCTAATACCAAAGAATACACAAGGATTAATTCCAAACTATGTCAATCGCACAACTACAGCCTGCTAACCAGCAAGATATGAGAGTTTATATGCCCTACTTCCAGGGCAATAAGCGCAATATGTTACCACTAGCCATTAGCCTCTATAAAAAAGGAGCTTTGGAGGGACAGCGCAAAATTGAGCAGAGCGATAATATTCCGTTCGTCGCCACTTGGAATGTATCATCCCTACCCGCAGACCTCACCCGTTGCCGGATGCAGTTTGATGGCAATGCGGAGCTGAGTTACGAAATGATGCTGGCAAGTTCTGAGTTTGTTGATTTTTTAATTGATGTCATCCTGAATTTTCAGCGCGCTCAAACCA
The DNA here is from genome assembly GCA_041748755.1 of Chroococcidiopsidaceae cyanobacterium. Classification (GTDB taxonomy): domain Bacteria; phylum Cyanobacteriota; class Cyanobacteriia; order Cyanobacteriales; family Chroococcidiopsidaceae; genus JAHHHE01. The sequence goes on along the minus strand of JBGTCQ010000173.1, from coordinate 22,606 downwards.
CCGATTTTTCTAAAGCGTTTTACCGGAAATTGTTACGCTTAGATGAATGAGGGTTAGGAGGTTAGGGAATAGAAATTGATGTCTTCCCTGCTTTCCTGCTCCTGACATACAGACAATTAACAACTTCGACCTAAAATAATGGAGAAGCCCGCTGCGGTTTCAATGTTGAGATTAGGAGTGAGGGCGTGCCGAAATCTGCTAAATATTTATTGATTGGGTCAATCGAGGCTTATAGTGGCAAGTCCGCGACTATCTTGGGTTTGTCTAATCAGCTTCAGCAAAAAGGACTGGATATTGCCTACGGTAAACCGCTGGGTAACTGTTGGAGTGAAGACAAAACAGAGGTCTTAGAGGTAGATGTCCAGTTCGTGACACAGAACCTAGAATTGTCGCAGCATCGGCTACTCCCAACTCTCCTAGCTCTGGATGAAGCAACTATCCAAAGACGCTTACGCGGCGAAGACAAAATTGATTACAAACAGCAAATAGGACAATATCTCCAAATGCCGGGAGGTGATTTGGTGTTGTTGGAAGGTCCTGGTACTTTGTCAGAAGGCAGTTTATTTAACTTATCCTTGCTTGAGATGGCTCAGGAAGTAGATGCTCTGATTCTTTTGGTAGCCCGCTACAAATCGATTTTCTCGGTTGAAACACTATTGTCTACAAAGCAGCGCCTGGGCGATCGCCTAATTGGTGTTTTGCTCAACGATATTCCTCCTGAACAACTCCAACTCGTTGCTACTGAAATTCGCCCGTTTTTGGAACAGCAAGGTATTCCTGTCTTGGGAATGCTGCCTAAAAATGACTTACTGCGGAGTGTCAGCGTTGGAGAACTGGTAAACCAGCTCCAAGCAGAAGTTCTCTGTCGCCCCGATCGCCTGGATCTGCTGGTGGAAAGTCTGGCAATTGGGGCAATGAATGTCAACGCCGCCCTAAAGTATTTCCGCAAGCGGCGCAATATGGCAGTAGTGACTGGGGGCGATCGCGTAGAAATTCAATTGGCAGCTTTAGAAAGTTCCACCCAGTGCCTGATCCTGACTGGACTCCTGCCACCGCCACCTTTCATCCTTAGCCGTGCTGAAGAACTAGAAATTCCAATTCTCTCGGTCGATCTCGATACTCTCTCAACTGTGGAAATTGTTGATCGCACTTTTGGTCAAGTTCGTCTGCACGAGCCTATTAAAGTCCAGTGCATTCAGGGACTGATGGCAAGGCACTTTGATATTGACCGCTTACTTAGCCAACTTGGTTTAGAGCCAGCAGTAGCGTTGCCGTAGAAACAAGTTAGAAGCTCAAAGACGGCATATTTCTTCGCCTTGGTCGTAGCAGCAGCCCTCGTGACTTAGATGACTGGGGTTCCGGAATATGTCGCTCAAGTTGAGCAGGTGAGGGATTAGATAGTCGCGTAAAATGACCGTTTTCTACCATGCGGCGATGAGCCTCCACCGCGTCTGGTAAGCTGTTGTCTTCTTGTTCCCAGTGAACAACTACGGCTTCATCACACCATTTTTGAATATATGGCATGGTTTGCCGATGTGCGCCTGAATTGCGGTAGTTCTGCATTGCTGACTTGTCCTCCCAAGTGGTTAGCGTCCAGAGCGTCCAGGAACCTCCGTAAGCATCTCTCAAGAGCTTACCGCCTAGAAAGCCAGGAGTATTAATGATTTGCCACGTACTCCATGCAGTGTGCCACAGGAAGGCTGGTACGTATCGGGGTGATTTTAGATGCAAGCGTGTAACTGAAACTAACACCATAGGATACCTCTACTTTTGATCTTTTATGCACCTAATCTACTATTAAAGTAATTGCATACATACTATATTCAATTAATTGCATATGTCAAGCAAAGGATTCTTATGGCTTTAGCTCAAGCGATATTGGCATCTCTCGTTGATCGCCCCTGTAGTGGGTACGACTTAGCAAAGCAATTTGATGGTTCTGTAGGCTTCTTCTGGAAGGCAAGTCACCAGCAGATTTATCGGGAGTTGTCTAAACTTGAAGAGCAAGCTTGGATAACTTCTGAGACAATTCCCCAAGAATCACGCCCAGATAAGAAGCTCTACAGTGTTACAGAACTAGGAAAACAGCAGCTTAAGGCGTGGATTGCTCAAGAGTCTGTTCCCACACCGATTAAAGATGATTTACTGGTTAAAATCTTTGCTGGCTATATTGATCCGCACCAGACAATCTTGGAACTAGAGCGTCACCGTAAAGCTCACCTGAAAAGATTATCTGCATACAGAGAGTTGGAGCAGCAGTACTTTCAAAATCCTCAAGAACTGGCTTTACAAGCAAAGTTTCGCTATTTGGCTCTCCGCAATGGCATCCATTATGAAACTGATTGGCTAGCTTGGTATGACGAAGCCATCCAGCTACTTAGTTGAGCATTCCGCTAAAGTCACTGCCTATATAGTTATTATCTCGATCCAGAAATTACAGCGGCTTTCCTCTCTGCTAAAATAGCGAGGTTGCATTTAATCTGATTCCGTCTTTGATCAATCCGAGTCAATCAATAGATATAGCCAACGTCGATACATTAGCGCAAGAGCTGGCAACGATCCAGCAAACGGGTGCCAAGCGAATTGCTTTACTAGGCTCGCGTCACGTACCTCTTACTCATCAACATCTGATTGAGATGATGAGTTATGCCCTAGTTTTATCCGGCAATCGTCTGCTTACCTCTGGTGCTACGGGAACTAATTCAGCGGCGATTCGGGGTGCGACGCGAGCTGATCCCAACTTGTTAACTGTGATTCTGCCCCAGAGCTTAGAGCGCCAGCCACAAGAATCGCGCCAGCAACTAGAAAAGGTAATGCATTTAGTGGAAAACCCTGCTAACGATCAGCTGTCACTCGGTGAAGCTAGTGCCCTGTGCAATCAGGAAATTATCTCCCGCTGCCAACAGTTAATTTGCTTTGCATTTCACGACAGCCAGACTCTACTGCGAACTTGCCAAGAAGCAGAAGATCAACGCAAGGTAGTAACCCTGTTTTACTTTGATTAAGTTAATGAATTTATCACAACTATCACCGTCTGCCTTCCTTTACTGTATCGCTGCTGCCGCAGTGCTAATCTATCTTCCCTTTGTGGTTGTGGCTTATGCCCGTGTGCGTGTCGGATATGACATAGCTGCTCCCCGCGCTATGTTCGATAAATTGCCGCCCTATGCCCAACGAGCTAACTGGGCACATCAGAATTCATTGGAAGCGTTCATGATTTTTGCGGCAGCGGCGCTGATGGCTTATGTGACGGAAATAAATTCACCTGTTGCAGTTGGAGCGGCGATTACATTTGTAGTCGTTCGCACACTCTACACGGTTTTTTATATAGCAAACGTACCAATAGCGCGATCGCTAATGTTTGGCATCGGTAGTATAAGCTCTGGCACCCTTATCGTCCTCAGTATCCTGCAAGCGAATAGCTCCGCCACCTTACCGTGATTTAAATTAGCATCGATATAGTTTAAATCAATTTCGTCACCAGATTATGGCTTCTACTTATTCTTTCGACATTGTTAGTGACTTCGATCAACAAGAATTAGTCAACGCAATTGACCAAACTGTTCGGGAAATCAAAAGCCGCTACGACCTCAAAGATACTCAAACAACTGTAGAATTGGGTGCAGAAATTACAATTAACACGGACAGCGAGTTCACTTTAAATGCTGTCCATGACATTTTGCAGACGAAAGCTGCCAAGCGTAATTTGTCCCTGAAAATCTTTGATTTCGGCAAAATTGAATCAGCCAGCGGTAACCGCGTTCGTCAAGAAATCAAGCTTAAAAAAGGCATTAGTCAGGAAATTGCTAAGCAAATTACTAAGTTGATTCGAGATGAATTCAAAAAGGTACAAGGCTCAATCCAAGGAGATGCTGTGCGTGTTTCCAGTAAAGATAAAGATGATCTCCAAACTGTTATCCAACGCCTGAAGCAAGAAGATTTCCCCCTTGCATTGCAATTTACCAATTACCGTTAAAGTCAGGCAAGGTTCCAGGTGTGTCTGTCCAGCTACTTATCTAGCCATATGCAAGTTGATTGTCTTCTTAATATCTGAATATATGCTAATACGTTATAATTAAAACCAAGATAAGTAGGAATAAAGTAATGGCAACTGTAACTCAAATGAAATGCGCTTGTGAACCTTGTTTATGTGTTGTTGCCGTCGAGGATGCAATTAAAAAGAACGGTAAATCTTACTGTTCTGAAGAGTGTGCTAAAGGTCATCCACAGGGCGTAGGCTGCGGTCATAGCGGCTGTGGATGCTAATAATTAAATAAGCCCAGATTCTTTCGGGTTTTGTTATTAGTATTTGTAACGTAGATACTTAGGTTGAAGGCTCGATTGAGTCGCTGAATTGGCTCAGAAGCCAGCGAGTGATTTCACCATGATCTTGAGAGCAACTGCGTGCCAAACTTTCTTGAACTACAGTAAATCCTAAACCTGATAATACCCGTGAGGTGTGAATTTGCCTACTACCATGATCGGCAATGGCAAAAGCAATAAATTCCGCCTGATTTACATTTACAATCCAGTACTCTTGCACTTGCATAGACTCGTAGAGTAGCCGTTTTTCCCCCAAATCATCACTCAGAGAAGACGCAGCCACTTCCACCACTAAAGTAGGAGGTGCAAATAAGTTCAAATCTACTGGAGAGTTGCTACGAGTGGGGGAGTTTTCTAGGGAATTAATGTAAAAAGCTATATCAGGTTGAGCTTCCTGCAAGCCTGTTTTTCTAAAACTACAATTTGTCAGTCCCCTAAACGGAATTTTTTTGATAGCACAAAAGAGAGTAACAAGAGTTGAAATAATAGAATTGTCTTCGGAGTGATTCAATCCAATCGGTGACATTTCAATTCGCAACCTGCCACGATGATAATAAGCTCTGCTTTTTTCGGATGCTGGATTGTAGGCTATTGCTAGGAATTCTTCCCAAGTTGCTTGAACCCAGGTATCAGCAACAAATGACGATAGGATGGGGGACGTATTCATAGGCTGTAAATGCGATCGCTTGCTTCTATTGTGGCAATAAGAGGTGTAACCAGGGGCGATCGCACTCCTATAGTCTATTTTTGCCGCACATTGGGTTGATATAAAGCGCAATCACACCCTTAGTCAAAGGCGATCGCCCACCTTATTTCAAATTAGAATCTTGCGAAATTTCTCGAATTCGTGTTCTAAATAGACGCACTGCGGTTCTCTGACCAACAAGTTTGCTTTGCTCAATAAAACCAGGGATGTCTGCGATCAGTAAGAATGGAAAGGCAAGACTTTGATCGCACAACTCGTATTTTCCGCCTATAAGTTGATAGACCTCAAGACTTTTGCCCCAATATCTCCATAGTTCAGGAACACCAAGAGAAGCATAAAGTGTGAATTTATTCAGAGAAGAACTTGTGTAGTCTGACTCCAATACTAAATCTGGTGGGGGATCAGTTTGCAAGTCAATATTTTTGCCTCTAACTATAGATTCATTCTGAATATAGAAACAAGTGTCAGGCTCAACAGCACGGTTTAAGTCTTCACGCTCAAGCAGTAAGGCTCCGAGTTGTCTAATCTCGATTTCTAGCTCATCTGCTAAAGTTGTAACAAAACACGCTATCAATATTTTCGATTCATGTTCTGTGAGTGGCATTCTAATTTCTAATATTCCCTGATCATAAGCGATTCTACAGGCGCGGTTATCTCCAATATCTGCTAGTAATGCCTCAAAAGTTTGCCAGCTAACGTTTTCTAAAACGACGCTTGCGGCTGTGGTAAATTCCGCTTGTGAGGAAGTAAATGTAGTAACTTCTACATTCATCGTGTTGGACGCTCCTAAAAGCTGTAAATTTTGCACAATATAATAGATTGATCATCCAAAGCCTAACCTAAATCCTTATTCACGAGCCGTCTATGAATAGCCCCTTCCTCTCTCGCCTCCATAGTCCTGATCGCCCTGTTATCGTCTTTGATGGCGCAATGGGAACATCACTACAGACGCAAAATCTGACGGCTGAGGATTTTGGTGGAACTCAGTATGAAGGCTGTAACGAGTACCTGGTACACACCAAGCCAGAGGCAGTAGAGCAAGTACATCGGGAGTTTTTGGTGGTTGGGGCGGATGTAATTGAAACTGACACCTTTGGAGGTGCTTCAATTGTGCTGGCAGAGTATGACTTGGCAGATCAGGCTTACACTCTGAATAAAACAGCCGCAGAAATAGCAAAGCGTGTTGCATCTGAGTTTTCTACTCCAGAGAAACCCCGATTTGTCGCTGGTTCAATGGGGCCAGGCACCAAAGCCCCAACTCTAGGGCATATCGACTACGACACGATGAAAGCAGCCTATGCAGAGCAGGCAGAGGGTTTGTATGACGGGGGAGTAGATTTATTTATTGTTGAAACTTGCCTGGATGTCCTGCAAATTAAGGCAACTTTAAATGCACTAGAAGAGGTATTTCAGCGCAAGGGCGATCGCCGACCGTTGATGGTTTCAGTGACGATAGAAGCAAGTTTGGGGACGTTGCTAGTAGGTTCGGATATTAGTGCAGTTTTGACAATTCTGGAACCTTACCCGATTGATATTCTGGGTCTTAACTGTGCCACAGGACCAGATTTAATGGCGGAACACATTCGCTATTTATCGGCTCACTCGCCGTTTGTGATTTCCTGTATTCCCAACGCTGGATTGCCAGAAAATATTGGTGGTCACGCCCACTACAAATTAACGCCAATGGAACTGCGGCTGGCATTGATGCGCTTCGTGGAGGATTTAGGGGTGCAGGTAATCGGCGGCTGTTGTGGCACAACACCAAACCACATTCAGCAACTAGTCGAAATTGCCAAAACTGTAAAACCAAAAGAACGACAGCCCGATTTTGAGCCTGGTGCGGCATCAATCTATACTGCCCAACCTTACGATCAGGACAACTCTTTTCTGATTGTGGGTGAGCGGCTGAATGCTAGTGGTTCTAAAAAGTGCCGCGACTTGCTAAATGCTGAAGATTGGGATGGGTTGGTAGCTTTGGGTAAGTCGCAGGTGCGAGAAGGGGCGCACGTTCTGGATGTGAACGTGGATTATGTCGGGCGTGACGGCGTGCGAGATATGCACGAATTGGTATCCCGCCTGGTAACTAATGTGACGCTGCCCTTGATGCTGGACTCCACAGAATGGGAAAAGATGGAGGCGGGGTTAAAGGTAGCGGGGGGTAAGTGTCTGTTGAACTCTACCAACTATGAAGATGGAGAACCCCGGTTTCTTAAAGTTTTAGAATTGGCTAAGCAATATGGCGCGGGGGTAGTGATTGGGACAATTGATGAAGATGGAATGGCGCGGACAGCAGAGAAAAAGTTTGAAATTGCCCACCGCGCTTATCATCAAGCAATTGAATTTGGTTTTCCGGCGTATGAGATATTTTTTGACTGTCTGGCGTTGCCGATTTCGACGGGAATTGAAGAAGATCGAGCTAATGGTAGCGCCACGATTACAGCCATCCGCAAAATTAGAGCAGAACTCCCCGGCTGTCATATTATTTTGGGCGTTTCCAATGTTTCTTTCGGTTTAAACCCACCGGCGCGATTAGTGCTGAATTCGATGTTTTTGCACTTCGCCACAGCAGCGGGTATGGATGCGGCAATTGTTAGCCCTAACAAGATTTTGCCGTTATCTCGAATTGAAGAACGTCATCAAGAAGTCTGTCGCCAGCTAATTTTTGACGAACGCAGATTTGAGGGGGATGTTTGTGTTTACGATCCCTTGACAGAACTGACGACGCTATTTGAAGGAGCGACAACGAAACGCGATCGCAGCGCTGATCAAAGTCTACCTGTAGAAGAACGCCTCAAGCGCCACATTATCGATGGCGAACGAATTGGATTAGAAGAACAGCTAGAAAAAGCTCTCCAGCAATATCCACCCCTAGAGATTGTTAACACCTTCCTACTCGATGGCATGAAAGTTGTGGGTGATCTGTTCGGTTCAGGACAAATGCAGCTACCTTTTGTGTTGCAATCTGCTGAAACTATGAAAGCGGCAGTTGGTTACCTAGAACAATTCATGGAAAAGAAAGACGCTGGCAATAATGCTAAAGGTACGGTGGTGATTGCAACTGTTAAAGGCGATGTCCACGATATTGGGAAAAACCTTGTCGATATTATTTTGTCTAACAACGGCTACAAGGTGGTTAACCTGGGCATCAAGCAACCAGTGGATAAAATTATTGAAGCTTACGAACAGCACAAAGCTGATTGTATTGCCATGAGTGGGCTACTGGTGAAATCTACTGCATTTATGAAAGAAAATTTGGAGGTATTTAACCAGCGGGATATTACAGTTCCAGTTATTCTAGGTGGTGCGGCTCTTACTCCTAAATTTGTGCACGAGGATTGCCAAAATACCTACAGAGGTAAGGTAGTTTACGGCAAAGATGCCTTCTCTGACTTGCACTTTATGGATCAGTTGATGCCTGCTAAGGCTGAAAATCAGTGGGATGATTATCAGGGATTCTTAAATGGTTTAGCAGCACCAGATGAGGTGTCAAACGGTCATAAAAAGCCTGATGATGTAGAGGTTAAAACAACTACTATATCTGCATCTGAACCCGAAGTGCTGGATACCAATCGTTCAGAAGCTGTTGCTGTAGACATTCAGCGCCCCACGCCACCTTTTTGGGGAACTAAACTGTTGCGGGGTGCTGATATTTCCTTAGAAGAATTATTTGGGTATCTGGATTTGCAGGCTTTGATTGCGGGACAGTGGCAATTTCGCAAACCGCGTGAGCAGTCACGGGAAGAATACGATGCTTTTTTGGCTGAAAAGGTTTATCCGATTCTGGAACATTGGAAGCAGCTGATTGTTGCAGAACAGTTGCTGCATCCCCAGGCAATTTATGGCTATTTTCCTTGTCAGTCTGAGGGTAACTCGCTGTATCTTTATGATCCGGCGGGAATGAATGGCAAGGACTTAGGGGAACCAGTAGCGATATTCGAGTTTCCTCGCCAGCGATCGCTCCGGCGGTTGTGCATTGCTGATTTTTATGCAACCAAGGAATCGGGCATGATAGATGTATTCCCGATGCAGGCTGTAACTGTGGGAGATATTGCAACTGAGTATGCTCAAAAGCTATTTGCAGCACACCAGTACAGTGACTATCTCTACTTCCACGGGCTAGCAGTGCAAGTAGCGGAAGCAATAGCGGAATGGTTACACGCTCAGATTCGTCGAGAATTAGGGTATGTCCGTGAGGAGCCAAATAATATTCGAGATATTTTGGCGCAGCGATATCCTGGCTCTCGGTATAGTTTTGGCTATCCGGCTTGTCCGAATATTCAGGATCAGTATAAGTTGTTGGAGTTGTTGGGGAGCGATCGCATTAATTTGCACATGGATGAAAGCGAACAGTTGTATCCTGAACAATCAACGACTGCAATCATTACTTATCACCCAGCAGCAAAATACTTTAGTGCTTGAATCGCACAGGGAATTTTGAATTCAAGTCTGTTAGTTAGCGTGGAGGCAAGGGAATACTAGAAGTAAGCTCGACTTAGCAGTCATGGCTGTGTAGTCGAACAAAATGACACTTGAGGTGTATCGTGGCAAGGATGTTTCCTGATTACTTGCGTTCTGATGTCAGCAGCGCAGCTGAAAAAGTTTTATACAAAGAATTTAAAAACCAGTTATCTGACGAGTTCACAGTATTTCATCAGGTTCGCTGGCAAGTACCCGATCTACGTAGTGGTGCCAGAGATGGCGAAGCTGATTTTGTTATTGCTTGTCCCAATCTAGGTATTTTAGTCTTAGAAGTTAAAGGTGGCTCCATCAGCTACGACGGCACTTCCCAGAAGTGGTATAGCAACGACAACTCCATAACTGACCCCTTCCACCAAGCGTGCGACAGCAAATATAGTTTAGTTAAGCTACTCAGAGATCCGAGATGGAGATACTGGCGCGATCTCTGGATTCCAATTGGTCATGCAGTTGCTTTTCCTGATATCCGAATTAATCGGAGTCTAGGCCCAAACGCTCCCAGAGATATTATATTAGACAATGCCCAGTTGAGTGTTTTGTCAGATTGGGTGAAAGCCACCATGAACTACTATCGCAGTCAAGATCCGCCCCGCTCAGGGAATTTTGATGCTAATAGTGTTAGAGAACTGGTCAAAATTCTCAGTCCATCGATAACTCCCCAGTCAGTGCTAGTAGATAACGGCATTGAGCCGATATTAAGGGATCTAACCAAGCAACAATTCCGCCTATTGGACTCATTGGGAAACCAACGGCGTTTAGCTATCAGTGGTTGTGCTGGTTCAGGCAAAACTTTGTTGGCACTTGAGAAAGCTCGTCGCCTGAACGATCAAGGCTTCAGCGTCTTAGTAACCTGTTACAGCAAAGCTTTGGCTCAGTTCTTGCGTAAAAGTCTTAGTGGAAGACGAAATCTGCACGTTCACACTTTCCACGAAATCTGTGAAAAACTATTTCGTCAAGCTGGTATTGCACCAGATAAGAACATTCCTGAAAACCAACTCCTCGACGACATATATCCTGAACTGCTGATAGATGCTGCTGACCAGCTTAACTGGCGTGTTGATGCGGTAATTGTGGATGAAGGGCAAGACTTCCGCGAAAACTGGTGGGTAGCACTCAAGTTTCTGCTGAATGACCCCGATAATGGCATCTTCTACTTCTTTCACGACGATAATCAGAACATCTACGATTGTTGTGACTGGAATCTCCTACTGGAGGAAACCCCCTTTCGCTTAACTGAAAACTGTCGCAACACCCAGAAGATACACTACTATGCTCTCCAGTTTTACAGTAACCCGTATTCAACCGCAGCTCTTGGTCCAGTAGGAAGAGATGTAGAATTTCACCACTATACAGGCGACACTGAATTAAGAAACACTCTCGGTTGCCTTCTCCACAACCTCGTTGTTACTCAGGGTCGTTCCACTAAGGACATTGTGATTTTGACAACTAGACGGAGACAAGCACTTCAGAATAGGGTTTTGGGGCAATTTCGAGTGAAAGCAGATCCTAACCTCAGTCGTAATGAAATCCTCTGCAACACTATTAACTACTTCAAAGGGCTTGAAAGTCCGGTTGTCATCTTAGTTGAGACTGAGTTGAATGACACTAGGGATAATCTGCTGATGAGCAATCTGCGGTATGTAGGCGCTTCTCGCGCTCGCCACCACTTAATTATTCTGCAACCAAATGAGGGTGTAAGAAGTAATTCCCAGCAAAGATTAGCCAGCTGATATGCGATCGCCTCCCATCTGCTATCTAATCTGTAGAGAGGAACGCACGAATGAGATTGTGCGATCGCATGTTATTAATCCAACTACTCTACATGCAGATAATTTTTATAATTTCTGATCCGTCCGCCAAAATGCACTTCTTAAGCGAATTGAGACTATGGGTACTTTTTTACCTAATGCAAATCGAAGCACTGAACTAGAGAATACACAGTTGATTATGAACAAGACAGTGAGGATTTGCGCCTGATTTGTCAAAGAGCAAGTGTGATTCGGTTACAGTGGCGGCATCTTCATGGAAGAATGGTCAGAGAGCGATCGCCCTAATACTGACGAATGACAGGGCAAGCGAGCTCATTAACCTTTAGCAGAATTGACTGGGCGCTATTCACGACAGCGTTGATCTTGTCGTTAGTAACCGCTGAAAAATAAAAATAGCACCTTTTTCAAGGTGCTATAAAAACAATCTACATTTTTGTTTTTATCCAAGTTTTTCTTAGTAATTGTTATTAGTACGTGGGCTCCGAGCTCCAGCAGCGGCTCCAACCATCGACGCAATTAAACCAAGTAAGGAGCCGAATACAAACCACCACAAACCGCTAGCAGTCGCATCAGCAGCTGCACGAGCGTCGTTAGCACTTATGTTGGGGCTAGGCACGTTTTGCGGTATATTAATACCGCCTGGCTGTTGCACTTGGTCGGTGACCGCCCCAGCAGCATTAGAAGCTGCGGCAGTTGCAAGACCAAAAGCACCCGATACCCCACTTGCTAGTAACCAAGCGCTAAGGGCAAGAGTTGTTGCCCAAAGAATTGCACCGTTCAGTAGGGCTGTACTGCGGTTCATAGGTCCACAGCCACGCGCTGTAACCCAACCACCAGTGAATAGGGAGATCAGCAAGCCAACAACTGACCAAATACCTACATTACCAGCAACATCACCTGAAATCGTTCTAGGTCTACCTGAACCGGCAACAGTATCTGCTCCAATAGCACCAAATAGAGCACTCAAGATTAGTTGAGTTGCTAAGGCAACTACAAGTCCTGAAAGAATCGGTCCCCACCGTACCCTGTCATGATAATCAACAGCTCTACTAGTAACAACAGGTTCACTAATAATATCGTCACTTGGTCTATTCACGTATGCCATATTTTGTGTACTCCGTTAGTTTCTTAATTTTGTAAGGTTCGTTTTTTCACTATGATTCATGCTTAGTTCTCAATCTAAGTTAGATTTTACAATTTTAATATCTATCACTGGAAATAGTCAACCCATCTACCTTTAGGAAGAAAGTAAATAAATGAACCTAAGCAAAAGTAGATTGAATTAATGTTTTATATTAATAATTATTAAAGCTTATTAAAATATTAAAGTCTATTATCCGTTCTGAATTTTAATTGAAGACAATACTCTTGAACTAACAAGCCCAAAAATAGTTATTAGCTCATATTGATTATTAAAGTAATTTTTTAGATAACATATTTCTATAGTAGTTTATGTTATTTTTAATACTTACTCAATTTTTTAACAGCTATTGTAGTAACAAATTTAATTCAAAAGTAACGGAATCTTCCTTTATGGAAAAGAGAAAGTTGCTCTATTTATACAAATGTATTAAGATACTCCAAAACCAGTACCCCTATAAGACCATGCGCCGTAGGCAACATTTTAAACTAAGCAATAATTTATGCGAAACATTGCTGGAGGCAACTAATTCATCTGTTCAAATTTGCTGATGAGGTTTAAAAAAGGTACTAGGAACAATGTTAATTATTAAAAGTATTGAGTATTTTTAACAATTGAAGATTTGAGTGTAAAAGCCTCCCCGCTTTGAAAAACTCAGAAAAAAGATGAAATTCAGCCCTAGTCCTGATTCTGAAGACCCTGGTTCACAAGTGCAACTATTCCTGTTTTAATGTAAAGGAATCTTAGCACTTTGAAATAATTTGCAGAAATATCAGAAAAGAGCGAACGTGCAAAAGCGTAAAGAGTATAGAGGAATACTACCTGCTTACCGCTATTCAATAACGTTGTTGGCAGTCTGGTCGCTGCTAGGAGGGCTTACTATGATAATGCCGCCCGTGTACGCTCAGAGACTGGTGACACAAAGTCGGAACAATGCAAGTAGTCATTCTTACCAAAACAGCAAACAGCTACATAAATTACTGGAGGAAGGGCGACGTCTAGTAAAGTCCGGAAATTTCTCTGGCGCGATCGCCCGTTATCAAAGGGCAGCGACACTGGAGCAAAACAACCCCCGAATTTACGCCAGCCTTGGCTATTTACACGCTCGTCAACAAAATTTTTCAGCAGCAGTAGCGGCTTACGAACAGGCGATCGCCATTGACCGAAATAATGCCGCTTTTCACTATGCGCTGGGCTACAGTCTAGGAAATTTGGGGAAAAACGCCGAGGCAGCGGCAGCCTATCGTCATACTATACAACTAGCTCCAAATCATCTCAATGCTTACCTGGGGCTGGGAATTGTGCTGTTACGCCAAGGAGACTACAATGGTGCTGTGTGGGCATACCAGCAAGTATTTGCCCTTGAACCAAAAAATGCCAGTGCTTATGAGTTGATGGGTACAATGTTGCTGCAACAGGGACGAGTTCAAGAAGCAATCCCGGCCCTTCAAAAGGCAGCAACACTCTCTCCTGAAAACAGTAGTGTACTGCTAACTCTGGCAACTGCCTGGGTAAGGCAAGGTAATATCACCGCTGGGCTCCTGACCTTGAAACAGGCTACCCAGATAGATCCACGCAATGTGAAACTCCTCTTGCAGATGGGCGACATTCTCAGATATAAAAATGACCTCGACGGCGCAATGGACGCTTATCGACGCGCTTTAGCTGTGCAGTCTGATTTAGTAGAAGCACAGAAGGCTATAAGTGACATTTTGCAGCAGCAGAAAGGCTATGAGTGATATGACTGACATTGTTAGTTGTGAGCGAGGTATATCTCGCTGCTCATGAGCGGCTTAGATAAAGGTGATATCTAATGCTAATCCCTACTAATCATTCCAGTTGGCGTCCTGTTAGTTCCACAAAAATATCTTCCAGGTTGGAGGGACGCACCATCATGCCTGTTTTATCAGTTTGTTGATCGAGGTAAGCGTTCGCTTGTTCAAGGTTGGGGAAAAAAAGGTATTCCCAGCGGAGGACATCGGGTCTGTGGGCATTGCCTACTTGCTTCATTACTAAGCCTTCACCATGAGCAGAGTACAACTCTTGCAGCGTTCCGAGTGAAATTAATTTGCCGCCATCCATGATCCCAATGCGTCCTGGCTTGTCAGCACCGAAGGCATTGCACAAATACTCGACTTCATCCATATAATGCGTCGTTAGCAGCATCGTCATTCCCTGCTTATTTAGATCAAGGATAATTTCCCAAAGCCGTCGTCTAGTTTGAGGATCTAACCCTACAGTAGGCTCGTCTAAAAATAAAATGTTCGGTTGATGCAAAAGCGCTCTGGCAATTTGTAAGCGGCGCTTCATTCCTCCAGACAGCGTTTTTACTAAATCATCCCGTCGCTCTATTAGCTCTACATACTCCAGCCATTGATTAATAATCTGCTGCCTATGCCGCTTAGGAATGTGATGCAACCGCCCGTGCATCTCCATATTTTCCCAAACAGATAAATCGCCATCGACACTAGTTTGCTGCAACACCACGCCGATAGATTGCTTCGCCTGTAATGGTTGGCGCACCACATCAAACCCAGCTACCTCAATTCGACCCTGTGTCGGCTTTGTCAGAGTCGTCAACATCCGAATTGTTGTGGACTTACCAGCCCCGTTTGGTCCAAGTAAACCAAACATCTCCCCCGCTTGAATTGTAAATGAGAGGTCATTGACGACAGGGATGTTATTGTAAACCTTGTAGACGTTTTGTAGCGAGACAGCAGCGGTCATGAATTCAATACATTAAGTCCATCTTTACCTAAACTAGCACTCCTTAACGGAACTGAAGATTACGAACCTTGGCTGCACTAAGCTGGATTTAAAATTCATCGTCTTGAGCTTGTCCCTAATGATATGATTCATGTTGACAAGGATGGATACGTGCAACGTGGATGCCCTTAACGCAACGTGTACTTGAGAATGGAAAGGATTTTGTTGCAAGCTTTTTAGACGCTTATTTGGCGTACATTCCGCCTAATGCTGGTTAGGTTGGAAGTTGATACTACTATCAAAACCCACGTCTAACATATACTTGCCCCAAACAGCTGAGCGATCGCTTGCAGCAATTAAATCAGAGATAATCTTCAGTATCTCCTCATACCTAAAGCTTGCTAATCCCACCATCAACTGCTGCTTGAGGCAATCCCAACTTGCCGTAAATTGGTGTTGCAGTCGCACTAGGGCTGACGGCATTGACTCTGATGCCCCGTCCAACTAGTTCAGCAGAAAGTGTTTTTGTCAGAGAGAGTGTGCGCGCACACACTGCCTCTTTACTTGCAGCATAAACACTGGTGCCAGAAAACCCTACTTCACCCAAGAATAGACCTTTTGCGAATTAGAGCAACGGTAGTTAAAGAGAGGCGTTGTTGGACTGAAGCGCTTGTCTCTGGCTCCCAAGTAAGAGAAAAATCAGGACAGCAAAATTAACAATCGTCGTATGTAGTAATTGAGGAAGCGGCGTAGTTCTAAAAGAATCAGTTCACCAAAGGTGGTCAATAATTTAGACAATCGGTCTGTATCTGAAGTAGTTTAAATAATCTTTAATCTAGCTAATTCCCGTGCTACCCTGTTGAGCATCATTACGCTGATACACTTGTACTTCAAAGCCCAGTTAACTAGCGCCTATGGTACATATTAAGTGCTTAGAACTATCGCACTTCAAATCTTTCGGCGGGACAACTCAAATTCCCCTACTACAAGGGTTTACTGTCGTGTCTGGACCAAATGGATCGGGCAAGTCGAATATTTTGGATGCTCTGCTATTTGCCCTCGGACTCTCCAGTTCTAAGGTAATGCGGGCAGAACGCTTGCCTGATTTAGTCAACCACAATAAAAGTCATAAAGGTACTGTAGAAGCCAGTGTTACTGTCACGTTTGATCTGGGAGATGAACCGACAAGCCTGGAAGAAGCAGGAGAGAGTAAGAATGGGGAAGCAAAAGCGAAGTTGGTTGGTAGCGATCGCTCAAGCTTGAATCAAAAGCAAAAATCAGGAGAATGGAGTGTTACCCGGAAGTTACGAGTCACCCAGCAAGGCACTTACACTTCAACTTATTACATCAACGGTGAACCCTGTACGCTTACGGAACTCCACGAACAGTTGAACGAACTGCGGATTTATCCAGAAGGTTACAACGTAGTGCTGCAAGGAGATGTCACCAGCATTATTTCGATGAATCCGCGAGAGCGTCGGGAAATTATTGATGAACTTGCTGGCGTGGCGACGTTTGATCGCAAAATTGTTCAGGCTAGGGAAACATTAGATGAGGTGAAGGATCGAGAAGACAGTTTTCGGATTGTGGAACGAGAATTAATTGCTCAACGCGATCGCTTGTCCCAAGATCGGATTAAAGCCGAAAAATACCAAAAGCTCCGCGCCGAATTTCAGGAAAAGTCACAGTGGGAAGTGGTGCTAGTGTGGCGCTCACTCCAAGCACAACAAGAACAATTAGTTGCCCACATCGAAGCAGGCGATCGCACTTCAGCCGAGTTGATAACTAAGCTTGCTACTCTAAACTCAGAAATTCAATACGCAACTAATGAACTGAATGATTTAAATGCTCGTGTAAAAGCACTAGGAGAATCAGAACTTCTGGCTTTGCAATCTACACTGGCAACTCAAGAAGTGGAACGCCGCCAATTACAGCGTCAGCAGCAAGATCTATCCTTAGCGGAGTCTAATGCCCAGAATAGTATAAAACAAAAACAATTAGAAATTCAACAATATCAAACCAAATTAGCAGAGCTAACCACAGAACAAAAGCTTTTAGAAACTGAATTAATTCAATCTTTAGCATCTGAACGTGATGCAGCATATCTTGCTCTTAATCACAGCCGGGAAGCAGCAACTACGCTAGCGGATGCCTCTGATACCTGGATTCAGCAACAAACTGCCCTTAATCGCCAAATTGAAACTCTGCTCCAAATTCTAGAACCTCAACTAAAAGAGCAAGCCCAACTGCGAGAGCGCAGTAGCCAATTGGCGCGTCAACAGGAGCAAAACCAATTACACAGACTAGAGCCTGAAATCGCTGATAAACAAACTCAAATTGCTGATGTAGAAACGCAATTACTCGCGTCTGCAACTGTAATTGAATCCTTGGTTCAGTCTCTAGTAGCGGCAGAACAAGATTTGCAAATTCAACAACAGACTCAAACTAGATTACTGCAAGAGCAACGGGAAAAACAACGCGCTTTTGATAAATTGGAAGCCCAAGCTCAAGCACTGCAAGAAACTCAAGGTACTTACGCAACCAAAGTTATTCTCCAATCTGGACTGGGTGGCGTGTGTGGGTTGGTTGCCCAATTGGGTAGAGTTGAACCTCTTTACCAACTAGCCCTAGAAACAGCAGCGGGGGGACGTTTAGGGCAACTGGTGGTTGAAAATGACGCTGTAGCAGCAGATGGAATTGAACTGCTGAGACAAAAACGCGCTGGACGAGCAACATTTTTACCCCTCAACAAAATTCAACCTGCTCGATTCTCTCCAGTAGTTGCACTGCATTATGCAAATGGATTTGTTGACTATGCAATTAACTTGATCGAATGCGATCGCCGCTATCGAGATGTATTATCCTACGTTTTCGGCAGCACAGTCGTTTTTGACAAGTTGGATGCAGCACGTCAGTTTATCGGGCAACATCGGATTGTTACTTTGGATGGGGAATTACTGGAAAGTAGCGGCGCGATGACGGGAGGTAGTAGCAGCCAGCGTTCGGGGTTGCATTTTGGCACTGAGTCGGCTACAGAATCGGATGAATTTGTACAGTTACGAAACCGACTGCAAGAGATTTCGCTGATTCTAGAACGTTGCAGTGAGGCGATTAATCTACTTGCTGGAAAAACAAAACATCTGGCTCAAGAATTAACGGAAGTGCGGCAACAACGGCGAGAAAGCCAGTTGCGTAATGAACAGTTACAGAAAGAAATTAAAAGTTTGACTCTACAGCTAGAACAAACGCGATCGCAAGTCTGGCAAACTAACCAACAATTAGCCACGGCAAAATCCCGCTTGGAAGTTTTGGATCGAGAATTACCCGCACAAGAAGCTCAATTGCAACAGCTACGTCTTGCCTTGAACCAATTAGAACAATCTCAAACCAATAGCCAATGGCAACAAATTCAGGCAACTATAAATCGCCATGAGCAACAATTACAAGAGCGAGAACAAGCTCTGCGTACAGCTGAACAACGGTTAAAAGACTTGGAAAATCACCGAAATCGGCTCCAAGAGAAAATTCAGGAATGTCTTGAGCGATCGCAGGAATTTCAGCAGCAGGAGGAAGAAGTCAAAAGTCAAAAGTTAAAAGTCAAAAGTCAAGAGTTAGTTTTAGAAGAGCAGATTGCCCAAAATCAGGCAGTTTTAGCTCAGTTAGAGCAACATTTGGGAGCAGAGAAACAAAGGCGCGATCAGGCTGAACAGGAATTACGCGATCGCTATCTCGCTCAACAACAGGCGGAATGGCAACAGCAGAAACTCCAAGAAACTCAGTTAACTCGTCGTGAAGAACTAGCAAGCTTGCATCAACTGCGTCAACAGACGGAATTACCCGATCCTGTGCCGGAAGTGCCAGTAATGGTGGATCTAGAACAGCTACAACGAGACATGCGATCGCTCTCCAAGCGGCTCCAGGCAATGGAACCAGTCAATATGCTGGCGCTGGAAGAATACGAACGTACCACTAAGCGCCTTGAGGAACTCACTCAAAAATTGCTGACTCTAGAAGGTGAACGCACTGAATTGCTACTGCGGATTGAAAACTTCACCACGCTGCGACAACGCGCTTTTAAAGAAGCCTTCGATGCTGTCAATCAAAACTTTCAAAGTATCTTTGCCACCCTTTCTGAAGGCGATGGTTACCTGCAACTAGATGATGCTGAAGATATCTTCAATAGTGGTCTTAATTTGGTTGCTCATCCGAAAGGCAAACCTGTGCAGCGGTTAAATTCTATGTCTGGTGGCGAAAAATCTCTCACTGCTCTCAGTTTTATTTTTGCGCTGCAACGCTATCGTCCCTCACCTTTCTACGCCTTTGATGAAGTCGATATGTTTTTGGATGGAGCAAATGTCGAGCGATTAGCTAAAATGATTAAACAGCAGACTACTCTGGCACAGTTTATAGTCGTAAGTCTGCGCCGACCCATGATAGAATCTGCCGAACGTACTATCGGTGTCACTCAAGCACGGGGAGCTTATACTCAAGTTTTAGGGCTAAAATTGCAACCATCGAACACCTCTACATGAGGATTTGTTAATAATAGTATTGACGTAACCGGATTCGAGATCAGGACTCGGTATAGAATGACCTCTGAACAAATTATTAGGCGTTCCGACATTTTGAACACCCAAGTAATCACCCGTGACAACGGCAAGCGATTAGGGGTGGTTAGTCAATTGTGGGTGGATATTGATCGGCGGGAGGTTGTGGCTCTTAGTCTACGAGACAACCTGATCGCGTTTGCTGGTGTGCCACGCTATATGTTCCTCAACAGCGTCATCCAGATCGGAGATGTGATTTTGGTTGAGAATGAGGATGTAGTTGAAGATATCGAAGTTGAGGCATATAGTAACTTAATTAACTGTGAAGTGATTACAGAGACGGGTGAAGTTCTAGGCAGGGTGCGAAACTTCAAGTTCAACGGAGAAACTGGGACACTTTACTCCCTGATTATTGCTTCTTTAGGTATTCCCCAAATTCCTGACCAAGTTCTAAGTACCTATGAGCTACCAATTGAAGAAATCGTTAGCAGTGGCCCAAATCGGGTGATCGTGTTTGAGGGAGCAGAAGAACGGGTAAATCAGTTAACTGTGGGACTCTTGGAGCGAATTGGTATTGGGAAAGCGCCTTGGGAGCGCGATGAGGAAGAAGCATACTTGTCTCCCGCCACCGCTAGGCCAGAAAATCAGCTGGGAAGTGGAGTACCGTTACAAGCACCAACAAAATCTCAATCTATGAGGACTCGTCAACCCATAGTTGAAGAGGCTTGGGATGAGGATGAGTATGAATATGAACAAGTGCAGCCTCAGCCTGTGCGTGAACAACAGTATGAATCGCTGCAATATGAAGAAGACGAAGAAGATAACTGGAGTGAGGCAACAACGACTAGGGATAGTTATCAAAAACAAAGATATGTTGAACCAGAACCCCATAAGGCAACGGCATACGTGGAGGAATACGCAGACGACGAACTAGATACTGATGCCTGGGACGATGAACCAAAGCCGGTGAATATTCCCAAGAAAATTAAGCAGCCAGAGTACGAAGAGGAAGATCTTTACTAGGCTAGTCTGCTTTAGTTAGTAAATAAAAAATTGAGGGGTGCGATCGCTAATATTTAAAAAGGCGATCGCATTTCTTTTGGGTGCGTCGCCTTTTTTAAAAAATAGATGCAATTCCCCTTAGCTATATGAGAGAGCCTACACAACTAGAAAAACAGTAATATCAAAGAATGATCGAACTCAGTGATATAGCACGGCAGAGATACCTAGATGCAGGAGGTAATCCGCGACGTGCAGCTAATGAGAAATATATGACAGAAAAGGAGAAACAGGAATTCTTTAAGTTAGGACGGCTTGTTTTCGACGTTCAAGTTAGCGATGGGAAAGTCAATTGTCAAGGCCGTTCGTGGAATTTATCTGTCAGTTCTGAAACGTAGGATGCGATTACATTTTGTTAGGTGCGATCTCTAACATTTAAGCAGGCGATCGCATTTTTGTTATGTAAAGCCGTTCTTGGGGCATTGCTATCTATGGAAGTATAGAAGTGAGCGCCATAGCATTTTAATCAACCAGGCTAACATCAAGCAACCCTTTGGGTTCAGGAATTAAACGTCCTAACTCTCTTGCTGTTTGAATCCACTCTTGGATAACGATTTCTACATTTTGCAGAGCTTCCTGATATGTGACTCCATCTGCGGCACATCCAGGTAATTCTGGCACTTCAGCAATAAATGCTTGGTCTTCTTCGCTCCAAGAAAGAATAATTTCATAGCGAAGCATAGTCTTAACCTCCTGTTAAAAGCCGTGCAAATCTGGGAATACTGACTATATAAGTACATAGAGAAATAAATGGCTATCTTAGTACCAGATATAGAAGAAATCAATAGCTTACCCCAGAAGCTTACGGATGGTGAAGAAGCACTCATGAAAGCTTTACTCAAAGCTTTTGATGATAAATGGACTGTGTATGTCCAACCTCACTTAAATGGGCTTCGACCTGATATTGTGATTTTCTGTGAAGATGCAGGTATTGGAGTTTTTGAAGTTAAAGATTGGGACTTAGATGCTCATCGGATTATTAATTATGAAGGTGGTGGATATGACTGGCAGGTTTATGCCTCCCATACAGGAAAGTGGGTAACTCAACATAAAGAAGATATCTGTCCCCTGAAGCAAGTAGAGAAGTATCGTCAGTCTATTTTCAAATATGAAATCCCAATTCTGGACGCTGAAAGACTCCTTAACCAGCAAGTTCATAGTCTAATTCAGCCCTTTGTCTACTTCCACAAACATACAACCGCTGATGTGAAAAATCGGCTTCAGTCCATACTAGGCGAATATTCTAACGTTTTTGGACACGATAGCTTAAACCCGAATTTTTTGCGGATAATACTAGATGGATGTAAGTTACGTCACGGTTCTAGGTTCACGGAATTGATGCGGGAAAATGAGATAGCTGACCGATTACGGAATGCACTAGCTTACCCAAAACACGGAAATACTGACATTCAACATCTTCTTAAAGCAGTTTTTAAGAGAAAACAGCGAGACTTACTATCTAATGAGACTGGATGTCGCCGAGTAATCGGTTCTGCTGGATCTGGTAAAACATTTGTACTGGTTCACAAGGCAGTTAATGCTGCTAGAGAGGGAAAACAGGTTCTCCTGGTGTGCTTTAACATCACGATGGCAAACAACCTTCGTGACTTTGTAACTTGTCTAGCCCGTCACTACGGCCCACATTACCATCGCAATATAGAAGTAGGTCACTTCCACCGTTTTTTCCCATATCTAGATGAGAACCCAGAGGTAGACAACCGGAGTATGAAGGAACCGGTTGGGAGCATCTCACCTTTGTAAAAATATCAGGCAGTAAGCTGACCATTGAGATAAGCAGACCGAAGCTGTAGTATCCTCGCTACATTTTCTAATTTCCACTGTGCGCCAGAAATTTTTAAACGTTTGCCTAAGAGTTTCA
>JBGTCQ010000172.1:0-3726 GCA_041748755.1 Chroococcidiopsidaceae cyanobacterium | reverse complement strand
GAGCTTACCAACTTTCCGTCACGAAGCCGACGATACCTATAAAGCAGATCGTCCAGAAATACGAGAAGATTTTGTCCCTGATTTGAAAAATCTGCAAGAGTTGCTAGCAGGTTTAAATTTACCGATTGTGACAGCGCCGGGGTACGAGGCAGATGATGTTTTGGGAACTTTAGCACTACGCGCCAGTACCGCCGGATATCGAGTCAAAATCCTGACAGGCGATCGCGATTTATTTCAACTAATTGACCTGCAAAAGGAAATTAGCGTTCTCTATCTCAGTAGCGCTTTTAACCAGCGAGGTCGCACTGGTCCTACCGAGTTTGAACCAGAGCAGGTTAAAGAGAAACTAGGGGTTCTACCATCACAGGTAGTAGATTATAAAGCTCTGTGTGGGGATAAATCTGATAACATTCCAGGTGTCATGGGAATTGGTGAGAAAACAGCAGTGCAGCTGCTCAATACCTACAACACCCTGGACAACATTTATGCCTCACTAGAGCAGATTAAGGAAGCAATTCGGAAAAAGCTTGAAGCCGGAAAAGATGCTGCTTATCATGCCCGCTATATGACTCAACTGGTACTTGATGTGCCTCTGGAGATTAATTTAGTAGACTGCAAACTAAAGGGTTTTGATAGCACAGCCCTGCAACCAATTCTAGAAAAGTTAGAACTTAAGACTTTTTTAGGCAAAATTAATCAAATCCAGCAGCGGTTTGGCGGTGTAGTTGAGAAGGTGACTCAGCACAAGCAAGAGGAAGACGAGGATATTCAGCCGGAATTTGAGAGTGAAGACCTGTGGTTTTTCAGTGCTACTGATACTGAAAATAGCCATAAACAAGCACTTTCACCAATTACACCCCAGATTATTGATACGCAAGCTAAATTAAGCGACTTAGTGAAGCGGCTGCAAACGTTTACTGATCCAGCCATACCAGTTGCTTGGGACACTGAAACAACAGATTTAGAGCCACGCGATGCCAAATTAGTTGGCATTGGTTGCTGCTGGGGAACCAACTTAGATGAAATGGCGTATATTCCCCTTGGTCATGTAGATGGGGGCAATTTGGATACAGCCACAGTTTTAGATACTCTGCGCCCGCTTTTGGAAAGTGCTGAGTATCCCAAAGCTTTGCAAAATGCCAAATTTGACCGCTTAGTGCTGCGCTGTCAAGGAATTAAGTTGGCTGGAGTGGTATTTGACACGATGCTGGCTAGTTACGTTTTAAATCCAGATACCAGCCACAACCTGGGTGACTTGGCTGAAAGATACTTAGGGTATCGCTCAAAAAGTTACACAGATTTAGTCCCTAAAGGCAGAAACATTTCCCATTTAGACATTTCCACCGTAGCAGATTACTGCGGGATGGATGTTTATGCAACATTTGGGTTAGTGCCAAAACTAAGAGATGAACTAGACAAGCTTTCAGAAAGATTGCACAAGCTGTTACTGGAAGTAGAACAGCCTCTAGAACCAGTTTTAGCGGAGATGGAATACACAGGTGTCCGCATTGATTCTGCCTATCTCCAGGAACTCTCGGAAAAGCTGGAAAAGGATTTAGAAGCGATTGAGCAACAAGCCTACAATGCAATACCTAATGATATTTTAAAACCCTATCTTAAAAAATTCTTGCCTCAGATAGAACTAGATTTAACTACTAAGAAGCAGCAAGAAATTTTAGATGCTATACCCAGTCCCATTTTAAAGAGTTACCTCAAAAAATCTTTAGAAAAGAACTCGAATTTAGCGGCAATTCAGCAGAAAGTTGATGATGCTGTACCCAGTGCTATTTTAAATTTGAATTCACCTTCTCAGTTGAGTGAACTGCTGTTTGATATACTCCAGCTAAACCGCAAAAAATCTCATAAAATTAAGACTGGTTACTCCACCGATGCGGCAACATTGGAGAACCTGCAAGGCGATCATCCGGTAGTTGATGAATTTCTAGAGTACCGCACTTTATTCAAGCTTTATTCTACTTATGTGGAAGCCTTGCCAAAGCTGGTGCGTTCAGATACGCAGCGTTTGCATACCGATTTTAATCAGACGGTTACAAACACTGGGCGATTGTCTTCTTCTAACCCAAATTTACAGAATATTCCCATTGGTACTGCTTTTAGTCGACAAATTCGTAAGGCGTTTTTACCAGAATCAGGCTGGTTAATGGTGGCTGCTGATTATTCGCAAATTGAGTTGCGGATTTTAGCTCATCTTACCCAAGAGCCTATTCTGGTTGAAGCTTACCAGAAGAATGAAGATATTCATACTGTAACTGCCCGATTATTGTTTGAAAAGGAAATAGTAACGCCAGATGAACGTCGCTTGGCAAAAACAATTAACTTTGGCGTGATTTATGGTATGGGCGCACAGCGGTTTGCGCGGGAAACAGGAATCAAGGCAACAGACGGCAAGGTATTTATTGAGCGGTTTAACCAGCGATATCCCAAGGTGTTTGCATATTTGCAGCAGATGCAACAAGAAGCGATCGCTCAAGGTTATGTAGAAACAATTTTAGGTCGTCGTCGCTACTTTAATTTCACAAGTAACAGCCTGCGTAGGTACAAAGGCAACAAACCCCAAGACATTGATTTAGATAAAGTCACCAAGGGTTTAACAGCTTTTGATGCGGGATTATTGCGGGCTGCTGCTAATGCCCCAATTCAAGGTTCTAGCGCCGATATTATCAAAATTGCGATGGTGAAACTGCACGAAATTTTGCCAAATTACCAAGCGCGTCTATTATTGCAAGTTCACGATGAATTAGTATTTGAAGTTCCACTAAATGAGTGGGAAGAATTACAGCCTCAGATTCACTCGATTATGGAATCTGCTGTTGCTCTGAGTGTGCCTTTAATGGTTGATGTGCGTGCAGGACAGAATTGGATGGAAACTAAATAGTTTTAGCTGCACTACCAAAAATATAGCAATTCCAATCATACATGAATGATTGACCATGACCGCTTGTTTAAGGAACTCATTACTACCTTTTTTGTAGAGTTTCTAGAGTTGTTTTTGCCAGAGGTGCTGGTTTATCTAGAATGCGATTCTATAGAGTTTTTAGATAAAGAAGTTTTTACCGATGTAACGGCTGGCGATCGCTATGAAGCTGATTTAATTGTCAAAGCTAAATTTCGAGAGCAAGAGTCTTTTTTCTTGATTCATGTAGAAAACCAAGCTCAACAGCAAAGTGACTTTGGCAAGCGGATGTTCCGCTATTTTTCGCGCCTGTACGAGAAATTCGATTCGCCTGTATATCCTGTGGTGGTATTTTCATCCAATTACCCCAAAACTCCAGAGCCAAATATACATCAGGTGGCATTTCTTAATAAAGTAGTCCTAAATTTTAACTATGATGTTATCCAGTTAAATCGCCTCAATTGGCGAGATTTTGTACGGCAACCCAATCCAGTAGCTGCTGCGCTGATGTCTAAAATGAACATAGTTCCCGAAGATCGTCCCAGGGTAAAACTTGAATGTTTACGCTTGATGGCAACTTTGCGACTAGATCCAGCGCGGATACAATTAATTTCTGGATTTATTGATACATATTTGCGGCTAAGTGCCGCCGAGGAAAGGCTTTTACGAACCGACATTGCTAGGATAGAGCCAGTTGAGCAGGAGGGCGTTATGAAAATTGTTACTAGCTGGATGGAGGAAGGGATTGAACAAGGAAAGCAATCAGAGGCACTATCGCTGATTATGCGGCTGCTTCCTCGGAAAATTGGTAC
>JBGTCQ010000171.1:0-6836 GCA_041748755.1 Chroococcidiopsidaceae cyanobacterium | reverse complement strand
ATTAATAGCTAAATCATCAAGTCAAGCGAATCGTCTGTTGGCGCTGAAACCATCACGGGTTCTTGATACAGTGGCACAGTAAACGTGACCGTTGAACCGAGTCCTTCACCCATGCTGTAAAAATTAACTGTACCCCCCATTGCCTCTACAAGCTTTTGAGAAATTGTCAGTCCCAAGCCAGTACCGCCGTATTGACGGGTACGGGAGCCATCGACTTGACTAAAAGATTGAAACAGTTTGTCTTGTTTGTCCAAGGAGACACCAATACCAGTATCGGCTACACGAACTTTCACCAAGCCAGGGAATTCTTGGTTTTGAAAAAAGACCTTTTTGCGAACTACATCAGCGCTGATTGTAACCCCACCTTCATTGGTAAATTTAAGCGCGTTACCAATTAAATTGAGCATCACTTGCAACAGTCGCTGGTAATTACCGTGTACGATAATTTCATCAGATGTGTCAGGCATTTGAATGCCTAAGCTCAAGCTCTTCTGTTCAGCCTGGTTCGCCGTAAAATCTTCCACAGCGCTGAATAATTCATCTAGCTTGACCGGTCCCAGTTCTAGCTCCATTTTGCCCGCTTCAATCTTGGCGATGTCCAAGATATCATTGATAATGTTGAGCAAATGTAGGGCGGAGCGGTAAGCTTCCTGGATAAATTCGTGTTGCTCCTCTGGGTCATCTGCCATGCCTTCCAGGATCAGTTTGAGGAATCCAAGCATGCCATTAAGAGGAGTACGAAGTTCATGGGATGTATTTGCCAAAAACTCGCTTTTAAGGCGCGAGGCTTCTTCCGCTTGAAGACGCGCTTCTCCCAGCTCTTTGTAGAGAGTGGCGTGAGCGATCGCCGTGCCGACTTGGTCTGCCAACTCTCGCACCAATTCAATTTCAGCTGCTGTCCATTGGCGGGGGTGATCAGTTGCCAAATTTGCGCCAACGCGATGTTGAGCAATAATTAGCGCATTTGGTTTGTCTTGATAGCAAGTAGCAACCACCACTAAAGACTGCTGCAATTCAGGAGGCTGACTTTGCTCAACTACAATAGGCTCTAGTGTTTCCAGCGCTTGACAAAAGGCAGGCTGATTTGCAATTGAGAGTTCTAGACCCAGCATAGACTGCACGGGTTCTGCTACGTACTCAGCTACCACCTGTAACTGGGAGCAATTGGGTTTGTAGGAACAGATGATGCAGTGATTTGCACCCAAGGCTTCTCCTAAACTATCGACCGTTTGTTGCCAAATAGTGTTTAAATCCAAGGTGCGCTGGATATTCCGAGCAATTTGAGTCAGCAATTTCTTCAATTGACCCGAACGTATTGCCACCATAGATGGGGCAGCATCTAACTCCTTGGTAGATACCGATTTTTCTAGTGGCTTAAGTTGCCGTCCCATCACTAAAACTGTAGTCGCATTGCCCTTTGATGGTAAGACTGGGCTGACAATCAGATCAAATTTAAACAGCTTCTGCCTATAGTAAAACAGGCACTGGAATCTTTCAGGAATTAGACTTTCGAGAATCCTTTGTACCCGCTCTAGATAGGGAGTCGGCTCCACTGGACTGAACTCACTCAGCGAGTCCACGACCTGCGTAGGTGTCAAACCCTGCTGCTCAGCTTCCTGCCAATAGAAAGATAGGTAGCGACCTGATGAATTCTGCGTAAAAACCAACTCTGCCCCTAATTCTGGCAACAAGCCAGAAGGAGTGGTAGCGATATTCAAATTGTTTTTTATAGACGGTAGTTGGAAATTAGCAGTAATATTCATTACTCGCGTAACCTAAACAAACGGCAGCAGGAACGCTGGGAGAATAGCTGCTTAGAGTTTGGCACAACATAACTACTTTGGGGAATGAGGAAAGTACTGGCTTTCTAACACTCAGCGAGTACGTGTCTTAGGTATTTCTAATCATTCCACTCGCCACGAGGTGGTACAGGCGTTCGCCCAAGAGTGCGAGTTAGTTCATCATCCCGTTGCGTTTCACCCCGAAGCCACTGCCGGATAGCAACTTCAATTACTTTGCTAGGCTCGTTCGTTAGGTGCTGGATTTGATCTAATAACTCAGAATCCAGGTGGATAGCAATTTCTACCTTATCAGGATAAATGTCCGAATCCATGGCATTTTCATTCATAAATGGTAAAAGATGTATTCAGCAAAGGGATTTGGTCCGATGAACCAGATCACGTTTAGTAGTGTTGACTGGTAACTCCGCTCGTGCAGCTATTGTGTGAGTTCTTGGCTAGTATTTATTGTACGAGCTTGGGTAAGGAATGCTAGAACGCAGACATAGACCTTAATCTTTACAAAGCTAGTGGCTATCAATTATCAGTCTTTAGTTAGAAAAGAGCAATTATTGCTCTTAGGGGAAAATGCTTCGTGATAATTGGGGGCGACATAATTAATAGCGAATGGAATTCGCGGCTATACGAACAAAACCTGCCTCCGCAGGTTACAAAAATCTTGATTTTGGGTCAGTCCAAAGCAGCCGGACTCACCTCCGGCAAGCCGCAAAGCGTCTACGTTTGTATAGCCACGGTTTCAACCGCCAGGTGCAAGATGGGAAAAGGTGATATCTGGCTGAACGTTAACAGCTTTTAAGCCCCTGCCACGTCTTTACGCAGAAAGCATTAAAATGCGTTAAGTATCTCAATTTCTTAACATTAGCTGGCTGCTAAATCAAAGAATATGACTGACGTTCCCGTCTCTCGCATTCGTAATTTCTCTATTATTGCTCACATCGATCACGGGAAGTCTACCCTTGCAGATCGCCTGTTGCAAACTACTGGCACAGTAGATGTGCGGCAGATGAAGGAACAGTTTCTGGACAACATGGATTTGGAACGGGAGCGCGGCATTACGATCAAGCTGCAAGCGGCTCGAATGAACTATCAGGCTAAAGATGGGCAGTCTTACGTTCTAAATTTAATTGATACACCTGGTCATGTGGATTTTTCTTATGAAGTATCGCGATCGCTAGCTGCTTGTGAAGGGGCTCTTTTGGTAGTAGACGCATCGCAAGGTGTAGAAGCACAAACTCTAGCAAATGTCTACTTAGCATTAGAAAATAATCTAGAAATTATTCCGGTTCTGAATAAAATTGACCTACCAGGGGCAGAACCAGAGCGAGTAATTGGTGAGATTGAAGAAATTATTGGACTCGATTGCAGTGGGGCGATTTTAGCTTCAGCAAAAGAAGGAATTGGGATTGATGAGATTTTAGAAGCGATTGTAGCTAGAGTGCCGCTGCCACAAGACACGGTAAGCGAACCGTTAAGGGCATTGATTTTTGATAGCTACTACGATAGCTACCGGGGAGTGATTGTTTATTTCCGGGTGATGGATGGCACAGTTAAGAAGGGCGATCGCATTCGTCTGATGGCTTCTGGCAAAGAATTCGAGATTGACGAATTAGGTGTTCTATCCCCCACCCAAAAGCAAGTAGAGGAACTTCATGCTGGGGAAGTAGGCTACGTGGCAGCGGCAATTAAAGCTGTAGCCGATGCCAGGGTGGGAGACACAATTACCTTAGCCGCTAAACCAGCCCATGCAGCGTTGCCTGGTTACACAGAAGCAAAGCCAATGGTTTTTTGTGGGATGTTTCCTATCGATGCCGATCAGTTTGAAGATTTGCGAGATGCCCTAGAAAAGCTGAAACTGAACGACGCAGCGCTACAGTATGAACCAGAAACTTCAAGCGCAATGGGGTTTGGCTTCCGTTGTGGGTTCTTAGGGTTGCTACACATGGAAATTGTCCAGGAGCGCTTGGAACGAGAGTATAACCTGGATTTAATTATCACGGCTCCTTCGGTAGTTTATCAAGTAACAACTGTCAAGGGACAAGTGCTGTATGTCGATAATCCCAGTCACTTACCGTCTCCTAATGAACGGGAGAAAATTGCAGAGCCTTATGTCAAAGTGGATATGATTACACCGGAAGCGTATGTCGGCACTTTAATGGAGTTGTGCCAAAATCGGCGGGGTGTCTTCAAAGATATGAAGTATCTTACTCAAGGGCGGACAACGCTGACATATGAGTTACCCCTGGCTGAAGTGGTAACGGACTTTTTTGATCAACTCAAGTCGCGATCGCGTGGCTATGCCAGTATGGAATATCACCTGATTGGTTACCGCGAGAATCCCTTGGTTCGCTTGGATATTATGATCAATAATGACCCCGTTGATTCTTTAGCGATGATCGTGCATCGGGATAAAGCTTACAACATGGGACGAGCGATGGCAGAAAAACTCAAGGAACTGATTCCGCGCCATCAATTCAAGGTGCCAATTCAGGCGACTATTGGGAGTAAAGTTATTGCCAGCGAACATATTCCTGCTCTGCGGAAGGACGTGCTAGCTAAGTGCTACGGCGGTGACATTAGCCGCAAGAAAAAGCTACTTCAGAAGCAGGCGAAAGGTAAAAAGCGGATGAAATCTGTTGGTACGGTGGATGTGCCACAAGAGGCGTTTATGGCAGTGTTACGCCTTGATCAGCAGTAACAAAAGTTGGAGCTAGCCAAATAAATGCCGTTCAGCGACTTTCCAGTAGCGTGAGAACCGCTTGAGGTCGATATAACCGTCGTACTCAAAAAACGGTTCCACTGCTAGCACTTCCACTGACACAGAGCATTTAATTTGATTGCAGATGTCTTCAAATCGGGGACTGGGACTTTCTGCCGTTATGACTAAATCTGTATTGTGCTCGTTGGCGAAGTTAACGATTTCAGTTGCTACATCTCCACGCCGGATGACAACAGGCAACTCCAGCAGGCATTCATAAATGAAGGTGATGCGTTTGAGACTTAGTTGCCACTCCTCAATTAAGGCATCGTCCCAAACCCAGATTGCATGAGCATCCGGGTATGCTTTTAATGCAGGACCATAAGGACTCAGACAATCTCCATGCACCCAAATAACAGGATGATTCATCAGTACACAGTTAGTGGTAAATGGAGTCTTTCTCTTGGTTCGCTGGCTCAATCTTAGAGGGAATTTCAGCACGCCGTAGCACATCACCGAAATGACTAGTGATGCCAACATCCCCAACCAGTACGATCCCTTCACCTTTGCCTTGAATAGAGGATATCAACTGCCGAAGTTCTTCGAGTCCTCGCTCCACTTCAAATTCGTGGTAGAACAGAGCCTGTCCGGGATAGAGCGTCCTACCTGAGCTTTTTGTAGCACCAGAGTGGAGCTGGACGATCCAAACCTGCTTTGAGTCAGCAACCCACTCCATTCTGACTGGTCCCAGTTTCGCAGCGACTTGATTATAGATAGCTTGTACTGAATTTACAATCTCATCAGGAAGTACAGCCCGCTTTTTCCGACCTGTCATAAATTCTTCACCAAAGCCTTGAGTGCCTTCGATGATAATCTCCTGGCTATCCTTCATGTCTGTCTTTTCAGCAACTATCAAAGCACCGGAATAGGTTGCCTCAATACCTGCTTGAGCCATGATAGAAGCGATCGCGTCTCCTTCAGGATCTTCAGTAGCCATAAGCTTGAAGGGGTCACGCCAACCGCGATGTGTAGTAAATTTCCCTGGTACTTGAACTATCGGACAAGTGCGAATCCATACTTCTGTACTTCCAGTTGGTTGCCCAAAGCGGAAGGGAGCAACTCGTCTGCTGATGACTGTAGCTTCAGGCACTGGTAGTTCAAATAGATAAGCCATCAGTAGACCGTACACCTTGTCACCAATAAAGCGACTAAAACGATTCGGCCAGTGAATCTCGGCTTTGGAATGACTTTCCCCAACATCCTCTAGTTCCCAAATAATTGTATTGTCATGGAGAAATCCTCGACGTATAGGGTGAATGCTGAACTCAACACGAGTATGATCTGCATAATTGAGAGCAGGTTCAAACCCATAAACCGTTTCAAGCAAGCGTAGTCCAAGTTGGCGCGGTAAGGCAGCAGTACCAGGCTTCTCTACACAGCGCGGAGTATCGCAAGGTGCAAATTCGATAACATTGCTCATTAGAACACCCGAAACCCCGCCATCGCAGATGTCAATGGTTTCATTCACAATTGTGTACAATCCTTGAGCAGCTAACCGCTTCACAGAGTCCTGAATTTCGCTAATATCCTTAAGACCGTAGATAAATTCTCTGCTCTTAGGATTGTTGGGGTCAAAGCTGCGAACGTTTACTGAAGATTCAGATGACTGGGCTAGAATCGCTTCGATGGCATTGCCAAGTGATGCAAATTTATAATTGGCTTCGTAACTATGAATCCTTGCATAGCGCTGCTCTAGCTCTGGATTAAAGCTAATAAATTGCGCTACATTTGCTTTTGCAGCAAGTCGATCCAAAATGGCATCTTTGTAATGCAACGTGTTTAGCTCCTTACTAATCGCAAATTGAGCTTAACAATCAATGAATTGGCTTGCTAGTTAATTCCACTAAGCCAGCCGATAACTCCTTTAGCCTGTCTAGAATTATCTCAGTGAAGGCAGTTGATTGTCCTCGCTGCTGCATTAGGGCAATAGCTTCTGCAACCATATTGATGCCTGCTTCCAAGCTTAAAGGGTATTTACCTTCATCGAGAGTAGGAATTCCTTGGCTCTGAGCAACCCAGAACTCGTACACACACCCCTTGCTGTATTGCCAGTCATTTATAAAGAATGCGGTGGTGACATAGCGCTCGATCACCTTCCCCCAAAAAGAGTGCCAGTCTCGCTGCGTCCAATCTGGCAGAGGAGGAAGTGCAGTTGGATTCACCACAACACAACCTGTTTGTTCTCGCAGCCTCTGGATAATCTGTTGCGCGTGTAAACGATTTGGTTCAATAACTTCCTTGAAATGGGACTCCTGATAGTCTTTATCTGCACTATCAATATC
>JBGTCQ010000170.1:0-2905 GCA_041748755.1 Chroococcidiopsidaceae cyanobacterium | reverse complement strand
AAGTAAAAATATTCAATTTCCTCTACCTGAAGCTAAGAACTCCTGAAAAATGCTCAGTACCATCATCAAGTGGTCAATTGCCCGACGCTGGTTAGTCATCCTCGCTGCTGCTTTAGTCACAGTTTGGATATTTCGTGTTGCGTCGCAAATGCCAGTAGATGTTTTTCCTAGCTTTGCTCCACCCCAAGTCGAAATCCAAACTGAAGCACCAGGACTCGCCCCAGAAGAAGTTGAATCCCTAGTCACCTTGCCAATTGAAAGCGCAATTAATGGAACTCCTGGTGTCACAACGGTACGTTCATCTTCAGCTGTAAGTATCTCCGTTGTCAGAGTCATCTTTAACTGGGGAACTGATATTTATCAAGCACGCCAACTGGTAACGGAACGATTACAGCTTGCCACAAATAAGCTGCCAGCAGGAGTCGAAACACCACAAATTTCCCCGATCAGTTCTCCTATTGGAACAGTAATTAAATATGCCTTCACTCTAGACAAGGAGCAAGAAGTAGGAGAGACACAACCCCAAAATTTGATGGAAGTGCGCCGCCTTGTCGATTGGCAAGTGACAAATCGCCTTTTGGCTGTACCAGGCGTTAGTCAAGTAGTGGTATTCGGTGGCGATGTGCGTCAGTATCAAGTATTGATCGATCCAGCCAAACTAAGAGCATTTAATGTCTCTTTGTCAGAGGTCACTAAAGCTGCACAATCAGCTAATGTTAATGTCCCTGGCGGCTATTTAACTAACCCTGACACAGAACTATTAATTCGGGGTGTGGGACGTATTTCCTCAATTGAAGAATTAAAGCAATCAGTAATTACATCTCGTAATGGCATACCAATCACACTAAGAGATGTTGCTGATGTGCAAATTGGCGCTGCCCTTAAGCGTGGCGATGCTAGTTTAAATGGTCAAAAAGCAATTATTCTTATTGTTAATAAACAACCACTTGCTGATACTCCGACTGTAACTCGTGCTGTTGAAGCGGCAATGGCAGAAGTTATATTGGGCTTGCCAAAAAGTATTAAAATTACTGTTACCTTCCGTCAAGAAGACTTTATTGAAGCCTCAATTGATAACGTTAGGGAAGCGCTGGTTGAGGGTAGCATTATTGTTGCTTTGATCCTTATTCCATTTTTGATGGATTGGCGGACTCTTGTTGTTAGTCTTACCGCACTTCCTCTGTCTTTACTATTAGGATTACTAGCATTGAATTGGCTGGGGCAAGGACTTAATACAATGACCTTGGGTGGGTTGGCTGTAGCAATTGGATCAGCTGTTGATGATGCGATTGTAGATGCCGAAAATGTCCATCGTTCTCTACGGGAAAACAAGTTTGCACCCCAACCGCGATCGCCTTTGCAAGTTGTGTTTGAAGGCTGTCAGGAGGTGCGCGATTCTCTATTTGGGGCAACTTTAATTACTGTAGTTGTCTTCTCCCCAATTTTTGCTTTGGCTGGTGTGGAAGGTCGGATTTTTACACCGATGGGTGTTGCTTATTTAGTAGCAGTTTTAGCTTCCAGTGTGACAGCATTGACAGTTACTCCAGCTTTGTGTGCAATTCTACTACCATCAGGTCGCTTGCTAGAAAGAGAACCTCCAGTAGCGAGATTTTTTAAAGGGCTTTATCGTCCCCTTTTAAATTTTTCGATGCGTAGTTCTAAGCTAATTCTAGTAATTGCTGCTGCAAGTTTAGTGGCGGCGATCGCAATTGTACCGTCGTTGGGACGGGTATTTTTACCAGAATTTCAGGAGCGATCGCTCATCAATGCCGTAAACCTTTATCCCGGTGTCTCTCTAGAAGCCACTAACCGCGCTGGCTTTGCGATTCAGGATGCTTTGAAGGATGATCCTTCATTTGAGGCGATCGCCCTGCGTTCTGGACGCGCACCAGGAGATAGCGATGTCGGTGGTGTCAATTTTGGCGAACTGGATGTGGAGTTGAGTGAATCAGGGATAAAAAATCGGGAAGCGAGTATTGAAAAGCTGAGAGAGGAATTTGCTAGATTACCCGGAGTTGCAGCCAATGTGGGGGGATTTATTTCTCACCGCATGGATGAGGTGTTGTCTGGGGTAAGATCGGCGATCGCTGTCAAAATTTATGGTTCCGATTTAGATCAACTACGCACTATTGGTCGCCAAGTTGAGGAGGTGATGAAAACAGTTGAGGGGGTTGTAGACTTGCAACTCGAACCTCAAGTACCAATTAGACAAATCCAAATACAATTCGACCGCAGCGCTGCTGCTCGTTATGGTTTAACAATAGGAGAACTTGCTGAAACTATTGAAACTGCTCTGAATGGGCGAGTAGTTTCTCAAGTCTTAGAACAGCAACAAACCTTTGATTTAGTTGTGCGGTTACAGTCAAGCGATCGCGGCAATGTAGAAACGATTAGCAATTTGTTAATTGATACCCCAACTAACCAAAAGATTCCCCTCGCTCAAGTTGCCAAAATTGATTACGGTACAGGACCAAATACGATCAACCGTGAAAATGTTTCTCGACTGATTGTAGTATCCTCGAATGCTACTGGAAGAGATTTGCGCTCCATTGTTGATGAAATTAGTTCAAAAGTAAAGCAACAAGTGCAATTACCTTCTGGTTACTTTATTCAATACGGTGGTCAATTTGAGTCGGAACAACGAGCTACCCAAAATATATTGGTTTTTAGTGCGATCGCTTTTGTTCTAATTACCGTGTTGATGTATTTAACAGTAAAATCTATTCCTTCAACCTTCATGATTATGATTAACTTACCCTTGGCATTAGTAGGGGGAGTAATTTCAGTTGCTTTAACGGGTGGGGTTATTTCTGTCGCCTCGTTGGTCGGTTTTATTACTTTATTTGGTGTAGCCACTCGTAATGGATTGCTATTAGTTGATAATTACAACACTAAATTTGCCGAG
>JBGTCQ010000169.1:0-7677 GCA_041748755.1 Chroococcidiopsidaceae cyanobacterium | reverse complement strand
CCGCGAATTTTTCCTTCTGCTTCCGGCTGACGCGCAATTCCTTCTACTGCTTGACCCGCAGCGTTTCCTTGACCAATACCGGGACCGATTGCAGCCAAACCAATTGCCAAGGCCGCAGCCAGAACTGAAGCAGCAGAAACTAATGGATCCATGATGTTTTCCTTATTTTTGAGTACAGAACTAACAAACCGTTGACTAACAGACACCTATTCACGCTGCACCCAGTTACTAAAATCGCAGTTGCGATTAATGAAGTGCGCTCCGTGAAACCGTATCATTACTAGAGAGCTTTAAGAATGACCTTTGCCCCATCAAGTATGCCGCTGAATCACGGTGCATGATCTTCACCATGTCCCTCAAGCGCCTCATGAATGTATGCTGCTGCTAAGGTGGCAAAAACCAGGGCTTGGATGGCACTGGTAAATAAACCTAGAGCCATTACCGGCAGAGGCACAAACAGAGGAACTAGGAGAACTAGCACTGCCACCACCAATTCATCTGCCAGAATGTTGCCAAATAAACGGAAGCTTAGGGAAAGAGGCTTAGTGAAGTCTTCTAGAATCGCTATTGGTAATAGTATCGGTGTTGGCTCAATGTACTTTTTAAAGTACCCTAAACCCCGCTTGCTAAAACCGGCGTAAAAGTACGCTAAAGAAGTCAGCAACGCCAGTGCTACCGTCGTATTGATGTCATTAGTCGGGGCAGCCAATTCACCTTCTGGAAGCTTCAGTAGCTTCCAAGGCAGTAAAGCACCCGACCAATTCGATACAAAGATAAACAAAAACAAAGTGCCAACAAACGGCACCCAGGGACGGTACTCTTTCTCCCCAATTTGGTTTTTGGCTAGATCTCGAATAAATTCCAGGGCGTACTCCATAAAATTCTGAATGCCCGTGGGAATTCTCTGAGCGTTCCGAGTAGCAGCTATTGAAGCTATTACTAGAATGCTAATTACAAACCAAGAAGTGAGAAAAACCTGACCATGTACTTTTAAATTGCCTAATTGCCAGTAGAGATGGTGACCTACTTCCAATGCGGCGAGGGGTAAACAGTTTAAGGCGTTTAAGACACTGAGCATTTCCATTGAGGAAGATTCACCAGAGATCGAGGATTAGATGATTACTCGCGATCGCCTGCCCTATTCCTGACCGATTAAGGATCAGGGGGCATGATTGTTCGGATCATGTAAACGATGAGCGCAGCTTTATAAGTCAAAAATCCCAAGAATATAGGCAGAATATGTAGCTGCTGCCATTGAGTTGCTACTACAATCAACCCAATAAACAGCGCAAATCGATTCTTATTCAAACGGGGTTTTTGGCTGCCAAGTTGCTCAACATCTTTACCCAACATTTTTAAGTAAACCACACCTGTGCAGGCCCCGATCAGATAATTCAGGGCGATGTTGAGAGAATAAAAAATCCACACGCTGATAAAAATTATCGCTGCCAATACAAGTGTTACTAGCAACAATTCTTGAGAAAGTTGATAGAACTCATGCATCGAGCCTGTTGGTTTTGAGGAGTCAAAACCAGGTTGAGCATCTTCTGCGGTTGCCAATGTGGGTTTCAATGATTCGTTTGACAAGCTCACGGAACTCGCAAACTAGCACAGTTAATTGAGTTGGCTCATTCGAGCCAGATGAAATAATAACACGCTGGGGTAACAATACTTAAAAAAAATAAAAAAGATTTAATCCGGTGTCAATAAAATTAGTTGTTGCTTGAGGAGTAATCGCACTTCTTCTAGTCCCAGCTGTACACTAGTCACAATTTCTCCTACTGTTCTTGTGGCGCTGGCATCGCAGGCTTGCAAAAACTCAAACTCGGCTTCTGACAACTTGACAATCTGATAATCGTAGTTAAACAGACAACGGCTAGGCCATCCGTCCATGCAAGGGTTACGCTCTGGAATTGCCGCCAGAAGTACATCACCAACTGACCAATCAGCTTTGGGTAGGGGAGGACGACTGAGGAAAAACTCGTAGTGGGTTACTTCTGGATCTAGGAGTTCAATTAATCGATATAGCGCACGATCACTCAATTCTTTAGCGCGTTCCATCAACGCTGGCTCTTTACCCAAAAGTCTCTCTAGCTGCCAGTAGCCAGGATTCGAGAATCCAATAAAATCTAAACCAGAGGCATCGATTAGTTCAAACAGCGTCTCAATGTTGTAGTCAATCTCTTGGGGATGAACATACATATCAGCAAAGGATTCATCTCGATGATTTTCTAGAGACCAGCGATCGCGTTCCCGCTTGACAATACGATTATCTTCTGGTAGTGCAGCGAATAATTTACGTCCTAAATTTACACCATCGCGGTAGTCACCCCGCTGTCCGCCTTGCAGGAGAGCGATCGCCTGCTGCATCAATTTAATTTCCCAGCGTCCCAGTTCCCCATATACAAAAATGTGCATCAATCCCCCAGGCGCTAATTTTGCTGCCAGAGATTGGATTCCCCGAATTGGATTGGGTAAATGGTGCAGGACACCGACACAATTGATAAAATCAAATTCCCCAGGGAGTTGGTCTACATCGTAGAGGCTAAGTTGGTGAAACTGAGCGCGATCTGCTCCAGACCTCTGACAGCGTTCTTGCGCCACTGCCAAAGTACCAGCACTCAAATCAATTCCAACTACCTCAGCTTGAGGGTTTAGATGCACTAAATACTCAGTCCCCACTCCTGAGCCACAGCCAGCATCAAGAATCCGAATGTCTTGTTTTTGCGGTTTTTGTCCGGTGCAAAAGTTATAGGCGCTATTCCAATTCCAACGCCAGTTGTAACCAGGAGGTGGCTCATCTAGCAGCGGTTCTGGGGGAAACGGATAGGTATCGTAAAGTTTAGCAACAGCAGCGCTAATCGCTTGATCTGACATGGTGAGCATTACTTGCAGTATCACGTAGTTTAACGAATGTTTTGTTACTGCCGCTAGCAGGCGATCGCTCCACCATAGAATTGAGGTTCGCTCCTAACTAGAGTACACAGCCTAACCGTGAAGGAGAGAGTTAAGGATCGAGCGGACTCCGTACTCCTCGACCACCTCGATTCAGCACATGAGTATAAATCATGGTTGTCTTAATATCCTTGAAGTTAACTGTACGTTGAGGTTCATGGCTAATGGAATTTTGGAAGCAGCAACAGTTGGGGTATAACTAGCGAAGCTGTCACTAGGGGCAATCTAGCCCGAAACCCTTACTCCATAAGCATTTCAAAAACGCATTTTTTAGATTAACTCCATAATCCTTCAAATCTAGCTGCCGATAGCTGTGTATACCTAACAGTGTTCTGAATATTGGCATGACCGAGATAATCCTGAATGGTTCTCGTATCTACTCCCTTATTCGCCAGATAATAGCCACAGGCATGACGGAGAAGATGAGCATGAACCACAAAATCAAAACCTGCTATTAACCCAGCTTGATGAACAATGTGGCTGATAGTTCTCTCGCTCAAAGGAGTATGGCGATTGCCATTAAATACAAAAGGCGAAGGTGCGTAATCTCTTTTCAGTCTTTTCAAAGCCCTCATCTCATCACCTTGAAGTGGATGACGACCAGAACGAGAACCCTTAATACGTCTGATATAAATAGTCCCTTCAGATAAGTCTGTGTCAGACCATCGCAAACGAGCAGCTTCAGTTCGTCTTAATCCATGACGATAAATTATCAAAATCAGAACGGAATTTCTGTAGGAATACCATCCGCCTTTACTTTTCACTACGTCAATTAACAGTTTTACTTCCGAAGCAGTAAGATGGTCGCGAGAAATATTGCAGCTTTTAGTGCTTGGGGCAGTCAAAGTCGTCATAGCCAGCCCTCTCTCAAAGTTTTGTTATACCTTCATTGTAGAAAAACCTTGAGGGGACGGATCAGCTATTTTTGCCGTCTCTAGTTAGAAGCTGCAAAATTATTCCAAATTTAATTCGATAGCACCTTCTTCTACCAACATTATCACCGTAACAGCGGTAGATGTCTTGCCTACCGATGCAACCTCATAGACGGTTTTTTCGGTTGAAGGAACAAAATGTTCTAAATTAGCGTTTCTATAACCTGTTACTAATAATGGTTTGCTTTCTTTAATATAAAACAGCCCTCATGCCTCATTCTCAGGTCTTTTTTATTCTTCTATCTTCTATTTATCATTGTGAAAACAAACATCTGCAAAAAACTGTTTAGTGTTGTTACTGCCGCCGTTCTGCTGGCAGCCTGTTTCGGGCAGCCTGATTACTCCAGCACGCCCCCAGAGCCTGAAGCTACCTCTGAGGCTCCAGGCTCTGAGAGACAAGATGCTGATACTACTGCGTCTGGAACCAGCGACCCTAAAAACGTCGAAAGCGCGTACACCGATTTGAACCTTGACGAGTGCGAAGTCTTAAAGAGTTACGAAGAGAGCGGCGGTCTATCGCTGCGCTGTGAGGGATACCAGGGCATCCCGCTTTACGTTAAAGAATCAGACTTTCGGTTCGATGTCGACGCTGGCGTTCCCAACGACGAGTGGACGACCTCGAATCGCCCATTCAATTCAATTGGCGATGTTGTTGAATGGCGACTTCACGGAGGTCAGCCAGTGGCGGCGATCCTGCGATACAACTTTGAATCGGGTGGCAGCCCCAACATACAATCATCAGAACTAGCCGTTTTCACAATTGGCCAGGAGGGAACTCTCGGATGCCTAGTCGAATGGGTCACCGCCGATGCTGAGCCGAGCCAAAATATTGCCGCTCGCCAAGTTGCCGCTCGGGAAGCTAAAACCTTTGAATGCAGCTCTAGTTCGGCAGCCGCCCCGCCAAATAGCTTTCAGCTTCCAGATGCCATACTGGGCACCTTTAATACCACTCAAGCAGAGTGCTCGGAGCCGGGAACATCAATCACGGAGGTGGCGATATATCCAGACAAGCTTGACTTCTACGGCGGCGACGCGACGGTAAACAGCGTTACTCCTCAAGGCAGTGGGTACATCATCGACGCCACATATTACCAGCGAGAGGGGGTACCAGAGGTGAGTTCAGAACCAGCTGAGTTTCGCATCGAGCCAACTGAAGAAGGCATCCGATTGGAACGGAGGGCTGAAGGGTTTGAGCCAATGATGCTGGTTCGCTGCGGCCAGTCGTAGTTATTCAACTTGAATATGAATATACTCATCAATCATAGTTAATCGGTCATTCTTCGTAATGGTAAATAAGGCAGTCAGAAATGCGATACATTTTCTTGGGTTTAATTTTTAAATATTATCTCGCGCTCGACAAGATAATGAGAGATAGCAAACATAAATATCTCTCGTAAATGAAGCGAAACTGGCAACCAGAAGAACTAATCGAACACTGGACACTTATCCCTACTGAATTAGATTTATTAACCAAGAAAACAGCTATCAATCGACTCGGAATCGCTCTGCTGCTCAAATACTTTCAGTACGAAGGACGCTTCCCCACAGCCCAAGCTGAAATGCCCCGTGAAGTTATCTGTTACGTTGCCCAACTGGTAAAAGTTTCCCCCGATAGATTTGATAGCTATGATTGGCAGGGAAGAACTATCAAAGCCCACCGTGCTATTATTCGCGACTTTCTCGGTATCACTGAAGCCACGGTTAAAGATGCTGAAAATCTCACAGCATGGTTATCAACCCAAGTTTTGGCATATGACCTCAAACCAGAATCTTTAGAAATAACAGCATCAGAGCGTTTACGTCATCTCAAAATAGAACCTCCAACCTCAGAGAGAATTGAACGCATTGTTCGTTCGGCGATTCGGAGTTTTGAAGATGGTTTTTGTAACAAGACTGCTCAACAGTTATCATCACCAGTCCGCACAAAGTTAGACGAGCTATTAAAAACCACTTCAGAGACTGATAATTTAGAAGAATCAGAAGACACGCAAAACACTGCTCCTCACAATACTCCTTCCCCATTAGCTATTCTTAAAAGCGACCCTGGACGCATCGGGCTAGATAGCTTAATTTCTGAAGCTGCCAAATTAGAACAACTTCGCCAACTGGAATTACCAGATAATCTATTCGGGGGAATCTCTAACAAAGTTCTCCAAATCTACAAACAGCGAGTTGCTGTTGAACCACCAAGAGAGCTACGCCGTCATCCAGATAGCCGTCGTTACACCCTACTATCTGCTTTCTGTTGGTTGAGAACTCAAGAAATCACCGATAAATTAGTTGAGCTACTAATTCAAATTATCCATCGCATCAATTCCAGAGCCGAAAGGCGAGTCAGCAAGGAACTTCTAGATGATTTCAAGAAAGTCAGTGGCAAGACAGGTATTCTGTTCCAGTTAGCGGAGGCAGCAATGGATAAACCTGATGGGGTAATCAAAGAAGTAATTTACCCTGTGGTTGGCGAAACGACTTTAAAGAATTTGGTACGAGAATTCAAATCAACGGGAACGGCATACAAAGAAAAGGTTTACACCGTGATGCGTTCTTCCTATCCCTCTTCTGTCAGACTCCGGATTAAGTCTTGCTGTGAGGGAGTTGCAGCCATTTCTTGAGTGAGCTAATTGTTATTACAAAAAAATCGAGCTATTGCTCTCTCTAGCAAGCTTCTAGGATTCAGAAATGACCAAAGTTTTCGGAGTCTGACAGAAGAGGGATAATGCCGAGGCTAGGTAATCCTGATGGTCTATGAAGCGCCGCAGAGCAGAAGAAAAACGACGCTCTGGAGCGAACTGACAAAGCTATCTCCCAAATGGTCAAAGAGGGCAAGAAAATTAACTTTCATACAGTAGCTGAAGCCGCAGGACTATCAGTTGCTTACTTATACAAGTATGATTCAATTAAACAGCGCATTGACCAGTTAAGAAAGCAGCAATCTCCCATCAAAGGACTGGCACAAAAGCAGGGTGCATCTGAAGATTCCAAGACAGCTATCATTACAACTTTCAAGGAACGTATTAAGAAGCAGGAAGTTGAGATTAGAGGGTTACGTGACCACATTGAGGTTGCTCAGGGAATAGCTATGCAGGTTCTAGACCTCAAGCAACAGATAGAATCGCTCAAGTCTGAAAACTTAAAACTCAGAGAACAACTGAATGAATGCCTTCGCCAAGCTGAAATTCAACTTGCTTATACATCCTCTACGGATTCCAAAGTGATTTCTCTAGATAAGAAGAAAACAAATCAATCACGGGACATTAGCGACAAAGTTAAGTTAGAGCTTACTGAACTTGGAATTAAACTTAATACAACTCTGACTAAAACAATTAAATCTGCAT
Source organism: Chroococcidiopsidaceae cyanobacterium (assembly GCA_041748755.1). Taxonomy (GTDB): domain Bacteria; phylum Cyanobacteriota; class Cyanobacteriia; order Cyanobacteriales; family Chroococcidiopsidaceae; genus JAHHHE01. The sequence goes on along the minus strand of JBGTCQ010000169.1, from coordinate 455 downwards.
CAGTTGAGATTGTTTCAAGCGCTATAACAGCCCTTCAAGAAGCGCTTGATGGGGGCAAAGTCGTTAACCCAGGAGGATGGCTAAATACTGCAATTAGAGATGGTTGGCTACCATCAGAAAAAAATCTTCCTAGTCAGAAGGCAGAACGGAATACTTTTAATGAATGGTATGAATTAGCCTATAAACAGCGGTTAGTCTTAGCAGCTACAAAAAGCGATGATGGACAGATGTATGTCTACACGCCTGACGGTGTACCATTACCCTTTGAACAAATGTTAGCTAAGTATCCTTTGGAAAAACTCAAATCATAAATATTGGAGCTAACCGTTACCTTTTCTAACATTTGTATCGCTAAGTTTAAACACTTTTCTTACAAATAATCTCAGAATTTATACAATTTTAAAAATAACCTAGAAATAAAACACGCTACCCAAGTTAGCTAGAGTATCTTGTTA